>JAIOYR010000059.1 GCA_021740995.1 Taibaiella sp.
GGATACAAGCCAGGGTAGAAAAATCTCCATCTCCTATGTCTTCCCGAATTGCTGCTGCTATAAACTCCTGTGTGTTCAATGTATCCGGCTTTAGTGGTGTGCAAAATTAGGAAATACAGGGTGAGTTAATGATAAATTATTATTAAACCGGGGCAAACAGGCTATGATCATATTGAAAGTTAAACACAGAAATCAAAGTACCATGAGACGAAAATTCACTACAAAGTCTACAAAGAACAAAAAGTTTGTGCAATGAAACATAGTATAAGAACGATGATTATATAAAATAAAGGTTCACTAAGTTCCTGTTTACTGATAAAATCAATACTTGCCGGCGCTGCTGATCTTAAAGCGTTTGCCCTTAGTCGTCCTGTTATTTGTTGTCTATTTAGCCATCAACCCTTTACCTTTGCACCCTAAAACGAAATATCTGTGCCGGATGTAATACAACTATTGTCAGAGCATATAGCCAACCAGATAGCGGCCGGCGAGGTGGTGCAACGACCCGCATCGGCAGTGAAGGAGCTGATGGAAAACGCCATAGATGCGGGTGCTACTGATATACAACTGGTGATAAAAGATGCCGGTAAGGAGCTGATACAGGTAACAGACAATGGCAAGGGCATGAGCCCTACCGATGCGCGCATGAGCTTTGAGCGTCATGCTACCTCCAAAATAAAGAGTATAGAAGACCTTTTCAAGATACGCACCATGGGTTTCAGGGGCGAGGCACTGGCGTCTATAGCGGCGGTAGCTCAGGTAGAGATGAAAACCCGGCAGGAAAGCGCAGAAACGGGTACACGCATAGTGATAGAGGGTACAGAGGTAAAGCTACAGGAGCCCTGCGCCATCAATCCGGGTACTACCATCATGGTGAAGAACCTGTTTTATAATGTGCCTGCCCGCCGCAATTTTCTGAAAAGTGCTACCACAGAGCTGCGCAATATACTGGATGAGTTTACCCGTATAGCGCTTGCCCACCCCAATATCGGTTTCAGGCTGTGGAACAACAATGTGGAGCAGCACCGCATGGATGCCGACACGCTGAAAGCGCGTGTGGTGGCTATGCTGGGCAGCAACTATGAGAAAAATCTGGTGCCGGTGGAGCAGAAAACAGATGTGCTCAATATATATGGATTTGTGGGCAAGCCGCAGGCAAGTACCCGCACCCGGGGCAATCAGTACTTTTTCATCAATGGCAGGTTTATCCGCAATGCGTATCTGAACCATGCTGTGGTGCAGGCTTATGAGGGGCTGATAGAAAAAGAGTCGTTTCCGTTTTATGTGCTGTTTCTGGAGGTAGACCCTGCCCGTGTGGATGTGAATGTGCACCCTACCAAGCAGGAAGTAAAGTTTGAAGACGACCGGCTAATGTATACCTACCTGATGGCGGCTGTAAAACACTCGCTGGCAAAGTATAATATAGCCCCTTCGCTCGACTTCACCCTTAACCCTGAGATACAGCAGATGCCGGCGGTGCGGCTGCCATTTACAGAAAAACAACAGGAAGATACCCGCAAGGGATACCTCTTCAACACCTTTACCGACAAAGGTCAGGCGCATGCCATAGAGCGTAATGACAGCCTGAAACAGTGGAAGGAACTGTATGAAATAGCCAACACACCGGCAGCAACCAACATAGCTGCTAATGCAGCACAACAGCCCAACCAGACAGAAGCGGAGCCGCAACTGATACAAGGCACTATACTGAGCAGTGGCGTTACCGCCGGCAAGGGCAGCAGCAGCATGATGCTGGTGCAGGGGTCTATGCTGGCTACCACCATCAAGTCGGGGATGATGCTCATACACATTCGCAGGGCGCAGGAGCGTATCTGCTACGAGCGGCTGCTGCGGGAGTGGAACAATGAAAATGCTGCATCGCAGCGGGTGCTGTTCCCGGAGTCTTATGAGGTGACGATGCAGGATGCGGTGCTGCTACAGGAGGTACTACCTGATCTGGTGCGCATGGGTTTCGACATATCGCCATTTGGCAAAAACACCTTTGTGGTGCAGGGCATACCGCCCGGCCTACCGGTGGGCGAGGAGAAGAATGTGCTGGACGAAGTAATAGAACAACTGAAACATGAGTCGCCCGATATGCTGAACCGGCGGGCAGAAACGCTGCTGGCGGGTATGGCCCGCCGCCTGTCGCAGAATATACAGGCAATATACCAGCCTGAAGGGCAGCAGGCGCTGGTAGACGAGCTCTTTGCCTGCTCGCAGCCGGAGCTGACACCTGATGGCAGGAAAACGTTTGTGCTACTCAAAAAGGAAGAGCTGGAGCATATGCTGGGTTGATTTTTACCGCAAAGGCGCTGAGGGTTGCTGTTGACAGTGAGTTGCGTTTAAGGTGGCAGAGCTACCCGCAGGTTTTTATCCCTAAGAAACAGAATATAGCCATTTATTTTTTTAAGGCTAATGGGATTATAGAATAGGGTATGCTTCTTTTTTAATCAATAGTTTGATGCTAAGATACTTTGCGGGCAGGTTTATTATTCGTAAATTTGGTAAACACTAAACACTAAATAATATGCTCAGTAAAACAGTTCAGGAGGCACTTAACAAGCAACTCAAACATGAGGCTATGTCTTCTCAGATATATCTTGCTATGGCGTCGTGGTCGGATATTCAACCGGGTCTGCAGGGAGTAACGGAGTTTTTCTATACTCAGTCGGAAGAGGAGCGTCAGCACATGCTGAAGATAATGATGTATATAAATGAACGTGGTGGTTTCGGTATAGTGCCGGCACTGGAGCAGCCCAATATAACGTTTACCTCCCTCACAAAGCTGTTTGAAGAGTTTCTGAAAAATGAAGTGGGTGTATCGGAGGCTATCAATGATATAGTGCATTTGGCGCTACAGGAGAAAGACTATGCTACCCACAATTTTCTGCAATGGTATGTTGCTGAGCAGATAGAAGAAGAGCGCCTGGCCCGCACGCTGAACGAAAAACTGGAAATGATAGGCGCTGACAAAAGTGGTCTGTACCTGTTTGACAGGGATATAGTGGCGTATAGAAACGTTATCAGCAAGGGTGGTGGCGGTCGTGCCAAGTAAGGAGCACCAGGTAGTGCAGACTCATAACAATAGTGCTAAGCCAGTCCCGGGTTTGATGCCGGGGTCTGGCTTACTTTTTTCAGTTCTTCGTCCTTTTTATCACTTACGAGGTACAGTGTCTGGCTGGGGTAAGCAAGGTCAATGCCTTCTTTTTGGAAGGCGCTGAAAAGCTTGAAGTTAATGGCCTGCTGCTTGTCGAGATAGTTTTTGTAATCAGGGTCGGGCACAAAGTAGACAAACTCAAAATCGAGGCTGCTATCCCCAAAACCAATAAAGTGTCCGCGTTCGAACTCCACGCCCTGATCCGCAACTATGATGCCTCTTACCAGCTCTGGAATCTGCTGGAGTTTTTCGGGAGAAGTTTGATATACAACACCTATTTTCAACAGTGCACGTCTTCTGGTTATATTTTTGTAGTTGTTTACGCGAGCATTAGTAAGGTCTTTGTTGGAGCACACCAATACCTGACCGTTGAGCGTGCGAATACGGGTAGACTTTACCCCGATGTACTCCACTACACCCATTTCTGTATCGAAAACGATATAGTCGCCGATCTCGAAAGGCCGATCGAAGAAAATGATGAAGTAGCTGAAAAGGTCGCCCAGTACGGCTTGTGCCGCCAGCGCTATCGCTATACCCCCTACGCCAAGGCCGGCAATGATGGCCGAAACATTGAAGCCCAGATTGTCCAGCACAAAAACAAACCCGACAACCCAGACGATGAACTTTGCGATAATGATGAAGCCGCGGGCTTGCTTTTGCTTGGTTTCGCCATCCTCCTGCCTCATCAGAAACGAATAGATGAGCTGCTGAATAATGGCAGTGATGATACGCAGAATAAAAAAAGTGTATAACAAAAGCAGGAGCCAGTGTACAATTTTATCTGTTTTGGGTGTAAGGGTGAGGTAGGAAAGCGCCATGTAAAAGCTACCGACGTAAAGCAAAGGGAAGATAAACTTCTCGATTGCCAGCAGCAAGATATTGTCGTACTTATTTTTGGTATTATTTGCGAATTTTTTGAGCCAGCCAATAACAGAGTTGCCGGCTATAGCTATCAGTACGATAGCTCCCAGTAGTATGCCGGCTGCAAAAAGCCAGTCCTGTAGCGTATTGCCAAAGTAAACATGTTGTAATACGGATTTCATAAGAGCGGGATGTTGTTATATGGCAAATGCCATACAGGAATGTAAGGGTGCGAAATTACACCACCCATTATATCTTCTGTGCCAGCTATAACATAATGACAAATATGCACTTATGCACTTAAATTTATGTGTTGTATAAAAACATGATATTCAATATTTTATGATAAATGTGGACTGTCTTTATAATTTTGTTAAACCAATGGTTTAACTTAGCATTTTGGCAGGCAGGTGCAGCAAAAATAAGTTGCTGTTGAAATAATTTGTTTACTTAAAACATTTGCCCTACCTTTGCACTCCCTTGAAAAAGGGCACATAAAAACAGACTGTTATGAAACGTACATATCAACCACACCGCCGTAGCCGTAAATCAGTACATGGATTTCGTAAGCGTATGGAATCTGCAAATGGCCGTAGAGTGCTGGCATCGCGCCGGGCTAAGGGTCGCCACAAGCTAACTGTATCTGACGAGAGCCGTCTGAAATAATATCATTATATAAAATCTACTTGCCATTCGTAATACTTTCAAGGTTTATGAGCGGCTCAAAAGAGAGCAGCATATTAACACGCTTTTCCTTAACGGGAAAGCGTTTTCTGTTTTTCCCATACGTATCATATACAACATTGTAAATGAACCAGATGACGGTTCGCAGTTGACAGCTGACAATCCTGAGTTTACAGTTGGCGGTCAGCAGTTGGCAGTTGACCAATCTGAGTTGACTGTCGGCAGTCGGCAATCGACAGTTGACAATCAACTGAATATAAGTCCCACCAACCCAATCCCTAATTCCCAATCCCTAATTCCCAACTCCAGGCTGAAAGCCGGTTTTTCAGTTCCTAAAAAGAAATTCCGTAGTTCTGTACACCGGCATCGTGTGCGCAGGCTCATGGTAGAGGCCTGGCGACTGAATAAACAACAACTTATAGATGCATTGCCACAAGGCATGGCACTGCATGTGTTTCTCGTATTCACCGGTAAGGAAATGCCGGAATATGCACAGGTGCTGCCCGCAGTAAAGACAGGGATAGAACGACTGACAGGAATAGTAGGTAAACCTGTGGCTAAGTAAGTGTAATTCAAGAATTGCATATAGCTTTGTAACATGCTCACGGGCATTATCTGACCAACCAATATTAATATCCCATGCGGCGCTTACTCACCATTCTATTCATAGGTATTATCCGCTTTTATCAGGGGGCTATATCGCCGTTTCTTGGGGTGAAGTGCCGCTTCACACCGAGCTGCAGTGCCTATGGGCTGGAGGCTATAAAAAAATACGGACCGCTAAAGGGTGGCTGGCTGGCCTTCAAGCGGTTTTGCTCTTGCCACCCGTGGGGCAAGCATGGCTACGACCCTGTGCCTTAATAACATATATGATACCGATTTTAAGAAAACTTTATAACTATGATGTTGTACTTTTAAGGCGCAGATGATAGATATCCCTATTCATTCCTGTGGTGTTTTCTACTCAGAATTAGTCTTCAAATTTAGCTCATGAAAAACGTATTTATAGGTCTCATTTTAGGAATTGCATTATGTAGTATGCTGGGTTGGTTTCTGGCAGTACCCGGAATAAAGCAAGCGGCATATGATGCTGGGTTTGAAGCCGGCAACCAAAAGGGAATAGGTACGGGCATAGCCACGGGCATAGCAGAAGAAAAGGCGACACAAAAGCGCATCAGCGACAGCCTGACGGCAGCGGCAGAAGCTGAGCGCAAGGCAGCACAAAAGAACAGACCAAAACCCAAAAAAGTACAAAAGCCAATACAAAACTGGCGGGTGATAGGTGGCAAAATAGCCGAGCCAATACCGGATGAACCCGAAGAAGTGAAAGTGAAAGAATAAGCAGTGATCTGATTATTGCATTTGACTCCGGCTCAATACTTATACCATTGAGGTGAGGAAACGACGTGAGCGCATATGTGATTAGCCGGATTTCTGAAATAGAACGATATCATATCCCATCGAATATTTTTGCAGCAAATAACAGCTATCAGATATGGAAGTACTTAATGTGCAGATTATAGAAACGATATCGGTAGTTGTTTGCTACATCATCGTATCTTACATCAACCGGTCGTTTGTAAACAATGCTTTGAAAAAAGCCCAGCTACCGCGCTCGCGGCGCAAAATAACCATACGTGCCGCCAACCTGCTTACAACGATAGTTGCGCTTGTTTTTCTTTCTGCAATATGGGGGTTGAATCAGAAGGACATTGCGGTATTTGTAAGTACACTGCTGACTGTGCTGGGCATAGCGTTTTTTGCACAGTGGTCTTTGTTATCCAACATTACAGCGAGTGTGCTGATTTTTTTCAACCACCCTATGAAAATAGGCGATACCATAAAAATTCTGGACAAAGACTTTCCGTATGAGGGGGAAATAACCGACCTCACCTACTTTTTTGTACACCTGAAAACTGCAGAGGGTGATATAATCACCATACCCAATTCGCTGGTGTTGCAAAAGTCTATATCGATAGTACCTGATAAAGGTTAACAGATTACTACTTACTCTTTATACATAAACCATTTTGCCAGCTCTCTGTAGGTAGCTTTCTTGCCATACATGAGTATACCTACCCTGTATATACGTGCCGCCACCCAGGTGGTGAACACAAACCCAAGTACCAATAAAAACATAGACAGCGCAAGCTGCCATGCGGGCACCCCAAAGGGTATGCGTATCATCATGGCTATGGGTGAGGTAAAGGGTATCATAGACAGCCATACAGACAATGAACTGTCGGGGTTGTTGATGATAAAACTCTGAGCCAAAGCAAATGTGAATATAAGAGGCAAAGTAATGGGCAGCATGAATTGCTGGGTCTCTGTTTCGTTATCTACGGCAGAGCCCACCGCCGCAAAGATGGCACTATAGAGCAGGTAGCCAAACAGGAAATAGAACAGAAAACAACTGATGGTATACACAACTGGGATACTCTCTATAGACTGCATAATGGTTGCCATGCCTTTGTCAGGGCTTTGTACTTGTTTCAATTCTTTGTGGTCATTTACCGTTTGCTGCACCTGAGCCATCTGTTTTGACTGCATAGCCTTGCCGGCCATCATAGTGCCGCCTACCATAGACAGCCCTACAGAGATAATTATCCAAAGAATAAACTGTGTAAGGCCTACCATACCTACCCCTATTATCTTGCCCAGCATCAGCTGGAAGGGCTTTACAGAAGAGATGATCACCTCTACTATGCGGCTTACTTTTTCTTCAATGACACCACGCATCACCTGTGTGCCATAGATAAACAGGCAGATGTAAATAAGGAATGCAGACAGAAATCCTATAGCATAAGCCGTGTAGGTCTGTGCGTCTTTTTCGCCAGCCTCTGTTATTTGTTTGGCTTTTATTTCTATTCGCTTCTGTGCCTGTGCCAGCACTGCGGTGTCTATACCTGCCAGCTTCAGTTGCTGCGCCTCTGCTATATTGCTCAGTCCGGTTTCTATAGCTTCTATGGTGGTAGCACTGGGCTTCTTCTCGCTCAGCAGTTCTATCTGCACCGATGATGATGCCGGTGGTATGTGCAGCAGAAAATTGTAACCATCCTCTATAAACGATGCTTTGGCACTATCGTAGTTGCCGGTAGTATATACATAAGTAATAGAATGGGTGTCCTTGAGTTTGCCGGAGAAAGTGCCACTCTCATCTATCACCTGCACCTTTTTTTCATCGCCCAGGTCATCGCCTTTTACAGCCAGATAGCCTATGAGCGCGAACATACCTATGAACAAAACAGGTACCAATATAGTAAGCACTATGAAAGATTTCTTCTTTACCCGGGACAGGTATTCACGCTGTATGATGAGCAGTATCTTGTTCATTATTTATCCTGTTTATTTACGGTGCTGATAAATATTTCGTTCATGTCGGGTACTATCTCTTCGAAGCGGGTGATGGTGGCAAGTGGCAGCATATACCGCAGCACATCGTTTGGGCTGCCACCGTCATTAATTTTCAGGCGCAGGTGGTGGTGTTCATCGGTGCGGTTATCGTCCAGTATGGTAAAGGGTGCATCGGCTCCGGGGGTTATACCTGCGCCCTCACATTCCAGTATGTAGGTGCCATTCCTAAACGAGTTTTTGATTTGTTTTACCTTGCCATCCAGTATCTTGTGCGACTGGTGCAGCAGTGCTATAGAGTCACACAGCTCCTCTACCGACTCCATGCGGTGTGTAGAGAAGATGATGGTAGCCCCCTTTCTGTTCAGCTCAAGTATCTCGTTCTTTATTATTTCGGCATTTACCGGGTCGAAACCCGAGAAGGGTTCATCCAGTATCAACAATTCGGGCTCGTGCATTACTGTGGCTACAAACTGTGCTTTCTGCTGCATCCCCTTAGATAGTTCTTCTATCTTCTTGTGCCACCAGTCCTGTATCTGCAGCTTTTCGAACCAGTATTTGGAGCGGCGCAGCGCCTCTGCCCTGCTCAAGCCCTTGAGCCGGGCCAGATAGACGATCTGCTCACCTATCTCCATTTTTTTGTACAGGCCACGCTCCTCAGGCATATAGCCTATACGCTCTACATGGTGCCTGCCCAGCGGCTCTCCGTTGAAGAGTATTGTGCCCGAATCTGGAGCGGTTATCTGGTTGATGATACGGATGAGCGATGTCTTGCCGGCACCATTTGGCCCCAGCAGCCCGAAGACGGTTCCTTTTTCTACCTCTATGCTCACATCGCTGAGTGCGCGGTAGCCTCCATACTGTTTTACTATGTTGCGGATGCTGATCATTGCATGAGTTGTTGCAGGTGTAAAATAACCAAAATTTCTTCGACATGCCCAACAATAGATTCAGGAGGTGAAAAAGCGGCATTAATAAACCCTGATGTCTGTTTCAGGTTGTATCCGGTTCTCCAGAAAAAAATGAGATGTGCAGGATAGGAAAAGAACAATTATCGCACTATTAATTTCTGCACTTCTGTATATCCATTTTCACTTACTATCTGTACGAAGTAAAGGCCTGCCCGCCATTCATTTACCGGTATCTGTATGTTTTTGGTAATAGTATTGTCATACATCATTCTTCCCAAAATATCATAAACTGTTATCCGGCACAAGCTGTTGTCTATGGCTTTAATATTCACTGATTCTGTCGCAGGATTAGGATATATTTTAAAACCACTTTTTTCAGATGTTTTATCCTTTATTCCCACATTCCACGGAGAAAAAATTGCAAGAAAAGCGTCAAACGTACCGTAATTTGTTAGAGATGCAAAAGATCCATGACTTGCATAATAGTATCCACCAGCAAGTACATAGCCATTGATTAAAGGGTAAATCATTAACCCCCTATCCTGTTGATAAGTAGACAAAAGAGTGGAACTTTCTAAGATACCTACACTATCAGCCTTCACTATATATACATCATCATATCCGTCTGTTGTATATCCATTTATCCATACACTACCATCTGTTGCCTTGCATATTGCCTGAGGCACTTCATCACCAGTAGTTCCATAACAGTTGTCCCAGACTATTGTCCCCTCACTATCTACCTCTACTGCCCAGTAGTCGCTGCCACCATGGTAGTTGTGTACATCTACGTCGTTTGAGCTGGTATTTACTGCCAGTATTACTCCTCCCTTGTTATTGCTACAGGCAGCAGTAGCAGCATCGTGGCTGCTGCCACCCAGGCAGCGGTGCCATAGCATGTTGCCGTCATGGTCCAGCCGTGCCAGGTAGGCTGTCCCTCCTCCGGGATTGCCCGTGCAGTCATAGTCATAAGACCCTGTACCCCCTACCACATAGCAGCCATTACCTGGTGCCGGCACCAGTGCAGCTACACTCTCATTGCCAGTGCCGCCTATAACCTTGCTCCACACCTTGTAGCCGTTACTATCTACTTTTAGCACCCATATATCAGCCGTCATACTTCCACCATATAGCGATAGTACGTTTGTATCTGTCTGATAAGCCCCGCCAGTCATTATATAACCACCATCTTCTGTAGCCATCATTGCACGAAGTATAGATCCCTTACCCTTGCTATAGTTGCGTTGCCATACGGTATTACCTCCTGCATCTTGCTTTGTAACAAGCCAGCCATAACTGGTAGAAGAGTTAAACTGTCCTCCCCAAACATAATCTCCGCTATTTGCGGGAAAAATATGTGTTATAAAACTATCTCCACCAAAACCATAACATTTACTCCACTCAATAACTGTAGCATCACCGTTGTATTTCGAAAATATCATTCTATTTGGAATTGGAGCACATAGTGAATCTATATTGCCACTTCCAATACTTGAACCTGTTTCGAATCGAATTATGAATCCACCGTCTTTTGTTTTAGTAATGTGGGTGCCTATTTTATCACTACCGTTACCACCAATTCCTTTCAACGAAATCATATCTGGTTCAGGTACTTGTGCTGTAACAGTAAATGAGAGAAATATAAAAAGGAAATAGAGTAGTTTTTTCATGGCAATAGTTTGCGCTATATAAAGCTATCGAATAATTGTCAGTTCTCTCTTCATTTTTGATTCAGACAAAAAATGGAAATCTGAGGTGTGCCACACTTTGGAAGTGTGGCACACCTGCCATAAAGCAACATTCCGTAGAATCTGTGTAATACGTTCTATTCTCGACCCAGACGATTTAGCCGCACCCAACAAATACGCACATTTATTCATGTTTGGCCGAATAACAAGTTTTAAGCTAAAAAAATCCTATTTTTACTAACCTTTTAATAGAAATAATGGTCTATATAAGTAATACAGTATTGTGTGGCCAGAAATAGCCATTAATGATGTTATATAATAATAGTGGATTATGAAGCAAAAGATTATTTATTCAGGGATTGCACTTATTTTCATTCTACTGCTTGCCGGTGTGCGTGCAGGTGCTCAGGTAACGGTTACCAGCAGCGATTCGTTGAGCTGTACTGTGCCATGCACTACACTTTCGGCATTACTTATAGGCGATTCGCCTACACCATCGGGCATTGCGATTGATGATATATACTCAGGCGTACTTCCTATAGGTTTTACTTTCAATTTTTATGGTACTCCCTATACCGATCTGGTAATAGGGCCTAACGGTACGCTTTGTTTCGATCTTACACTTGCCGGAGCGTATGACCCCTGGCCCATTACCGCAGTGCTGCTGGGCAACCCCAGCAAGCTCAACAATATATGCGGTCCCTGGTGCGATATTGACATTTCCATACCAGGCGGAGGTACCATTACCTACTCACTTACGGGTATAGCGCCGTTTCGCAAATACATAGTTACCTTCTGCAACGATGCTATGTTCTCCTGTACTACACAGAGAACCAGCACCCAAATAATACTATATGAAACCACAAACATCATAGAGTGCCACATAGCCACTAAGCCTATATGCGCTACGTGGAACAGCGGCAGGGCTATAATAGGTGTGCAAAATGCCACCGGCACAGCAGCCACGGTAGCTCCCGGCAGAGATTTTCCGCTGGCATATACCTGTACGAATGAGGCATGGCGGTTTACGCCCGATGCTACCGTTTCTTCTTATGCTGTATCCTCCATTGCCTATGCGCCGGTACCCTATGCAACTTCGTTTATTCACTGGTACAATGCTACTACCGGGGCTTACCTCGGTACCGGACTTACACAAACAGTTTGCCCTACGGTGCCTACTACCTATAAGGCAGGCGCACTCGGCTGTGCAGACACTTCTTTCGGCTATTATACGGTAATACCCTCACCTACTTTTACACTGTCGCTTACACCTACCGACCCTAGCAGGTGCGGTGTGTGTGATGGTACTATCACCGTGGGTGGGTTTACACCCGGTCTTTCTGATACTATTACTTATGAGCTTGGCGGTGTTCCGCAGCCTACTATTATTGCTACTGCATCTGCAGCAGGTACGGTTGTTATTACCGGTCTGTGTCCCGGCACTTACAGTAATTTTGTAGGGCGGCAGGGTATTTGTGCTTCTCCACCGGCAGGGCCTGTTGTGCTTACCTATCCGCCTATTTCTATGACCGTCACGGTTACCAATCCATCGAGATGCGGGCTATGCGATGGCTCGGTAAATATTACAGGGCTGTATCCGGACCATGCGTATACCCTCAATTACGACTATAACTCTGTCCCCCAGGCGCCGATTTCAATAACCACCGATGCAACAGGAAGTTATACTTTAGCCGGCAGATGTGCCGGTATATATAGTAACATCATAGCCTCATTTGGTGTGTGTATTACACCGGCTGCAGGCCCGGTCACAATTGCCAATCCACCGATCACCATGACTGTTACTCCTTTTGACCAGTCGATATGTGGTGCCTGCGACGGTGTGCTGGTACTGAGTGGTCTATATCCGGGTTATAGTTTTACCATCAACTATGACTATAATGGTGTACCCCATGCGCCCATAGCTACCGTATCGGACGGGGCAGGCAGTATAACCCTGACAGGGCTGTGCGAGGGTGTATACAGCAATATAGTAGCTTCTTTTGGTGTTTGTATTACTGCACCTGCAGGTCCGTTTAATCTTGCTGGTCCGCCACCACCACCGGGCAATTTGATCAGCTTTACACATCCTACACAATGTGGTTTTTGTGATGGCACTATCCGGCTGAAGGCTGTAATTCCTTATTCATCAGATACAGTGTTTTATTCGTTCAACAGTGTTCCACAGCCACCTATCATCACTACCGCCATGGGCGACAGTTCTATCTTTTTGCCGGGGCTATGTGAGGGCACCTACTCTAATTTTTCGGTGAAGATTGCTAATTGTATTACTACCATTTTTGGTTCGGCAGTACTGGATGCACCACCACTCACTGCAGCATTTGATACTACCTTCCGCCTGGGCTGTAAGGGTGATAGTGTATTCTTCCACAACAACTCTACCTCTGCCGGACCAATGCAGTATGTGTGGAATTTTGGTGATGGCAATTCAGATACAGCTGCCAATCCGGTGCATGTATATGGAGCAGGTACCTATACAGTTTCGTTGCTTGCCACCAACCATGCCTGCTACGATACAGCCGAGCTGGTAATAACACTGGGGCATCCGCTTGAATCCATTTTTACCCGCACACCGGCAATAATTTGCCAGAAGGAAGCCGTTACATTCACCAACACATCGGTGGGTGCTACAGGCTACAAATGGCTGTATGGCAATGGTGCTACTGACACTGCCTCAAACCCTGTGTATACGTACAACAACTCGGGGGTGTTTACTACACAACTGATAGTCGCAGACAATATACCTTGCTACGATACATCCTATGCAATAGTAGAGGTAGACACTATAAGCGGACTAAATATCCAGGTGACAGATTCTGTTTTTTGTGCCGGCACTTATGTTACGCTTACGGGGCTTTTTGCAGCCCTGGGCAATACCGGTATCACCTGGTCGTTTGGCGATGGAACAACCATCGAAAACGTGAACCCTGTATATCATTCGTTTGGTCCGGAGGGAGTATATACTGTTACTGCCAATGCCCACTACCGTGCCTGTCCGGAGATAAACACAACCAGGATAGTAACAGCGTTCGCACAGCCTGTAATAGACCTTGGTCGCGATACCTCTATCTGTAAGGGTAGTGAGGCCATTACACTGTCGGACAAACTGAATGCTACCAACCCGGCTGCAAGCTGGCTGTGGAGTACGGGGCAGCGCAGCAAGACCATCAGCATAGGTGCTCCGGGCGTATACTATGCTACCGTTACCGTGAACAGCTGTAAGGCATCGGACTCTATAAAAGTAGAGAACGATTGCTACATAGATATACCGAACGTATTCACACCCAATGGCGATGGTATCAATGATTATTTCTTCCCACGGCAGTTGCTGTCAAAGGGGCTTACTATGTTTAAGATGAGTGTTTTCAACCGCTGGGGTCAGGTGATATTTGAATCTACATCGCTCAACGGCTCAGGCTGGGATGGCAGGCTCAATGATCAGGAGCAGCCTGTAGGTGTATATGTGTACACGATAGATGCCGAGTTTAAAGACGGTCAGAAAGAACACCATCAGGGGAATGTAACGCTGATGCGATAAACTATGACATTAAAAAAGCGGGGCTTTTTCAAAATCATTTTTGAAACAGCCCCGTTCTTTTGTTTTATAAAATGCTGAAAAGTAATAGCATTTCAACTTGAGAAATTCATCAGGAAGCTCAGGTGCTTTGTGGTATAGAACTTTGCAACCTTAATATAACAAAGATAGCTTCTCTGCGCCATTGCGTCTTTGCGGTAAAAATATCTTTGCACCTACACTGCAAGCTCTTTACCGTTCTTTACGTAGTCGCGTATTTTGCGCACATAGTCGAAGTAGCCCATCTCCATCCTTACCCAGAATACAGTAAAGACGAGGGTACAGATACCAAGCAATGTATAGGTAAAAAGCCGCTCTCTGCCCACCATCAATAGTATAAGTGATGCCAGCAAAAGGAAACCACAGAAAAGAAGTATGAGCTGCGGGCCACCCATATCCAGCTTACGCATTTTGCTGGTTATTACCACATTTGTAGCGTTGCCATCTGCGCTTAGTTCCACGTCTGTTATCGGTAGTGTTTTCAGGTCATCTACCAGCTCTGCGTGCGGTATAATTTTTAGTGTTTGGCCTCGTTCGTACACTTCAAAATCAAGGTCATGGATTTTTACGTGTTTCCCGATAAGACGAGTTCTGAAGTCTTCTTTAGGTATGGGGAAATGATACCTTTGTGTTCTTGTGAAAAACATAGTGCATGTTTTAAAAGGTGAACAATAGAAACTTACATCTACCTATACAAACGCATAAACTGTGCCAAAAGTTAGTTTTTCTCAAAAAAACATAAAAAATTTCCCAAATAGAATATTGCTATAAAATCTAACGGTCAAAAGAAGACCAGCAAATTGGTGCATCAATAAGCAATAGATAGTCGGTTAATTTCCTTGGTGTTTTTGTTGAAAATAAGATCATTAAGCTGAACACTCATCATTCTTTGTACCAGCCCTGTGTCCTGATAATTTTCGGGCTGGATACCATGTGCTTCGTTTATAACGCCCAATGTAAGAAACCCAAATGGGCGTTGGAAATAAAAAAGAGCAAACGATACTACGCCCGCCCCACTGAACTAAAAAGACGGATGTGTACTAACTTATTTTCCCCCAGTGCGATTCCTTGCCTTTTTGTGACAGCATGTAGCGCAGTGGCTGGTGTGGTGTGGCGGAGAGCGAGGGGTCTTGTGTGAGTAGCTGCTGGGCAGCTACCCGGGTCTCTTCCAGTACTGCACTATCCAGTACTATATCTGCCAGCTTGAATTTCATGAGCCCGCTCTGTTTGGTGCCGTACATGTCGCCGGGGCCACGCATTGCCAGGTCTTCTTCTGCTATCTTAAAGCCATCTGTTGTCGATTCCATTATCTTCATGCGCTTGTAGCTCTCTTCAGATATCTTGCTGCCCGCCAGCAATATGCAATAAGACTGCTCGGCACCACGGCCCACCCTGCCCCGCAGCTGGTGCATCTGCGACAATCCAAACCGCTCCGCACTCTCTATCAGCATAACCGAGGCGTTGGGTACGTTCACACCCACTTCTATTACGGTAGTAGCCACCAGCACATGCGCCTCGCCGGCTACAAACCGCTGCATATTGCGCTGGCGCTCGCCGGCCTCCTGCTTGCCATGCACCATGGCTATGCGGTACTTGTTTTCGTTAAACCACATTTTCACTTGCTCATAGCCCGCCATCAGGCTTTCGTAGTCCATCTTTTCAGACTCATCTATCAGCGGGTATACTATATACGCCTGCCTGCCTTTATCTACCTCCTTGCGCAAAAACTGCATTACTTTGGCACGTTGCCCGTCTTTGGTGAAAATGGTTTTTATGGGTTGCCTGCCGGGCGGCAGCTCGTCTATCACAGACACATCCAGGTCGCCATAGAGGGTCATGGCCAGTGTGCGGGGTATAGGTGTGGCGGTCATCACCAGTATGTGTGGCGGCATCTCATTCTTTGACCACAGTCGTGCCCGCTGCCCCACCCCAAAGCGGTGCTGCTCATCTATTACCGCCAGCCCCAGATTCTTAAACTGTACATTGTCTTCGAGCAGGGCATGGGTGCCCACTACTATGCGCAGGCTGCCATCGGCCAGTTGTTGCAGTATCTCTTTGCGCACCTTTCCTTTTACATTGCCGGTGAGCAATCTTACCTCTATACCCATCTCCTGCAGCAGCCCCGCTATGCTGAAAAAATGCTGCTGCGACAGTATCTCTGTAGGTGCCATGATGCAGGCCTGAAAGCCATTGTCCAGCGCCAGCAGCATAGACATAAGTGCTACTATGGTTTTGCCACTACCCACATCGCCCTGCAACAGCCTGTTCATCTGCTTGCCGGTAGCAGTATCCTGCCTTATCTCCTTCAATACACGTTTCTGTGCATTGGTGAGCTCAAACGGCAGATGGTTTTTATAAAAATCGTTGAAGGTATCGCCAACTTTCTCAAAGTGCCAGCCACGCTGAATGGTATGCTGCAGGCGTAGCCTGCCTATCATCATCTGCGACAGAAACAACTCTTCCCACTTCATGCGGTGGCGGGCCATACGCTCATGCTCCTCGGTATCGGGGTAGTGCAGCCAGCACAATGCCTGATAGCGGCTACACAGCCTGTAGCGGCTGCGTATATCGTCGGGCAATATCTCTATTATATCTCCCTGGTGTATCTTCTCAAAAAGAGCCTGGGTGAGCTTGGCAAAAGAGCGGTTGGTAATACCCCGTATACGCAGTTTCTCTGTGGTAGAGTATACCGGCTGCCTGCCCGGTATAGAGGTGTCGGAGCTCTGCAACTCTATTTCGGGGTGGGCTATATTGACGACCCCATTGAATACGCTCAGCTTTCCGTATACAATATACCGGGTGTTCTCCCGCAGCGATTTCTTCATCCACTGCGCTCCCTGAAACCACAGCAGTTCTATTCTGCCGGTCTCGTCGTAGAGGGTAGCTACCAGTCGCTTTTTTCTGCCTTCGCCTTCCTCTATGATATTAATGATAGTACCCACCAGTTGCACATACTCTGTGCGCGGATCTATGAACCCTATTCGGGTGATCTGCGAGCGGTCTGAGTAGCGGTAAGGATAGTGATATAGCAGGTCTTCGAACGTACTTATCTCCAGCTCCTTGCGCAGCAGGTCGCCCCGCTGCGGCCCCACGCCTCTCAGAAACTCTATAGGCGACTCTAATATGGATGCTGTGCTGCTGATGCTACAAAAATAAAGGATAATAGCGGTAGTAGCACAGGTGTGCTACAAATACAAAAGCCCCGCACTAGCAGGGCTTTTGAAAAAAGAATTAAGCAAAAAAAAATTATGGATACTTGATGCCGGGATACTTATTGGCATCGGTATGAGGTACTGTAGACTTATAAAAATTGTTGATTGTGGTAAGGATAAAGTTAGCCACCAGCGCATTGCCACGGGGAGTAAACGTTACACCATCGAGCGAAAATGCACCACCTGAAAGATAACTGGTAGAGTAGTCTATACCATTGTATGCCATACCTGAAGAAAGCGTTTTCATAAAGGCGTTCATATCCACATAAGCCAGTCTGCGCAACTGACACTCCTGCTTGATGTAGGCATTAAATTTGTCTACAGAGTTACGGATGTTTTGCAGCTCATCGGTAGTAAGCACATACTCACTTGGTATTGGTTTTGTGCTGCCCCAGCCTGCGCATTTTATAGAGTCGAGCGGAGTGTTCATCAATATAAGTTCGCCGGGTACTGACTGCCTTAATTTGCCATCGTGGTCTATAACCACATACTGGTTTTTGCCTTCCTGAAACACTATGTCAAAACCCTTGCTGGCATAGATGGCATGCAGGCTGTCAGCTTGAGACTGGCGGGTAACGATTAATCCGTTTGAAGGGATTGCGGTAAAGTAAGGTAAAGCAGAAATATCAGGAATGTTTATCAGCGCACCGCTGGCGGTAGTGCTCGATGCTGCAGTAACGATGCTGTCGTAAATGGTAGTAAATACTGCGGTAGGGGTGATGTCGTTAGTATTGTAAATATTGGCTGCAACTGGCAATGCTCCACCTGTACCATCGCCCTGGCCACCTGCGGCAGCATAACCCAATACGTCGTTTACACCCAACCACAAGGTGAAGAAGGTAGGGTGCAGGTTGAACACACGTGAGTATAGCTCATCTATAGGGCGCTGAGCAGGGTTGTAAAAAAACCTCTTTGCATAAGGATTGAGCCCGGCATAACCCGCTACCGGATAGTCTGCTACACGGATACCCGGAATGGCGGTATTGTTGATCTGCGCATTGTTGATAGGGCTGATATACTGCCAGCTGCCGTTAGAGTCGAGCGGCATAGTAGTATTCACCGGAGCCATGGCTACGGTGCCGTCGCAATAGGTAACAGGCCCTAAAATAAGTTTTGGATTCGGGTAGCCATTGTCGCCGCTTACCAGTGGCTGCACAAAAGGACCGGTAGCACCGTTACCGCTTTTTATAGTTTCAAATTGCTCGAAAAGCCTTTGTGGGTAAGAGTTGAGCTGACCGGATACAGTGAGGCTGTTATCGGCAAAACCCGAGGTGAAGGTACTACCTATAGCCATGTAGTTGGAGAATACTACCTCTCCGGCTGATGGAGGAGTAGTAACGTTTACTTTAGGCTTGCAAGCTGCAAACAAAAACGCTGCAGCACCAATGATATATATTCTTTTCATTTTTCTCTTTTTATTCGGATTTTA
The DNA here is from genome assembly GCA_021740995.1 of Taibaiella sp. GTDB lineage: Bacteria > Bacteroidota > Bacteroidia > Chitinophagales > Chitinophagaceae > Nemorincola. The sequence goes on from JAIOYR010000059.1 coordinate 18,889, forward strand.
GAAATTGTAGTACAAACCAAGACCCGGTGTAAATACTGTTGTCTGATAAACCCCGTTAAACCCTGCATAATCGTAAGAGCCATTGCGTTTTACAGAATTTACTGATTCGAATGCTGCCATAATTGTTAAGCCCGGCAATGGTTTCACGGTCATACCACATGATAGTACAATGCGGTCTGCATCAGGTAGATCGGGAGATACAAAACCTGTGGTAACAGGAGTAGGGTCGTATGCAGCACCGCCCATAAGCGCTACTACTCTGCTCAGCTTGTAGCTAAGACCTGCACGTGGGGTCAGTGTGTTGCGGTACATTCTTGGAGCACGTATGTTCTGTAGTGTTGATGTAGTCTTAGCAAAATCTATACGCATAGAATCGTAAGAGTTCCAGCCGGTGTAGTTCACATCCAGCTGAAGGGTCACATCGCCCAGGCGCCAGCCCATGCCTATAGACGCCACCTGTGGCATTGGCATTCTGGTATCAAACCGGGTAGTAGGGAATGAATCGCTGAGGGATGCAGGAACTGTGAATTTCGCAGCACCTCCGTTTACATCCATATTTACCTGAGAGCGGTAGGTAAGACCGAACTGTATATTTTCTCTTGCCTTGATCTGAGCACCGAGGTTGAAGCCAACACCGGTAGCACTGCCACGCAGGTTAGAACGCCCGTCGTCTATGTCTGCTCCCTGTATGCCATGTACCGGCAATGCGCGATTGTATTCGAGCACACCTGTACCAAACACAAACCCACCACCTACAGACAGCCACTCGCTGGCCCTGAAGCTGATAGTGGGCTGAAAGAATACTGTTTTCAATTCTACTGACTGTACCATGTACTTACCCAGCCAGTTATCGTTCCAGGAGAGCCTGTTGCCAAATGGTGTATTGATACCAATGCCCAGTGCAAACCTGCTATCCTCGTGTATGCGACCACCCAGATAAAAACTGAATGGCATAAATGACTGACTTACAGACTGTTCGTTAGAAGAAACAACACCTGACTGATCGCGATTGCCAAATGCAGTGTTAGGCATAACCATCATGGCGCTACCGTAAACCTGTATACCATTGAGCCGCGCGAGTCCGCCCGGATTATAAAATATAGTAGACGCATCCCATGGCCATGCAGTACCGGTACCGCCCATAGCCAGTTGGCGCAACCCTTGCATATTGAGCTGATAACCACCACCAAACGATGTCATTGCCGACAACATCAATGATGCTGCTATTATGTGTTTCTTCATAATCATTCTTGTTATAAAATTCAATGATTCAGTAATTACTGTGCATTATTCGGGTATTAAGGTATAGTGAAATATCTATAAAAACAAATACCTGCCCCAAAACTCTTGCAAATATAAGCGTTAAGATACGGCAATTCCAATGGTTGCGATGCTTATTTTTACATTTTCCACCGCTTGTAGTGCTGTTACACATGCTTCTATGGTGGCACCGGTGGTCAATACATCGTCTATTATGAGTATGTGTTTGCCCTTCAGGTTTGCGCCATCTGCTACTACAAACGCCCCTGCCATATTTTCTGTTCTTTCTATGCGGCTTTTACGTGTCTGGCTTTCGGTTTCTCTTACCCGCACCAGTGCAGCGGCGGTAGCCGGTATTGCTGCCTGTCTGCCTATGGCGGCGGCTATGAGCATACTCTGATTGTAGCCCCGCTCTGCCTGGCGCGATGCATGCAGCGGCACTGGTATAATGATGTCGACACCGGACAACCAGTTGGCGGCAGCAAGACTTTCTGCAAAACGACTGCCCAGGTAGTCACCAATTTCCTGCCTGTCTTTGTACTTGAGCCTGTGTAGCAGGTGCTGCAGCAAGCCATCTTCGGTAAAATAGGCAAAAGATGTAGCCTGCAGGAATGGAACTCTGCCGGCAAACCTGAGTGCAGTTTCGTTATCATCGAGGGTATGATAGCCGGTTTCGGGCAGCTCTGTAGCGCAACTGATGCATAAAACCTGCTCTGCGGCTATCAATGGTTTGTTGCACCCCTCGCACAGACGCGGATAGAGCAGATGAATAAATCCTTCCTTGAGCTCAGATAACCTCAAAGTAAATTCCAAATTTTAAATTCCAAATTCCAATCCCACATTGTCGAATTATCTCACTCCCATACGCCCACATTATCACATTTCCACATTATCACATTCCCACATTACTTAGGTTGTTTCAAAAAATACTTCATCCCGTCTTCCTCCAGTATCATTTCCCCATCCTGACATCGTAAGACCTTTAGGGTACGGGGATTTTTACCGGCACATACCAGCGACTGCCCGCCGCCCAGCTCTGTAATGTGCCACGATGGATAGTTGTCTGCATCTGTGCCGCTATATATGTATCCCAGCTTACCATCGGTAGAGGCGCCGGTTACATATACCGACCTTATGTTATCAGACTGGTCTATCTTCATTGGTCCGTCTGCAGTGCGCTTGTACACCGTCCACCTGCCAATCATCATGTCTATATGAGTGACCGGCCGGGCAGAGTCTTCTTTTTTGATTACAATTATTTGTGCCGTGTCAGACAGGTCCACATCAAAATGAAATATACCCTTTGCGTTAGTCAGCACCAGCAGGTTGGGTTTCCTGGCCACTACCTTGTAGCGCACAGAGCCCATATCGAGTATGCTGTCTTCGCTGAGCAGGTAGATACCCTCGTATATAAACCCATTGCGGTGATGAAAAGAGAAAGAGTCTTTTCGCTGAAATGCAATGAACAATGTATCTGTAAACGACTGCACCGTGCTATCGGGTAGCATACGTACCACCTCCCGCCACCTGCCGGGAACGATTAGTTTTTGCTTTTTCTTGTCTATGCAGAAGGTAACTGCCGGAACAAGCAATAAAATAAGAAAGATTAGTTTTGCTTTACAGTGCATTATGTACAAATGTAATTATATAGTAGCTTCAATACAAAAATTATGGCAGCCTCATCACTACATATAACGCTCATACAACCGGATATAGTATGGGAAGACATAACCGCCAATATAAACCGCTACCAGACAATGATAGCTGGCATCACTGGCCCGCGGCATGTAGTGGTGCTGCCGGAGATGTTCAGCACTGGCTTCAGCATGGCACCGGAACGGCTGGCAGAGCCTATGGACGGTGCTACTGTAAAATGGATGGCAGCCATGGCAGCACAGCACCGCTGCATACTCACCGGCAGCCTGATAATAGAAGAAGACGGCAACTACTACAACCGCCTGCTGTGGGTGCAGCCCGACGGGCATATCAGCTATTACAATAAGCGGCACCTGTTTGCCTATGCCCGCGAAGATGAACACTACACCCCCGGCAACAGCCGCACCATAGTGCAGGTAAATGGCTGGCGCATCAACCTAATGGTCTGTTACGACCTCCGCTTCCCGGTATGGGCGCGCAATACCAATGCCGAATATGATGTACTGCTTTATGTAGCCAACTGGCCGGAGCCCCGCAGCCTGGCATGGAGAACACTGCTACAGGCGCGCGCCATAGAAAACCAGTGCTATGTAGCCGGTGTAAACAGGGTAGGCACCGACGGCAAGGGCAATAACTATGCCGGAGAAAGCAGCGTTTTTGGCCCGCTGGGCGAGACACTGTGGCAGCACGCCCAAACCGAAGCCACCCACACCCTGACTCTGGAAAAAGAACCCTTGCAGCAACTGCGCACCAACCTCCCTTTTCTGAAAGACGCTGATAAGTTTGTGATGTTGTGATGATCCGCCGCCACTAATACAGCTTCGATATAGCTACGATAAGCTCTGTGGATTGTGCAGGGGTGGGCGGGTTTTGTAGTGCAAAATTGCCGTCGCGGTCTATAAGGAAGTAGGCGGGCAATGACTGTACACCATACATGCCTACCTCTGGCGAGTACCAGCCACCCTGTGTCCAGCAGAAGGAGCCTGTTATCTTCAGTTGCTGCATCAGTTTGCCGGCCGCTACGCTATCCTCATCTATAGATACATACACAAACTCTACGGGTTTGTTTTTGAGTATATCCTTTACTTTTTGCTCGCTGCGCATCTCGCCCACACATTGCTTGCACCATGCCGCCCAGAACCCCAGATACACTACTTTGCCTTTCAGGTCAGATAGTTTCAGGTGTCGGCCATCGGCGGTGGTAACGGCGAGGTCGGGTGCAGGCTGTCCGGGTTGCAGTCGCTCTGCGGTGGCTACCTGCTTGCTCAGCAGTGGTTCATACTCACTCTGCGGCCACCGTTTCTTAAAGGCTGCAAACTCAGCACGGGTATTTTCTATTGCCTGCCGTTTTATGCGGGCATACAGGCTTTGCGCTACAAAATATTCACCGCTTTTACTGGGCAGTTCTGTGTATGCCAGTGTGTTCACACTATCCAGAAACAGGCGTGCATTCTCTGGCACAGTGACGGGATGTGCATATCCCGCAGCCTTCAATCCCGACTCGAATATGCCGGAAAGGTAGAGCAGATAAGAGGGCACCTGCAGCATATTATCATCAAAAGCATGGGGCATATCCTGGAGCACCACATAGTTTTCTTCGGGTATGGTATCGGTGTATCTGCGTAGCCTTACCATCTCGTGCAGTTGCGGGTATTGCTGCACAAAGAAGTAGTTGTAGTAGGTGTAAAACGACTCCCAGTATTTTATAAACGAAACAGGAAGCCCTTTTTTGTTTTGCTCCAGAAATGTCAGTTCATCTTGTTTTTCCTGTGCTATTGATTTCAGAAACGCTGGCGGTTCCTGTGGCATGTGGTTTTTTATTCTCAGCGCATACTGGTTCATTCTTCCGCGTGCGATGATGTGCAGTACCACAAAATTCTGCACGGCGCTTCCCCGGCCCTCATAATGCACTGAGCTGTCGAAGTGGTCTACATCTGCTGTCAGCACCAGGCTATCGCCCTCTCTTAGCAATAATTCACTATATCGGTTGCCGTGTTTTAGCTCTGCCTGCACATAGCCGCTTTCAGGCACCGGAAAGGTGAGTGAAAAGCGGTTCTTTTTATCCAGCACCGCAGTAAAGGATCTGGGTGCATATACCAGCCTATTGTCATTATAGCTTATCCTGATACTGTCAGAGATACGATTCTTAATTGTACCCGATAGCTTCACGCTTGCCAGCAATGTCTTACCATGGAGGCACAAAAAGGTGAGTAGCAGGGCGCATATATATCTAGAGGGCAGCATAGCAGGGTTTATGCCTCAGTCATTACCGGCAGTGGGCGTGGTGCATATTGTTTTACAGCCTTCGCTATAGCTGCAATGTGCGGTGGTGTGGTGCCGCAGCAGCCACCCAGCATATTCACCCAGCCTTCTTTAGCCCATTCTGCTACTATGGCAGCGGTCTGCTCAGGGCTTTCGTCATATTCGCCCATTGCATTGGGTAGTCCGGCATTGGGGTAGGCACTTACATAACAT
>JAIOYR010000060.1 GCA_021740995.1 Taibaiella sp.
GCAGGTGGTCTCTAACCAGTAATTTGCCATCGGCATATTCGGGCATTGGTCGGTTTAAGTAGAAATTAGTTTTTGTATTTCCTCTGGCTACCGTTATCTCCATGTCTATACCCTGCCATATATTGGTAACATACACACCATTATCTCCGGCAGTATGTTTCTTCCAGTTTGCTTTTCCCAGCGATTGTTCCTCGCCATTTGGTTGCACATATACGAGCTCCAGATTCCTGTTGAACGAGAGTAACTCATTCTTGGTGCCTATTCTGGTCTGTTTTGTTTTAATATCTATGCTTATCGGCACGGGTTGTTCAGCAGCGCTGTATATGCCGTCGGTCAGCGGGGCTAAGCGTGTCCTTATAGTTCGCCATACGCCAGCAGTATCTCTATAGTGCATGGCTTCTGTAGAAGTCTGCAGCATTAATTCTCTGCCTCCTGTTCCTTCTTTTATGAAAGTCTTTGATGTTTCTGTACGTGCTTCAATTATTTCGTAGCAAGCCGTGCATGGTGCTTCTGCAAAGAGCATTCCCAGTTCTGGGTGGTATAGGTTATTCTGGTTTTTTGTGCGGGCTTCTTCGCTTATGTTTTTGTGCTGAGGGGTAAAGGATGTATAATTCTTAATGCCAGCAGTCATGCCACTGGTAGGAGGCATAACTTCCTGCTGCCCAGATAGCAAAAGGGGACTACTGAGAAATAATACACAGAGGTAGTATCTAAGGGTTGTCATTCCTTGCAAATATACATGCAAATTCTATGGTATGTGCGGTTTTTGGTGCTCATTGTGATGGTATTTGAGACAGCGGGTATTGAATTGTATATAACACAAACAGACACTCGAGGGTGTCTGTTTGTTGACTAAATAATTGCAATTTGCTTGTTCTATTTTATGTTGCATTTAATATCTGTCGTTACCCCTCCATTTAGCCCGGGACCCTCCAGCGCTTTGCAGGATGCTAATGCCCCCTTTTTCTTTTGATTAACTATTGTAGTAGTATAAGATGTTGCAGCAGCGCCGCTTCCCTTGGTACAGGTGCACTGATAATCTTTTTTACAGGAGATAAATAAAATTGTGAACGACAAGAAAGCAACAACAGTAGGAAGTTTTTTCATTTGTTATGATTTTCAGAGTAAAAATAGTGAAAATCAGCATTCAGGTAGTTTTTTTGATAAACTTTAGCACAACAAAAAAGACACCGCAAGGTGTCTTTTTTGTTTAAAGTGATTTGAATTGAAATTAATCAATTTTGCAGCTAACAGTTACTGTAGTACCTGCAACAGTTGAACTCATATTTCCTTTTTCGCACGCTGCTTTTGCATCTTTCTTAGACATTTTTGCAGTCTTTCCAGATGCTGTAGTGGTAGTACCACCTACATTAGAAGTACAAGTACAAGTGTATTCTTTTTTGCAAGATGTAAACATCAATGCGATTACTGCCACGGCAGTCATTGGGATAAATTTTTTCATATTGTTTTTAGTTTTGTGGTGTAAAATTAACAGTATTTTTAAAAAAAAGAAATTCTTTAGGGTTTTTTTTGGTGTATTATTAAATTTATAATACAAAAAACTAATTCAGTTTGTGTTTATCGTTAAATCGTCTTGGTAACAGCAGTATTATTTTGTTTGTCGTTAATGGAATTGCTGACTTGAATTTTGTGAAAATATGACTAAGAGCAGGTGTTATAGAGCCTGCGATATTTCAATATCTATATACAGGTAGGTATCTACAGGTATACGATGCATTGTGTTTAATTGGATGTTTTCCTTTGCATGGTGGAAAACTAATATGTGAATGCCTAAAGCTTTGTTAAAATCAATAATTTTAACAAAAGGTTGTCTATATTTAACAAAACATTACCTCAATAAAAAGTTAAATAACGGAGTAGTTAATAATAAATATTTGTTGATTTTACTGGTATTTCAGCCGAAAGCGTCGTTCTCATCAAAAAAATGGAATATAATTTGCTTATTTAATAGCCGTTTCCTATCTTTGCAATCCCTTTTTCTAGGGTAACTATACGTGCGAGAAAAAATTGTAACTATTTTTTGATATTGCATATTGCCTGTAAAGGTGGGCTACGCCTATCTTTCAGGGTTTTTTTATTTGTAAAAAGGAGTATAAAAATATTATGGCTATTACACAGAAAAAGAACGCTGCCGGGAGGATAAATTTCGGCAAATTGCATGATGCCTCCGCCACTCCCGACCTGTTGGCAATACAGCTTCAGTCTTTTCAGGATTTTTTCCAGTTGGAAACCACACCCGACAAGAGAAACAATGAAGGACTGTTCCGGGTGTTTAAGGAGAATTTCCCTATTACCGATACGCGCAACATTTTCGTGCTGGAATTCCTGGATTATTTCATTGATCCGCCACGCTACACGATTGATGAGTGTATGGAGCGCGGGCTAACTTATTCTGTGCCACTGAAAGCCAAGCTGAAGTTGAGTTGTAATGACGAAGAGCACGTAGACTTTGAAACAATTGTTCAGGATGTGTTTCTGGGAAACATACCCTACATGACACCTCGTGGTACTTTCGTTATCAACGGTGCTGAGCGTGTGGTAGTATCGCAGTTACATCGTTCTCCGGGCGTATTCTTCGGACAGAGTGTTCACCCAAATGGAACTAAAATATACAGTGCCCGTGTAATCCCGTTCAAGGGTGCATGGATGGAGTTTGCTACCGACATCAACAATGTAATGTATGCGTACATCGACCGTAAGAAGAAATTCCCGGTTACTACGTTGCTTCGTGCTATAGGTTATGAGACAGATAAGGACATTCTGGATCTGTTCGGTATGGCCGAAGAGGTGAAAGTAGATAAGAAAACACTTGCCAATCATATAGGTCGTAAGCTGGCTGCACGTGTACTGCGCAGCTGGACAGAAGATTTCGTGGATGAGGACACCGGCGAGGTAGTAACCATAGAGCGTAATGAAATAGTACTGGATCGCGATAGCATTCTGGACGAAGGCAACGCTGAAATGGTACAGGAAATGGGTATAAAAACTGTGTTCCTTCAGAAAGAAGAAGTGAGCGGTGATTATTCCATCATTTACAATACCCTTAATAAAGATACTTCCAACTCTGAGTTGGAAGCGGTACAACATATCTATCGTCAGTTGCGCGGATCTGATGCACCTGATGATGAAACTGCACGTGGTATCATAGAAAAACTATTCTTCTCTGATAAACGTTATGACCTCGGTGAGGTAGGTCGTTACAAGATCAACCGTAAGCTTGGTCTTGATATCAACCTGACAACGAAGGTGCTGAGCAGGGAAGACATTATCTCAATCATTAAGTATCTGGTACGCCTTACCAATGGTAAAGCGGAAATAGATGATATTGATCACCTGAGCAATCGTCGTGTACGTACAGTAGGCGAGCAGTTATTTGCACAGTTTGGTGTAGGTCTTGCCCGTATGGCTCGTACTATACGTGAGCGTATGAATGTAAGGGACAATGAGGTGTTTACACCAATAGACCTTATCAACGCCCGAACTCTGTCGTCAGTTATCAATTCGTTCTTTGGTACATCACAGCTTTCGCAGTTTCTGGATCAGACCAATCCGTTGTCTGAGATTACCCACAAACGTCGTATATCGGCACTCGGACCGGGCGGTCTTAGCCGTGAGCGTGCAGGCTTTGAGGTAAGGGACGTACACTACAGCCACTACGGTCGTCTGTGTACTATCGAAACACCGGAAGGACCAAACATCGGACTTATATCTACACTTTGCGTGCATGCTCAGATCAATGATATGGGCTTTATAGAAACACCATACCATAAAGTAAGAGAAGGTAAGGTGGATCTGAAAAATTTCAGATTCCTGAGCGCAGAAGAAGAGGATCTTGCCAAAATTGCCCAGGCTAATGTGCCTATGGATGATAAAGGCAATTATCTGGAAGACAAAATCAAATCACGTCAGACAGGTGACTTCCCGATTCTGGATAAGAATGAAGTAGAGTACATGGACGTGGCTCCTAACCAGATAGTAGGATTGAGCGCATCGCTCATCCCCTTCCTGGAGCATGATGATGCCAACCGTGCACTGATGGGATCAAACATGCAACGTCAGGCAGTGCCGCTTATCATACCACAGGTGCCTATAGTAGGTACCGGACTGGAGGCTAAAGCAGCGCGTGACGCTCGTATTCAGATACATGCCGAAGGTAATGGTGTGGTAGAATATGTGGATGCAGATAATATACATGTTCGTTATGACCGAGGTGAAAAAGAGCGTCTGGTTTCTTTCGAAGACGATCTGAAAGTATATACACTTACCAAGTACAAAAAGACCAACCAGAGTACCAGTATGACGTTGCGCCCATGTGTGCGCAAAGGTCAGAAGGTAAAGACAGGCGACTTCCTTACAGAAGGTTACGCAACTCAGGATGGAGAATTGGCACTGGGTCGTAACCTGAAAGTGGCCTTCATGCCATGGAAAGGCTACAACTTCGAGGATGCGATAGTAATCAATGAAAAAGTCGTTAGAGAAGACTGGTTCACATCGGTACACATCGATGAGTATGAGCTGGAAGTTAGGGATACCAAACTGGGTGAAGAAGAGTTGACACCAGATATCCCCAACGTATCAGAAGAGGCTACTAAAGACCTTGATGAGCATGGTATCATCCGTGTAGGTGCACATGTTGGCGAGGGTGATATCCTGATTGGTAAGATCACGCCAAAGGGAGAAACTGACCCAACACCGGAAGAAAAACTACTCCGTGCGATATTTGGTGACAAAGCCGGTGATGCAAAAGATGCATCACTGAAAGCACCAAGTGGTACAGAGGGTATTGTAATTTCCAAGCAGTTGTTCCAGCGCGCCAAGAAAGACAAGAACTCTAAGGTGCGTGAAAAAACGCTGATAGAAAAAATAGATAAGGTACACGAAAAAAATCTGGAAGACCTGAAAAACTTCCTGTTCGAGAAATTGCAGATACTGCTTAAAGACAAATCATCTGCCGGTATCACCAACAACTTTGGCGAAACGGTGCTGAGCAAGGGCGGTAAATTCAATTCTAAAACACTGGGTTCTATCGATTACCAAAATGTGAATCCGCTGGGCTGGACAGGCGACAAAGAAACAGACGACCTGATCAACCAGTTGTTGCACAACTATAACATCAAATTCAACGAAGAACTGGGTCGTTACAAACGCGAGAAGTTCAACCTGAGCATAGGTGATGAGTTACCTGCAGGTGTGTTGAAACTGGCTAAAGTATACCTTGCCAGCAAGCGTAAGCTGAAGGTGGGAGATAAAATGGCGGGTCGTCACGGTAACAAAGGTATCGTAGCGAAAATAGTACGTGAAGAAGATATGCCATTCCTGGAAGACGGAACTCCGGTTGACGTTGTTCTTAATCCACTGGGTGTACCTTCCCGTATGAACCTTGGTCAGATTTATGAGACCATTCTGGGCTGGGCGGGTGAGAAGCTGGGCGTGAAGTTTGCAACACCGATCTTCGATGGTGCATCTGTTGAGGAGATAGAAAATCTGGTTACAAAAGCTGAGCTCCCAGACTTCGGACATACTTACCTTTTTGACGGAGAAACAGGAGAGCGTTTCCACCAGAAAGCTACGGTAGGTATCATCTACATCATCAAACTGCATCACATGGTTGATGACAAGATGCACGCACGTTCTATCGGGCCGTACAGTCTTATTACTCAGCAGCCGCTGGGTGGTAAAGCACAGTTTGGTGGTCAGCGTTTCGGTGAGATGGAGGTTTGGGCATTGGAGGCTTATGGTGCATCAAACATTCTTCAGGAATTACTTACCCTCAAATCTGATGATATTGTGGGTCGTGCCAAAACTTATGAAGCAATTGTGAAAGGCGATAACATACCTAAGCCAGGTATACCAGAGTCATTCAATGTATTGGTGAATGAGTTGAGAGGTTTAGGATTAGAATTGAAGTTTGAATAGTTCATAGTTGTAAGTCATTAGTAGAAAGTCGAAAGCGGTTATCCGATAGCACATTTTCTACTAATGACTTACAATAAAAGTTCTTTGCAGTATGAATAATTTCAGGGAGTTAATAGTTTGGAGAAAGTCTGTTGATTTAGTGGTCACGATTTATGAAGTAACTAAAACATTCCCTGATAGTGAAAAGTTTAACTTAGTGAGCCAAATGCAACGTTGCGGAACGTCGATTCCAAGCAATATTGCAGAAGGATCCGGAAGAAACTCAGCCGCATATTTTAAGCAGTTTCTTTTGGTTGCATTAGGTTCGGCATACGAATTGGAAACTCAATTGTTAATTAGTAAAAAATTAAATTACGTAAATGAAGAGGCATATAGCAAGCTTGTAAAAGAGATAACCGAAGTTCAGAAAATGCTTTATCGGTTACAAGCCACGTTGTAGCTTTCTACTTTCTACTTACTACTTTATACTTAAGAAAATGGCAATAAAAAAAGATAACCGTCCAAGGGCGGGATTCGGAAAAATCACCATCAGTCTTGCATCTCCTGATACGATCCTTGATCGTTCGTATGGTGAGGTACTGAAACCTGAAACTATCAATTACCGTACTTATAAGCCGGAACGTGATGGCTTGTTTTGCGAAAAAATATTCGGGCCTGTAAAGGATTACGAGTGCTATTGCGGAAAGTATAAACGTATCCGATACAAAGGCATAGTATGTGACCGTTGCGGTGTAGAGGTTACAGAAAAGAAGGTACGCCGTGAGCGCCTTGGCCACATCAAGTTGGTGGTGCCTATCGTTCATATATGGTACTTCAAGAGTTTGCCTAATAAAATAGGTTATCTGTTGGGTGTAAGCTCCAAGAAAATGGAGAGCATCGTTTATTATGAGCGCTACGTAGTTATTCAGGCAGGTGAGGGCGAAGATATGATTCGTACCAAGCTAAACCTGAAAGAAAGTGAGTCTACTCATCAGCAGCTGATTACTGAGGATGAATATCTCGAAATTCTGGATGGCCTTTCAAAAGAAAACCAATATCTGCCAGACGAAGACCCCAATAAGTTCATAGCTAAGATGGGTGCTGAGTCGGTACAGATGTTGCTGTCCCGTATTGATCTTGATAAGCTTTCTTACGACCTGCGTAATGCTGCTGCCAACGAAACATCACAACAGCGTAAGCAGGAAGCCCTGAAGCGCCTGAGTGTTGTTGAGGCATTCCGTGATGCCAATACACGTATCGAAAACCGCCTTGAGTGGATGGTGATGCAGTACGTTCCGGTTATTCCACCGGAGCTTCGCCCGCTTGTTCCTCTGGATGGTGGTCGTTTTGCATCTTCTGATCTGAATGATCTGTATCGCAGGGTTATTATCCGCAACAACCGTCTGAAAAGACTTATAGAAATTAAAGCACCTGAAGTAATCTTACGTAATGAAAAACGTATGCTTCAGGAAGCGGTAGACTCACTGTTTGATAACAGCCGTAAGTCGAACGCGGTAAAGGCAGAAGGTGGTCGTGCGCTGAAATCGCTCTCTGATGTACTGAAAGGTAAGCAGGGTCGTTTCCGTCAGAACCTTTTGGGTAAACGTGTCGATTACTCCGGTCGTTCGGTTATCGTGGTAGGTCCTGAGATGAAGCTCCATGAGTGCGGTCTTCCTAAGGATATGGCTGCGGAGTTGTTCAAACCGTTTATCATACGCAAATTGATAGAAAGAGGTATTGTAAAAACAGTTAAGAGCGCCAAGAAACTGGTAGAGCGCAAAGAGGCTGTGGTTTGGGACATTCTTGAGAATGTACTTAAAGGGCATCCGATTCTGCTCAACCGTGCCCCTACACTTCACCGTCTTTCTATACAGGCCTTCCAGCCAAAACTGATTGAAGGTAAGGCAATACAACTGCATCCGTTGGTGTGTTCGGCATTCAACGCTGACTTTGATGGTGACCAGATGGCGGTACACGTGCCGCTGAGCAGTGCTGCTATTGTAGAAGCTCAGCTGCTTATGCTTGCTTCTCACAACATCCTTAACCCACAGAATGGTACACCTATTACCCTGCCTTCTCAGGACATGGTATTGGGACTCTACTATATTTCAAAAGGTAAAAAATCAACTGAAACCGAGAAAGTAAAAGGCGAGAACAAAGTCTATTACAGTGCGGAAGAGGTGGTGATAGCACATAACGAAGGTCACGCTGACCTGCACGCATGGATTAAGGTACGCGCTAATTTCCGTGAGCTCGATGGTTCGCTAACTTACAAGCTTATAGAAACTACGGTTGGTCGTGTAATATTCAACCAGTTTGTACCTAAGGAGCATGGTTTTGTAAACGCATTGCTTACGAAGAAGTCTTTGCGTGAAATCATTGGCCAGATACTTAAGAATACCAATATTCCTAAGACGGTTGCATTTCTGGATGATATCAAAACACTCGGATTCCGTACGGCATTCAGAGGTGGATTGTCCTTCAACATTAAGGATCTTACTGTACCTGATGTAAAAGAGCAATTGGTAGCTAATGCACAGGTAGAGGTGGACGAAATATGGGACAACTACAACATGGGTCTTATCACCAATAACGAGCGTTACAACCAGGTGATTGACGTATGGTCTCGCGTAGATACCCGTGTAACAGAAACACTTATTCGCGAGATGGCAGCAGACAAGCAGGGCTTCAACTCTGTGTACATGATGCTTGACTCAGGTGCGCGTGGATCTAAGCAGCAGGTAAAACAGCTTGCTGGTCTGAGAGGTCTGATGGCTAAGCCACGTCGTAGTGGTTCATCAGGTTCTGAAATCATTGAAAACCCGATCCTTTCAAACTTCAAAGTAGGTTTGAGCGTATTGGAGTACTTTATCTCTACCCACGGTGCGCGTAAAGGCCTTGCGGATACCGCCCTTAAGACGGCGGATGCGGGTTACCTGACTCGTCGTCTGGTGGATGTGGCACAGGATGTGGTTATCAACGGTGAAGATTGTGGTACCCTCCGTGGTATTGCTACTTCTGCACTGAAGGATAATGAAGAAATAGTAGAACCATTGTATGATCGTATTTTGGGTCGTACATCGCTTCATAATATTTATGATCCGCTTTCAGATGAGTTGATTGCATCTGCAGGGGATGAAATTACTGAGGACATCGCGCTGCGCATAGACGAAAGCCCGATAGACACAGTAGAAATACGCTCGGTGCTTACCTGCGAACTGCGCAGAGGTGTATGTACCAAGTGTTATGGTAAGAACCTTGCTACCGGCTACATGGCACAGAAGGGCGATGCGGTAGGTATTATAGCTGCACAGTCTATCGGTGAGCCGGGTACACAGCTTACACTGCGTACCTTCCACGTGGGTGGTGTTGCGGGTTCTTCTGCTATCGAATCTCAGTTGGTTGCCCGTTTCGAAGGCACAATACAGTTCGATGGTCTGCGTACTACCAAGTTCAAAAATGCAGAAGGTGAAGATCAGATAGTAGTAATAGGTCGTACAGGCGAGGTGCGTATTGTAGATGTAGCCAATGACCGTTTGCTGATCACCAACAACATACCTTATGGCTCAATACTGAAAATTGCCAATAGCAAGAAAGTAGCCAAGGGCGATGTGATATGTACATGGGATCCCTTTAACGCCGTCATCATATCAGAAATCAGCGGAAAGGTAAACTTCGATAGCATTATCGAAGGCGTTACGTATCGCGAAGAAGCGGATGAGCAAACAGGTCACCGCGAGAAAGTGGTTATAGAAACCAAGGATAAAACGAAGATACCTTCTATCATCATTGAAGGTAAAGAGCATAAGACGTACAACATGCCTGTTGGTTCGCACATAGTAGTAGAGCCGGGTCAGGAAGTACATAATGGTCAGGTACTTGTGAAGATACCCCGTGTGATGGGTCGTAGCAGGGATATCACGGGTGGTCTGCCAAGGGTAACTGAATTGTTCGAAGCACGTAACCCAAGTAACCCGGCCGTAGTAGCTGAGATAGATGGTGTTGTTGGTTTCGGTAATGTGAAACGCGGTAACAGAGAGATAATAGTAGAATCAAGAGAAGGACTGGTTAAGAAATATCTGGTACCGCTTACGCGCCACATCATGGTGCAGGACGGTGACTTCGTAAAAGCAGGTACAGCTCTTTCTGATGGTGCAACTACACCAAGCGATATATTGTCAATCAAAGGGCCTTTCGCAGTACAGGAATACCTGGTAAATGAAATACAGGAAGTATATCGTTT
The DNA here is from genome assembly GCA_021740995.1 of Taibaiella sp. Taxonomy (GTDB): domain Bacteria; phylum Bacteroidota; class Bacteroidia; order Chitinophagales; family Chitinophagaceae; genus Nemorincola. The sequence continues at coordinate 10,160 of JAIOYR010000060.1, forward strand.
GCAGGGTGTGAAGATCAACGATAAGCACATTGAAGTTATCGTTCGCCAGATGATGCGCAAGGTGAACATCGTAGATCCGGGTGACACTAAGTTCCTGGAGGAAGATACGGTGGACAAGTTTGAGTTCATGGACGAGAACGACTGGATATACGACAAGAAGGTAGTAATGGAAGCCGGAGATTCGGATAAGTTGCATCCGGGTCAGATCGTTACCATCCGCGAACTACGTGAGGAAAACAGTGGTCTGCGTCGTGCCGATAAGAAGCTGGTTGATTATCGCGATGCGAATCCGGCTACATCTTCACCGATGTTGTTGGGTATCACCAAGGCTTCTCTGGGTACACAAAGCTGGATTTCTGCTGCGTCGTTCCAGGAGACTACCAAGGTACTGTCGCAGGCAGCTATCAATGGTAAGGCTGATTCACTCATGGGTCTCAAGGAGAACGTAATCACGGGTAACCTGATACCAGCCGGTACTGGTATGCGTGAGTTCGATGCACTGGTGGTAGGTTCTAAAGAAGAATTTGAACTGCTGATGGCTAATAAAGACGTTCTTCAGTTCGACGAAGAAGAATAGTAATTTCTTTACTAATGAAATACAATTAAATAGAAGCCGCCCGCAAAAGGCGGCTTTTATTTAATACAAAACCTCCGGATTTGAAATACATACTTGCTGTTTTAATGCTGATATATACGTTTGCCGCTGTGGCACAACGCTCCTGCAAGGTGTATCAATACCCGGCCGGAAAGCCGGAGCAGAAGAAACTGGCACTTGTTCGCAACTATGACGAACAGGGGCATGCGGTGTACGAAGTAGTAAGGGGCTATACGCTTTGTCTGGAGAATACCTACACCATGTATTGTTTCAAGGAGGATGGCATATACGAACATTATTATGACGATACAGTGCTGTACAAAACAGTAATTACAACACTCGATGATTTTAGCAAAAAGCCGGTAGACTCCGGTAAAATATTTTACTATTACGATTCGCTGGGCAGGCTGGTAAAAGATGTCACGGTAAGACACCTCAATAAGCGTATTCCCGGTAAAAAGCCCGGTGGCTACCGCAATACGGTTACCTATAGCTATAACCATGCCGGCCAGGTGATAGAGAAAACAGGCACCTATGGCAGTAGTGCCCGCCAATACTTGGTGTACGATAATAGCGGAAAGTTGATTGCCGACAGTGTGCGAACCGGTGCCGAGAACGAAAACTTTTGTATGGTCACAAAGTATGAATACACTTATGATGGATATAGAGAGTATGCCTGGCCCTGCGATAGAAAGTATCCCATGATTACCGTGTACAGGTATGATGAGCAAAAAAGACTGATTGAGCAGGCAACATGGTTTCATACGGACGAAAAGGCAGGAAGCAAGCAAAAGTCATTGCCGGTAAACTGGGCTGCTTATCTTAATAATGATTTCAAAAAATACAGGCAGTACGAAAGAACGGCAACTAACTACAACGCAGAGGGTAGAATAGCCGCTACTCAATATTACTTTGAAGGGAAACATACTACAACCCATGAGTTTGTATACGAATAGCAGTTGGTTCACACGCAGCTAATACCCTGATCAGAGCTGTAACTCAATGAATATCTGTGGCAGATCACTGGTGATTTTTTCGATATTTTCAGAAAATTTTAAGGTATTGTTACACACACCTAGTCAGTGTAACGTTTATTTTTGCTTTATCCGGTCAATTATCGGTTTAAAGTGATATTATTGAGTTTGCTTTCGGTGTAACAATGTAAAACAATGACTACTGCAGAGATACTAAAGAAGGTAAGGAGGATAGAAATAAAAACCAAAGGTCTTAGCAATCACATTTTTGCAGGTGAATACCACTCTACCTTCAAGGGCAGAGGTATGTCGTTTAGTGAGGTGCGCGAATACATGCCGGGCGATGATGTGAAGTTTATAGACTGGAATGTGACTGCGCGCTTTTCCCATCCATTCGTTAAGGTGTTTGAAGAAGAGCGGGAGTTGATAGTGATGTTGCTGGTAGACATTAGCAGTAGTTCGCTGTTTGGTAGTCAGAAGCAGCTCAAGCGCGATCTGATTACCGAAATGAGCGCAGTACTTTCATTTTCTGCGACTACCAATAACGACATGGTGGGTGTTATTTTCTTCAGCGATAAAGTGGAAAAATACATACCTCCCAAAAAAGGAAAGGGGCACATTCTCCGTATCATACGCGAGCTCATAGCACTGGAGCCTACCAATACCGGCGATACAGACGTGCGCGTGGCACTGGAGTTTCTGAATAATGTGCTCAAAAAACGTTCTATCACCTTTTTGCTAAGTGATTTTGTGAGCCGTCCATACGAGCAGGCGTTGCAGCTTGCTGCCCGCAAACACGATCTGGTGGGCATACACGTGTACGATAAGTACGATAAAGACTTGCCTGAGGCTGGGCTGGTGCAGGTAATGGATGCAGAGACCAGGCAAATGTTTTGGATAGATACTGATGATAAAAGCGTGAAGTACCAGTATGCCTCTGCTTTCGATAAAAAATACAAATATTGTATGCAGACATTCAGAAAAAGTGGTGCATCGCTGCTGCATGTGCGCACTGATGAGGACTATGTAAAGATAATGCAGGCCTATTTCAAAGGTAGGTAGAGGGCAAGGTGGAATTTATAAACAAACAGAAAATTAAACACGGATAGAGTAAAACCATGAAGTCGAAAAAGACCGGTTTTTTTTACAGAACTAAGGATCGCCTGCAGGTGCTGTTCACCGGCGCAGTGTCTGTGGTCGCAATAGCCACATTCATTATGTGCTTTTTTGTTTGGCCATCATCAGTCATTGCTCAGGTAGAAGCAACGGCCGCTGCACGCGTGGATGCCCGGCAGATAGTGGTAGGAGATCAGGTGCGTTTGTTTCTCGAAGTGAAAAACTATCCCGCATCAGGCAGGTTGGAATGGGCTGCAATACCTGATACGTTCAATAGTCTGGAGATAGTAGAGCGCGGCAAAATAGATACTCAGAATTCAGGTGGGCACGTTATCTATAAACAAAGGCTCATTCTCACCGGTTTTGATTCCGGTTTGTTCAAGGTGCCTTCATTTATATTCCCGGTGATTACTACTACGGGTACTACATACACGGTACAGACAGACTCCTTTTTGCTGGCGGTACAGACAGTTGCAGTAGACACCACCAAGGCTTTCAGGCCCATCAAGGGTATCATGTTTGTAGACTGGTCGTGGCTCGATTATTTGTGGTACATAATCGGGGCTATTGTACTGATAGCACTGATCGTAGTGGGGGTTATCTATTATCTGCGCCGCCCCAAGCCAGCGCCTGTGGTGCCTGAGGGTCCAAAAGAGTCACTTCAGGAGCACACCCTGCGGCTGCTTGCAGAGTTGGATGCTAAAGGATTGTGGCAGAAAAAGCAGGTTAAAGAATACTACGTGGAGCTAACCGATGTAGTACGTAATTATATCGAAGCAAGATTTCATACTCCTGCTCTGGAACTCACTACCGATGAGTTGTTGTATAAAGTTCAGATGCACCGCGAATTGCAGCCTTATCATAGTCTGCTGACTACTATTCTCACTACAGCCGATCTTGCCAAGTTTGCCAAGGCTCAGCCGCTGCCGCATGAGCACACCGACGCAATGGATAAAGCAAGGCAACTGGTATTAAACTCCAAACCTGTAATAACTGTACCCCCAACCGAACAGACAATATGAGCGAATTGATGGATTGGAAGCATATCACATTTGCACAGCCGCTTTTCTTTGCATTGCTGCTGCTCATCCCATTTATGGTATGGTGGCAGTTGCGTCGCAAAAAAGAAGATAATCCTGCATTGAGGCTTACCACTCTGGGCGGACTTAATCCGGCTCAGGCAGGTGGCAGAGCCAGGTTCAGACCTCTGTTGTTTGTGCTGCGCATTATTTGTCTTACTGCGCTTGTCATAGCACTTGCCCGGCCACAGAGTACCAATACTACAGAGAATGTAGATAGCGATGGTATCGACATTGTATTGAGTATAGATGTTTCGGGCAGTATGCTGGCCGAAGATTTTAAACCAAATAGGATAGAGGCAGCCAAGGCAGAAGCATTGCGTTTCATAGACCAGCGGCCTACAGACAGGATAGGGTTGGTGATTTTTTCCGGAGAGAGTTTTACCATGTGTCCTATTACTATTGACCACAATGTGCTTAAGAATCAGCTTAGTCAGATAAAAAACGGCATGATGACCGACGGTACTTCCATTGGTATGGGGCTGGCTACAGCGGTAGACCGACTGCGCAATGCCAAAGGCAAAAGCAAAGTAGTGATACTCATGACCGATGGGGTGAATAATACCGGAATGATAGACCCAAGTACAGCACTGGAAATTGCAAAGGCATACAAAGTGCGTATATACACTATCGGTATTGGCACAATGGGGCAGGCATTAATGCCCCAACAGACGCCTTACGGTATACAAAAGCAAATGGTGCCGGTAGAGATTGACGAGCGCTTGCTGAAGCAAATGGCAAAGTCCACCAATGGTAAATACTTTCGTGCCACCGGAAACAAGGCTTTGTCAAACATCTACGACGATATAGACAAGCTCGAAAAAACCAAGATAGATATTACCTCTTACAAGCACTATGCTGAATTGTTTTTTCCCTTTGCTATGATAGCGGTGGTCTGTCTCTTGCTTGAGCTCGTCTTACGTTACACTGTTTTCAGAAGTATTACCTGATTTTCTTCCCGTATACACTAACATTTTTAATTGTTTTTACGCCATTTATAGGTGGTGTATTTCTGTATTTGCGGGGTTTTGAGTGGAATAAACCATCTTATTAACCAAATGCAATAAGGATTGTGGGTAAAACGTGAATATGAAGCCATTTCAGGCACGTTTTTTTTCCAAAAGCCTTGTATGGAATAAAAAAAACGTTATTTTTGGAATTATAATTTGCCGGAACTATATCGAAATATTTATAAAATAAAGTTTATGAAAAGAAGATTTACGAACTCAATCAGCAGAGCTTTGCGGTTTGTGGTGCTAAGTGTAGTTATTTTGTTTGCTGCTGTCAGTTCTTATGCGCAAATAACAGTGACTGCAACGGCAGGCACATTGGGGCCGACCGTTTATACGCAGCTGCGTCTGGCGTTTAATGCAATCAATGCCGGTACGCATCAGGGGGCTATTACGATATCTGTTACTGCCGGTACATTTGAAACCGCTTCTGCAGTGCTCAATGCCAATTTACTCCCGGCATCTTACACCTCGGTGACAATAAAACCAGCCGCAGCCGCAGCACCTGTAATACAGGGTACGATAAACGGGGCTTTGGTGTTTTTTTTGGGTGCGACCAACGTTACGATTGATGGTTCAAATACCGTCGGAGGTACTACCAGAGATCTCACGATACAAAATAATTCAACATCCGCAACTGTTGGACTTCAACCAGCTACCATTCGTCTTGGAAGCGCTCCTACAGTAGGAGCAAGCAATATTACGATTAAGAATACTAGAGTTTTTGCAGCTACACCTGGAGCAGGAATGGGTATTACTTCCGGAAGTGGCACGGTGATGTATGGAATCGGAACAATTCCTCACAACAACGTCACTATCCAGAACAATCAGTTTCAGAATGGTCAGTTGGCAATATATGGATTTGGTCCTGCAGCACTTGATAATGGTTGGATAATAACAGAAAATGATTGTGCTACTCATGGTTTCGAAGGCATTCACCTGAATAACGCAACAGGCTATTCTATTACAAAAAATAACATAAGCAATGTTACTGTTTTTGGTACTGGCCGTATGTCGGGAATCGTACTTTCAAATGCAAACAATGGAACGACATCAGGTAACAAGATTAATACCGTAACTCATACCATTGCAGGTTGGGGTACAAGTGGTATTTACGTAAATGGCGGAACAGGTGTCAGCATCTTTAACAACTTTATTTCCGGTGTAAGTGGAGTGGGTTCCGGTGTAATAGCACAGAATGCACATGGTATATATGTAGATCTTGCCACTTCTGTTAGTATAAATCACAACAGTATTAACATGAATGCCAGCAGTACAGGTGCGCCCACAAACGCTGCTATATGTTTTAATACTTTTGCTACTGCTGGCTCTATCAACTTAAGAAACAATATTTTTGTAAATACCCAAACTACCGGCAACAGATATGCTATCTATAGTACAAGTCCCAGTACTGTTTTTGCCACCATTGACTACAACGATTACTTTGCAACATCCGGCAATTTAGGTTTTATCGGAGGTATTGCACGAACGACAATTGCTCAGATACAGGCTGGTTTTGGCAGCAACCTTAACTCGCTTACATTAAATCCCTCATTTGTTTCCCCCACAGATCTTCACTTGCAGACTGTAGCACTCAATCTGCCGCTTGCGGCTGGTACCCCAATTGTAGGTATCACTGCCGACATAGACGGTGCAAACCGTAGTCTTACATCACCTACAATAGGAGCGCATGAGATGATAAATAAGATTACGTACACTAATATGTCCGGATCTTGCAACAATACTTTTGATACACTTTCTCCTGTAACCATAGAGTCACCGGTAGGTGTTCCTACAACAGGTGGTCTTGTACCAAGGATTTATTTCCGCAAGGGTGCGGCTCCATGGTTCAGCACTGCAGGTACTCTTTTATCAGGAACCGGTACAATGGGCACCTGGCGTTTTATAGTTGATGCATCACTGATGGGTGGAGTAGCATCAGGCGATATTATTTCTTACTTTGTTGTGGCTCAGACTACAGGAGGTGTAGTTTTTGCAAATCCTACAGATCCTGGTTTTGCTGCAGTAGACGTTAATACAATTACTACTCCACCGGCAACACCAAGGACTTACACGAACAACTCGGTTGCACTTTTAGGTTTAGTTACCTCTCAGCAGGTATGTTTCAATTCAACTATTCCTCAAACAAGGCCTTTTGCCTATACAGGAACTACCGGTGCCCCTAACCAATACATGCTCACCTGGATCCCTGCGGCACCTATACCTGTTCCGGCATTCGTTGCATTACCTGCAGGTGCCATAAATGTAACCATTCCTGCAGCCACAGCATCGCTTGTTTCTACAGGCACATTAATAATCAGAAATAGCGTTACTGGATGCGTTAATACACGTACACTCACTTTTACTGTTGACTCACTTCCTAATCCTATTACCGGACCTACTGCATATTGTACTGGTGTTACTGCTACACTTTCTTCAGTTACTACCCCGGGTACATGGAGCAGCTCGGCACCCGCCGTGGCTACAATTAATCCTACTACCGGAGTAGTTAGTCCGCTTACCACAGGCGCTACAACTATTACTTATACGGTAGCTACAGGTTGTTCTACTTTTGTGGGTATAAATGTTGTTGCTACTCCGGGTCCTATTACGGGTGTATTTTCAACTTGTGTAGGCCAGACAACAACGCTTAGTAATGCTACACCGGGTGGTGTATGGTCGAGCAGTAATCCTGGTGTAGCCAGTATTCACCCCTCAACGGGTGTAGTTACCGGTGGTACTGTTACAGGTGCATCATCAGCAACTATTTTTTATACAATTGCCGGATGTTCAGCTCCTCCGGTAACAGTATCTGTAGATACACTGCCGGGTGCTATATCAGGTACACCATTCCTTAGTGCCTGCCCCGGAGAATCAGATACACTCAGAACTTCTTCCGCATCTACTCCTGCAGGTCTCTGGAGCAGTAGTGCACCCGGTATAGCGTCTATTGGCTCTACATCAGGAATTTTTACGGCAATTTCAGCTGGTCTTGCGGTTATTTCTTATCGTTTCACTGCTACAGGCTGTGTTCGTACCAATACATTGAACATTTTCACACCGCCCGGACCTATTATGGGTAACTCTGTGGTCTGTATGGGGTTGTCTACGACACTTACCAATTCAGTTACCGGAGGGACCTGGGCCAGCTCCCTGCCGGGTATTATATCCGTTTCCACAACACCTACTTTCGATGGCGATGCCTTAGGGGTAGCGCTGGGTACTTCTACTATAACTTACACATTGCCCACAGGTTGTAAAACAACCAGGGTTATGACCGTAAGTAATCCGCCTACCAGCATTGGTGGTACTCAGGTATTGTGTTCCGGTTATACCGTTACGCTTACCAATGGTACCGCCGGAGGTACATGGACCAGTGCAGACCCTACAATTGCTACTGTAGGTGCATCATCAGGCGTGGTTACCGGTATTGCAGGTGGTGTTACTACTATTTCCTACACTACTACTGCATGTAATCCGGTTTTGTACACAGTTACCATCAATCAGACACCTCCTCCGATAACAGGTGGTATCACCATCTGTAATGGCGGCTCTACTACTACATTATTCAATGCCACTCCGGGTGGAGTATGGACCATCAGTGGGCCCGCCAGTATTTCTTCGGCTGGCGTAGTTACTGGTCTTACTATTGGTGCAAGCAATGTGGTCAGTTACACTATGGCTACCGGCTGCTACGTAGTAGCACCAATTATTGTAGATACATTGCCTGCACCTATTTCAGGTATAGACAATATTTGTCAGGGCAGGTCGGATACACTCTTTACTGCTGCAACCGGTGGTTTGTGGAGCAGCAACAATGCTCTTATAGCTTCAATTGTGGATACTTTGGGTGTCATTACCGGTGTTAATTTTGGATCTACAACTATTACTTATGCAGCACTCTCTGGATGTTACCGTACCAAACCATTCAGTGTCATCAATCCATTGCCTGCTTCGGTTAGCATGTCTCGCACTCCAGCCACTGCTCAGCTATGTCTCGGAGTTCCCGTAACATTTTCTGCAGTGCCTGTGAATGGTGGAGCTACTCCTCAATATCAGTGGCAGAATTTCGGTGTAGACATTCCCGGGGCTACAAATAGTACGCTTACTTATACACCTACACATGGCGACGTGATTCGTGTTTACATGACCAACAGCCTCGATATATGTGCGGCTCCTACGCCTGCTCACACAGACATGCCAATTAACATTTACCCCAATATTGCTCCGGTCGTAAACATCACCACAACTACATTTACTTCAAATGATGGTATACGTACTTTTGCAACCATGGGTTACCTTGGTCAGGTAGTTACCTTTAATTCCGTGTTGACATCAGGTGGTACTTCACCTTCCTACCAGTGGTATGTAGACGGAGATGCGATTCCTGGAGCTACGGATAATTCTTTCGTTCGCACAGTCTATGACAACGACGTTGTTCATTGCGTGGTAAATGGTAATCCGATATGCCTTACAGGCTCTATAGGCACCAGCAACAAAATATACCTGGATGCTGATTATCTGCAAACAAATACAATTGCGGACATCAATGGCTCATTGTCCTTGTTCCCTAATCCAAATACAGGTAGCTTCACACTCAATGGTACAACCACTTCTAACAACAGTGAATTGCTGACAATTGAAGTGATAAATGTATTGGGTCAGGTAGTATACAAAGGAAATACCCTTACTAAAAATGGCGTGATTAATCATCAGGTAAACCTTGCTAAAGAAACAGCTGCAGGTACTTATGTACTCCGTGTAAAAAGCGAAACAGAAAACAAGGTTTTCCATTTTGTAATAGGAGAATAATATAATTATCTTAAATAGAAAAAGGGGCGAAACCAATGTGCGTTTCGCCCCTTTTTTATGTCAGGTAGTTTCGCCCCAAGTGGTACAAAATAGGTGCATAGAAACTTTCAGAAATAATAACGCCCATGAAGCATAGCTTCATGGGCGTTATTACTAATTGTAATATCGCTTGTTTTCTTAGAAACGCTCTAAACCGCTGAAGAAGAAATTACCTTCAATAGCAGCATTCTCATCACTGTCAGAGCCATGTACGGCATTCTCACCTACTGATGCAGCATATTTTTTGCGTATGGTTCCCTCTTCTGCCTGTGCAGGATTGGTAGCACCTATCAGCTTACGGAAGTCTGCTACTGCATTGTCTTTTTCAAGAATGGCAGCCACTATTGGGCCGCTGCTCATGAACTCAGTCAGTTCGCCATAAAAAGGACGCTCAGCATGAACATCATAAAATTTTTCGGCCTGCTGGCGGCTGATTTGTAAATACTTCATAGCCACAATACGGAATCCGGCTGCATTGATCATCTGAAGGATATTGCCGATGTTTCCGGCTCTTACCGCATCAGGCTTGATCATTGTAAATGTACGATTAGACATGTTTTTTATTTTGAAGGTGCGAAATTAATTCAAAATTCTCTCCTTTAAGCAGTCTAAACGTTAAAAATCAGAATACATGCTGATGAACCGGGAAATTGATAGTTTTATTAACGTGCAGCTAAATTTTCACTGTTTGATTCTGTAAACTTGTGTGTATTTTTTTATTTTTAACAGTTTACTTTTGTCATAACGGGCGGAAACCATATTTTTGCAGCCCCAATCAAATTCCGCATTAAGCGGTAGGGGATACCACAGATGCTCCCAATTCAAGATGCGTTCCCTTTATTGCAAACGCCACGCAAGATATTTATAACTACGCATCACAAACCCGATGGTGATGCAATAGGCAGTATGCTGGCATTGTCACACTATCTCTTGAAAAAAGGGCATACTGTATCGGCAGTGTCGCCGAGCGAAGTCCCTGAATTTCTGAGGTGGATGCCTGGCAACGAAACACTGATAAACTACGAAGAGCATGCTGCAATAGCAACGGCCGCTATAAAGAATGCAGATATTATTTTTTGTCTGGACTTTAACGACTACAATCGTACCAAGCACCTGGAGCAACTGCTGGCAGATGCCGCTCAGCCAAAAATTCTGTTAGACCATCATCTTTTCCCGAAGCCTGTTTGGGACTATGGAATGAGTATACCCGAAAAAAGCAGCACATGCGAGATGGTATACGACTTCATAAATCTCTGTGGCGACAATGCGCTGATAGATAAGAATATCGCTGCTTGCCTGTATGTAGGAGCAATGACTGATACCGGCTCTTTTAAGTTCCCGGCTACCACCGCCAGCGTACACCTGATGATAGCTGATCTGCTAAGAACAGGCATAAATCATACTGCTATTCACGAAGATGTATATGATGCCTGGAGCGAGAGCCGTATGCGTTTTCTGGGATATGTGCTGATTGAAAGAATGCAGATATTTCATAAATACAATGCTGCTCTTATTACACTGTCCAGAAAAGACATGAACCTCTTTAACGTGAAAAATGGGGACACCGAAGGTTTGGTAAACTACCCCCTAAGTATCGCCGGAATCAAGTTTGCTACCCTTATTACTGAGCGGGGCGATGAGGTGAAAATGTCGTTCAGAAGCAAAGGACTATTTGATGTTAGCAATTTTGCCAGGCTCTATTTTGATGGTGGAGGCCATTTCAATGCATCAGGTGGCAGGTCTAAATCAACATTTGATGAGACTATTTTATATTTTAAGAAAATTTTGTCCGATATTCACCCCAAATAACAATAGATAACCAAAAACGCAAATAGCAAAAATTAGCAAACATGACAACCAGGATTATTTCAATCGCTTTACTAAGCGCAGCAACCATTGGATTCACAGCTTGTAACAATAGCGGAGGTGAATTTAAAACCATCAATGGTATGGAGTATAAAATCGTAAAAGATGCAAAAGGTAAGAACGCTGCTATTGGAGACGTAGTAGAATTCAACCTTGTAGCAAAATGCGATACTACTATAATTAATGACACATGGAAGCAAGGTCGCCCGGCCGCTAATAAAGTTGACTCAGCACGCAACTCTTCCGACATCATGGCTGTATTCCCATTCCTGTCACCTGGTGATAGCGCTATTATCGTTATCTCTTGCGATTCTATCCTTGCACCAATGACTGCAGAGCAGCTGAGCCGCGGCGTGCCACCATGGTTGAAAAAAGGTAATAAAATCACCATTAACTTGTCTGTGGTTTCTGTGAAATCTGAAGCCGACTACCAAAAGGAAATGGAAGCTAAGCAGGCAGAAGAAATGAAAAAAATAGAAGATCAGAAGGCGCAGCAACTGCCGCTTGATGACAAAACTCTTCAGGAGTATTTTGCCAAGAACAACATAAAAGCAGAAAAAACTGCATCTGGCCTGTACTATACTATACAGAAGCCCGGTTCCGGAGCACCTATTGCTAAAGGACAGACTGTAAGCATGATGTATACAGGAAAAACACTTGATGGTAACATCTTCGATTCTAATAATGACCCGGAAGTAGCTAAGAAAAACGGCCATGGCAACGAACCACTGACTTTCGCAGTAGGCCAGGGTCAGATGATACCAGGCGTAGACGAAGGCGTGGGTCTGCTGAAAAAAGGAGCTAAGGCTACACTTTACTTGCCTTCACCTATCGCTTATGGTCCGCAAAGTCCAAACCCAAGTATCCCTGCAAATGCTATCATGATCTTTGAAGTGGATATTACGGATGTGAAGAGTGCTGAGAACAAGTAATTGTTTAACAGTTTATCATTTATTCCTTACTTATTTTTACAACAAAAGTTCTGATCGATGAAAATAACAATCAAAAAAACCCTCATTCCGTTAATGATTGCCTTGGGTATCACCAATGTGTCAGTGGCACAGACAGGCGCTAAGAATGATGCGGCAAAAGGGAAAAAACTGAAAGACGGATTTACATTTTTGCCCAGTGGTCTGGAGTATAAAATTATAAAACCGGGTAAAGGAAAAAGGAAAGCAGCTCAGGGAGACCATGCTGAAATGTTCATACATGTATATCTGGATGATAGCGTAATATTCGACTCGCGCAAGATGTATAGCCCCACTAAGCCGGTGCCTGTTACTATTGCATCGCCCAAGGCAAACGGAGACCTCATGGAAGGGTTTATGATGCTCGCTGAAGGTGACAGTGCGGTGTTTCGTGTATCGGTAGACTCTATGCGCAAAGCAGGCGGGCCTCCTATGCCGGGAATGAAAGAAGGTGTAGACCAGAAAATGCGCTACGAGGTGCAGGTGGTATCTTTGCGCACAGAGGCCGAAGATAAAAAGTACAACGACGAGATGGCTGCCAAACAGGTAGGTATAGACCAGAAGTTGCTGGAGGACTACTTTGCCAAAAACGGTATCAAATCAATGAAGACTGCCTCAGGACTTCACTACGTGATTTCGAAAGCTGGCACCGGACCAATGATAAAAGCAGGGCAAACACTGAGTGTAAACTATACCGGAAAGTTGCTCAATGGTAATGTCTTTGATTCAAATACAGATACTGCTTTCAAACATCCTGAGCCATTTTCTGTAGTGATAGGTAAAGGCAATGTAATTAAAGGATGGGACGAGGGTTTGCAACTTACTAACAAGGGTGCTAAAATGACCCTGTTTATCCCGTCTACACTCGCTTATGGCAGCCAGGACAGAAGCCCGCAGATACCGGCAAATTCAATTCTGATATTTGATGTGGAGGTGCTGGATGTGCAGGATGCTGCTCCGGAACCTGTAATGGTGGACCCCGCTGAGCAAGCCAAGATTGATGATAAGCTGATGCAGGAGTATTTTGCAAAAAACAACATCAAGGCAACAAAGACTGCTTCAGGACTTTACTACACCATTTCTCAGAAGGGCCTGGGTCCATTGGCAAAAGCCGGCAAAAAGGTCACAATGAATTATACCGGTAAAACACTCGACGGTCAGTTATTTGACTCCAACGTAGACCCTAAGTTCAATCATGTATCACCATTCTCATTCACATTGGGTGCAGGGCAGGTGATAAAAGGCTGGGACGAAGGTGTGCAATTGTTGCAGATAGGTAGCAAGGGTTCCTTTTACATACCATCTGGTATGGCTTATGGTGCACAAAGCCCCACTCCTGCTATCAAGCCAAACTC
>JAIOYR010000061.1 GCA_021740995.1 Taibaiella sp.
TCTCTACTATCATTACTGCATAGCCGGTACCGCAGATGCCGGTAGCGGTATAAGTGATGCCCGCTGTGCCGCCCGATATACCTGCTACTATGCCCGTGCTGCCTACCGTGGCTATTGTGGTATTGGATGACGACCAGGTACCACCCGTAGTAGTGCTGGCAAGAGCCGATGTAGCTCCTGCACAAAATGAAGATGTACCCGTAATAGACGCTACACTCATAGCCGCATTGACCGTTATAATGGTGGTAACACTGGTGCCAAAAAGTGTATAGCTGATAACAGCAGTACCTGCCGATATTCCTGTTACCACACCCGTACCTGCTACTACTGTAGCCACAGCTGTATTACCGCTGCTCCATGTGCCACCGGGGGTAGCATTGCTGAGTGTAGTAGTAGCACCTGTACATACCGTAAACGTACCTGTAATAGGTGTCTCCAATAAAACATTTACCGACACTATCTTGGTAGCACTCGTACTGCCACAGCTATTACTTACGGAATAAGAGATAGTAACCGTACCTGGGCTCACACCCGCTACCACGCCTGTACTACCTACTGTAGCTATTGCAGTATTAGACGATGACCATGTGCCACCGGTGGTAGTATTTGTCAATGTTATTATGGAGCCTGTGTTAACGGAGGACGAGCCGGTGATAGTGCCGGCACCAGGTGCATGTATGGTTACTATTACAGTGTCAAATACACTGCCGCAGCTATTGGTGACTATATAAGATATTAAAGCAGTGCCTGCACTTACACCCGTCACAATACCTGAAGTGCCTATTGTGGCAATGCTTGTAGCAGATGAACTCCATGTGCCTCCGCTTACGGTACTGCTGAGGGTTCTATTAGCTGCTACACACATTGTAGTTGTTCCCGAAATTGTTCCTGCATTAGGTGCGGCATTTACAGTAATTATTCTTGTAACACTGCATCCCGGTGTGTAGCTAATAACTACAGTACCGGCAATAATTCCGGTTACAATTCCGGTTACAGCATCAATAGTTGCAATTTCCGGCAAACTTGAACTCCATACGCCATCTGGCGTGGTGCTGCTAAGTATTATTGTTGACCCCGCACATACACTTCCTGCGCCGGTAATGGCCGCGGGCAGTGGGTATACAGTTACAGTAGCAGTTACGTAATTGGTAGAAAGAATGTAGGTAATAGTAGCAGTTCCTGCCGAAGCACCCGTAACAACACCAGTGCCGGATACCGCAGCTACTGAAAAATTGCTGGTAAACCAGGAACCACCGGCTACAGTACTGCTTAAGGTCGTGGTAGTACCCTGACAGAGTGTAAGTGTGCCCGTTATTGGACCAAGCGGTACATTTACCGTAACAATTTTTGTAGCCACATTTGAGCCACATTCTGTACCTATAGTATATGATATAACTACTGTACCTGCCGATACTCCTGTTACCACGCCTGATGGAGAAATGGTAACATTGGCATTGCTTGCATTCCATGTACCACTGCCTGTTGCATTGGTAAGGGTAATTGTGGAGTCTATTACTACACTGTTTGGTCCTGTGATGATGCCGGCATCAGGTACTAATGGGTTTACAGAAAGCAGATGAGTAGCATAATCATTGCCGCAGCCATTAGTAACAGTATACGAAATAGTTGTATTGCCCCCCGATATGCCAAATACTATGCCGGGAGAACCAACTACAGCTATGCCGGATGCACCAGAACTCCATGTTCCGCCACCGGAAGAATTGGTAAGAGTAATAGTATCACCTTCGCACATGGATGCCGCACCTGATATGCTGCCGGCATCCGGCAACGGATCTACAGTGATAGTGGCTACAGCCGAATCCTGACCACATGCATTTGTAGCTACATAAGTAACCATAGCAGCACCTGCTGCTATACCCGTAACAATACCATTATCTATACCTATAGTAAGTATACCGGGTGCTGCAGCACTCCATGTGCCATCAACTGGCACATTGCTTAGCGTTATCTGAGAGCCGGCACATACCGATGAAGGACCGGTGATGATTCCTGTATTAGGCAAGGTATCTACTGTTACATTGGCAAAGACTGCTATGCTGCCTGAGCCGGGAACATAGTAGCTGATAATAGTAACTCCACCCGAGAGGCTATTGAGTATACCTGTAGCCGACCCTATAGTAGCTACAGCGGTATTGCCGCTTGTCCAGATACCACCGTGGGTGATATTGGTATAAGTAGTGGAAGCACCTTCGCAGAGGTGTGATGGGCCTACAATAGGTCCTGTAGTGGTGGCATCGGAGTAAGGATGTTGCACCCCCTGCGCCATAGAGCCACCGGTGCTTACTGCCATCACAAAATCAATTTGCCCGATAGTGTAGCTCATAGAGCCACCGGAGCCGGTAGCATTGCCACCTGCCGGGGTGATTGCCTGCTGTGCTTTTGCGCTCAGTGTAAGAAGGAGCAACAAGCACGTTATAGTGAGTAATGATTTTGTTTTTGACATAACTTTAGTTTTCATTTCTATTATTACTACATTAAAAAGCACGAACAGCACGGACATAATAATTTTCATCTTTACCCCTATTACTTATTTCACCACTTAAATAATTTTGTACCCATATATTCTCAGAATAGTAGTCAATTTCAGTTGAGCTACAGTATAAATTAGATGTAGCCATGAAGAGATTAATGGCTCCTGTAATTGTACTAAACGCCTTTTCTATGAAAAATCGTTGCTGCCGTATCATATCCAACTCATTTATTGCAGGCAAGTACCAATCTGTAAACCCTTCTGCCGTAGATGTGTCGCAGAAACCAGCAGCAGTTGCTGTGCCGCAAGAATCTACAATTGTAGCTGTGTTTGCTGCACCATTCCAAGTACTTCTTGCACCACTTAACGATGTGCCGGCACATCCCCATAAAATATCAATTCCTAAATCATTTAACCCCACCACCAACCCATGTTCAGCACCTGTACCATCTTTCCATACAGCAAATACCACACCTCCTCCATAATGTTCCCCTATATAGTGTGTATATCCCGTTCCTGCTGCGCTGCCCGCCTTTTCTGCATACAGCGCATACGGTACACTCATCAACTGTTGCGTAGCAGTAATGCTGTAGCTGGTACCACCCGTAGGGTCTGTTTCTGTTTTTATAAAGTAGGGTCCTGCTGCCCAGTTTATCGAATCTATATTGCCGGTTACCACCGTGCCATTGCCTATGATAAGTGTAGCCAAGCCATTAGCATTGGTGTGTGGAGTATGTGTTTCAACATATACAGGTGTGCCGCTTGCTGTGCCTTGCAAAATACTGATGCGCATACCTACTGTATCATCTACCACCAAGTTATTGCCACTATTGCGTACTACTGCCTGGAAACTCATCTTGTGTGGTGATTGTGCAAACAACAGAGATGCGTAAAAGCTGAGTAGAGTAAGTAATATTGTTTTTTTCATTTTCAATTATTTTGTTATTTTGTAAGCGTGACGATTCCTCATTTTAATTACAAAGCGAGATGCTCTCACCGGTGGAGATACTTCAAATCAAAAAGCCCGAATGGCACGAACTTGGAAATTATAGGTTTTAGGATAATAACTGACCTGCTCACCATCGTTAAAAATTTGGCTCCACAGGAAATTAAGATTGTACTCACTTGAACTTGTATAAAGGCCACCAGTGAAATCGCCAAGACTCATCAATTTTATGTTATTATAAATTATATATAATTCATTTTTTGAAGGTAAAAACCAATCATTGTATCCCCCCAATACCAAATCATCACAAATTTTTGCCGCTATTCCGCTTGTAGTGCAATTAGCTAATATCGCTGCAGTATTTGATTGTCCTGTTCCTATAGCAGTTCCAGATGCTCCAATAAGGGTACCTGCACATCCCCATGGTGCGCCAGTACTTTGGTCAGTCGGCGCACATACCAATCCATGCTCACCTGTACCATCAAGGTAAAAGATAATCCCACCTGCATAGGATTGACCAAGTGTCAGCGAAGAAGATGTGCTGCTTGTAAATGTCTGATTAGGGCCATATACCGTACCACTGGCATTGGTGGCATAAGTGCGTATATGGTAAGTATAGTCATTATAAAGTCCGGTAAGTGTATCGGTGAATGTACCAGTTCCGCCGCCATTAGTTGTTCTCCAGTTGGTGGGTCCGGTGGTGGTGGTGGGGTTTGGTGCTATCCCCCAGCATACTCCTTTTTGTGTTACAGAGCAGCCGCCATCGCTGACAACGCTTCCACCTACTACTGCTATAGATGTTCCGGTAATTACATGAATCGGGCTATCCGCTATTACCGGTAGGATACCTGAAACTATAGCGTATTGGTTACCATAGCCGGTACCGGTGCTGTTGGTAGCATAAGCACGTACAAAGTAGTTAACACCACAACCCGTCAATGGCAGAATGAGCGTACTTATATATCCCAGCCCGGCAGTACCATCTGCTACTACTGAACCTGAAATATTAGGTGCTGTGGTAGTACCATAACATACCCCACGTGCTGTTACCGTACTGCCTCCATCCAGGCTTACATACCCACCAGATTCAAAACTGCCACCTACTATAGCTGGCGCTTTGGTGCCTACTACCGGCAGCCCGGTTACGGTAGGCAATACAGTAAGCGTCGTAAAACTAAGTAATGCACCATATCCAGTACCCGTGCTGTTGGTAGCATAAGCACGTAAATAATAAGTAGTGCCGGGGTTTAGCCCGGTTATCGTACTGTTATATATACCCATGCCCGTGCCATCGGTTGTGTGGCTGCTATCCTTTGTGGGAGGGGAAGATGAGTTTACACCCCAGCATACACCACGTGTTGTTATGTTGCTACAACCACCTACTGTTATATTGCCTCCGCTCGTAGCGCCCACTGTAGATATACCTATTATTGCATTGGTAGTTACTGTAGGTGCTGCCAGCGGCAGGGTAGTAAATGTAATATTGGCACCATAAGATGTGCCTATGCTGTTGGTACTGTATGCTCGCACATGGTAGGTAGTGCCGGGTGTGAGCCCAGTAATAAATAGGGTCTGGTGTCCTATGCCATTAATGGGGGCTATTACTTTTGTGTTGGCTGTAGTAGGGTTTACAGAGGTGCTGTAGCATATACCCTGCTGGGTTATGGCAGCATTGCCATCGCTGCTGGTATTCAGTCCACTGGTTACAGAGGTACATCCTATGCTGGTGGGTGTGTCTGTGGTAGTGGTGGGTGCGGTGTAGAGTATGGTAGTAAAAGTGCGCTGTACACCATAGGCAGTGCCTATAGCATTGGTGGCATAAGCACGTGCATAATAAGTAGTGGCTGGTGTAAGCCCTGAGAGGGTAGTAGCAAACACCCCAAGCCCGGAGCCGGAGGCAGATATGCTGCTGGCTATAGTGGGGCTGGCAGCAGTGCTGTAGCAGATGCCGCGTGTAGTTACCGGGCTGCCGCCATCGCCTGTTACATTACCGCCACTTGCAGCAGATGTATTGCCCACACTACTTATAGTATCGCCTGTTACAGTAGGTATAGTTAGTGCTGTGGTCATAAAAGAAACAGTATCGCCATAAGCAGTACCGTTTGAGTTGGTAGCAAAAGCCCGCAAGTAGTAATGCTTGCCGGGGATAAGACCGATAAGGTTTACGGTGTATACTCCCAATATCGTACTGGTGCTGAATACCGCATTGTTGATGCCAGGCAGAGGCAGTGTATCCACACATACGCCCCTTGCAAATACAAGTTCGCCGCCATTGGCTATCAGCGTATCGGTGCTGATGGCAGTAGTGTAGGTAATACCGCTAACAGGTCCTGTAGCTATATCTGCAAGGTCCATAGCACCGGGTACACCACTTTTCTCGGCATAATAAGCATACGGCACCGTTACAAACTGGTTGGTCGCAGTCACTGTATAGCTGGTGCCGCCCGATGGGTCTGTTTCTGCGGTATAGTAAAACACACCGGTCTCCCAATGCACAGAATCCATATTGCCCACCATAGGTGTGCCGGTACCTATGTATATAGATAGCAGCCCGTTTGCATTGGTAGTAGGGCTGTGTGTTTCCTTATACACTACCGTGCCCGTGGGAGAACCCTGCATAATACTGATACGTACACTTACGGTACTGCTGGTTACCAAATCGCCTACCGCATTGCGTATCACAGCCTGAAAGGTCATCTTCTGGGGCACCTGCGCAAATGCAGTAAAGTTGATACCAAGAAGCAAAACCAGCAATAGAACTTTGGGAATAAAATTTTGTTTCATTGTGTTGATTTTTATAAATAATACTGTATAAAATATGTATAGTGTCAAGTAGTGTGCCAGATATTCTGTTACGTAAAAAAAATTGTGATATTAAGGGAACTGTAATGGGGTGGCTATCTTATCCTGGCTTACTTAGTTGGGGTATTATTTTGGAGCATATTACTGTACAATATTATACAAATAAAACAGGATTACATTCATTTGCATATAAATATTTTTAAATCATTGATATTCAACAGTATTTGGGGTCTGTTTATCTCCCCGGCATACATGTTGGTGATACTTGCATCAAGATTAAAGCTGAAAATGAATATTGCATTTAGTGCATTTTACACCTTCACTATCCTTTTTCCGGCAATATACACCGCATATATACTGACGTTATTTATGGCGGTCATTAGCAACAGTAGTTGGGTGTGTTATCTATGATGGGCCAAGTGGTGGCTATAATAAGTAGGCGTGTGGCAGTGATAACGGGCACTGTTTGGGTGCAGGTGAAGCCAGCATCGATGAGGAAATATTGCAGGTGTGTGCATTAGGCACAGGGGAGCGATATGCCTCCGGAAAGACGCAGTCATACTTTCACTCCTGTAAGCTAATTGGTAAAAAAAGTACTTTTTAATCACTTAAAATAAGACTTACACAATACCTTTTATGAACAACTACCTTTGCTTTGGAACGTAAGTTTTGTTTCCATTGCTATTAATATAATATTGCCCACCTCTTGATCCGGTTTGAATTGTTTGACCACTACCGTAGTTGCTAGCATCATTAGAATAATCTCTTGCCCTGTATCCAGGCTCACTGGTGTATGTATTTGTGTTTCCTCTTGTTGAATAATTATCGGTATTAGTATTATTGGAAGTGGTTTTGTAATGCCCCTCTACATATGTGCCAGTTGTAGGCTTTACATACCCATTCTGATATCGAGTATTGTTGTTAGTATTATAATTTGTATTGTAGTTCTGACTGAATGCAGCCGTTGCAAATGATAAAAGACAGAAAACTAAGATTAAGTTCTTCATTGCAGTAAATTATTGTAGAACGATTGCTTACTCTATACAGTTTTCAGCAGCCCTGCGCCTACTTTCTTGTGGGTATTCGGCAATTCCCAAAATTCACTTTAACAAATATACTTACAAAGCAAATGCATATTGCAAGTTATTTTCTGATATAGGGTATTACCGCTCTATGGTAGCCTTTACGAAATCTTCTACAGTTATATTTTTTTCATTTACTTTCCGGCATATTTCTTTGTTGTAAGCCTTATACTCCGGCGCTGTTTTTTTTCCCGCAGCAAACAGTCTGCAAAAGGCTACAAATTCATCGGCAAGCGACTTCAGTAGGTTATTGTATACAATATCAATTAAGGGTGTTCTTGTCAGGTAGTCTGCTAGGTCTAGTCCTTGCTGCCTTTCTTCTTCTGTTGCTATTTGTTCCAGGTACCCTGAAACAGTAAACGTGGTAATGTGTGATAGTTCTGTTGCCCTGTCCAGCCAATCACTATACGCCTTAAGGTCAGGGTATAACTCAACTTTCCGACCCTGCAATACACTGCATTTATCCTCTGTCAACCCTTCTTTACTCCCTGCCGCCAACCAAATTATGTCAGGTTTATAGGCACTTGCCACTATTGCCGTTTTTTCCGCTTCTACAATTCCTACCTGCTTTTTATTATCCCTTAACAGGTGTTCACCGAAAAAACATTGTTTTAACTCTTCATCCTCCTTTTTTAATCCGTTATGTACCCATGCGATATGGCTGTAAGGTTCTCTAATTCTTTTGCCTGTATAAGGGTTGTAAAGCATTATCTTACCTGTCCTGATCTTACCGTGAATATCAACCTGCCAAAATATTGTAGATCCAGTCCATTTTTTTGAATTCCCGATGTAATACTTCTCTATTAAGCTGGTGGCGGTTTCCAGACCGCATATCTTAGCAAGGTAGTTTACAAACTTGTTCCCATCATAGTCCGGCGCACATAGACTATCCCAAAATATACTTTGACCGACATTGAATTCAGGTTTTTGAGCCTGTTTCATTTCTCTATTCAAGTTCAGGGTTCTCTTGGCTGCATAATTCCTATTGGTTGTTATTCCTGCCGCCTTATTTTCTTCAAAGTGTTGCTTGGGGGTTCTATGGTAGCCACACTGATCTATCCTGTCACATTTGCCAACGCTATCGTCAATTTGTTTATTGGTTTGTGGATCTACGTACCGGGTAAACTTATGCGGCTTATGGCAGTTTGGACATTCATATCGTGATGCTGTGCCGCTATATTTTTCTAATTCAAATAGATATGCCATTGATTTATATTGTTTGGCAATACTGGCAAGTGTGGCAATTCATATTTACTCAGTTGCCACACTTGCCACTTTTGCCATTGTCTATACTAACTTTATATATTCTCCTTTTTTGATCTTTTTTAACATGGTTCCTGTAAATCTTTTCAGCCATTTTGTAAAAGTGTCAAAAGGAATTTTCTGCAGATCTGCAATCTTGAAACCTTCTGCTGCTGTGAATGTGTCCGGCAATGCTTCGTAGAATTTTCGCTGGTTATCTGGTAGTCTATCAAGTGGGTTGTTACTTGAAATGATCGCATCAACTTTTTTGGCGGTATTCCTGAAGTATTCTATCAAATGTATAGCTCCGCTCACCGCATCTATACCAACCTGTTGCACGGGCTGTTTCTTGTCATCACAAGACCAGTATAGCAATTCAAGTATCAAGGCCAGGCGCACTGCATATATATCAAACTTGCCATAAACACCAGCAAGGGTGTCATTTCCCTCTACCTCACTTTGGAAATTGCATAGGTCCGTATTTCGTCTCTGCCAGTCAGTTAATATTTGGGCTGCATCTGGAGTAAACTTTATAATATCTGGCAAAGGGTTCATATTCTCATCGAGTTTCAACTCATTGGATAGTATATCAGAAATGATACTTTTCCATTTCTCAATAATAGCAGGTTGTAACTCCTTATCGCTCCAATACGGTTTCTGTAATCCTTGTGGGAAGGCAAATAGTATTCTGTCTATAAATCCGTTTTGTGACCTGCTGTCTTTGGCAAGCTCATACAAAATTGAAGTTTGAATATTCCCGCCAACCGGAATAAATGGTAATGGAATTAATAATGGCTCGCTGCCTTTCCGGTCAATACTCATTAGCTTACAACTCCATATACTCAACCAAGTCTCTGCCTCTGCTCCTTTGTGATACCGATTGAAGTTTTTAAACCAGCCAGCCAGTTCATCAACATATACTCCTATGCCACGGCTATTATACTTGTGAACATCGGCAAGCGCTTCCGGTGTAAAATCTGTTACAGTGTACTTTTCCAAAATTGGTTTTACAGGTTCTTCAATCCCTTTCTCTTTCCGTTCTTCTTTCGTTAAATTTGTTTCACTGTCGTACTTCTTTTTTTTCCTGTTGTAATCAGTGTATTTTTCTATTTGCCGATCATGTATTGGTTGTAATGCAAAACTCAATGGGTGACTTTTAACTGTATTGGGTCGTCCTACATTGGCAATGAATATCACAGCACTCTCCAACCAGCCATTCCGTACTTCAACTCTGTAAGTATTACCAGTTGCTAATGAAGTTGCAAACAGTATAGATGCACCGATAAAATCAGTTGGGTAATTCAAACATTCATTTGTAGCTGCTATTATTTCCTGAACTGCTGGTGGAAATACATGTACCGGGAATAGGTTTGTAAATTCTGCTGCAGGTTTGTTATCCTGCTGTGTGTTCTTGTCTGCATTATTCCACAGAACATCAGGATTAAACTTCGGGTTAAATTGCGTACCTTTGGGCTGCTCAGTGCCGGAGGTGTTATTAGTGTTTTTCATGACTAAGCCTTCCGGTTTTTATATTTAACAATGTGCTTCGCTGCATCAATGACCTGTGACTGCCGGTAATATACCCGACCACCTATGCGGTGCTCTTTCAGGTAATCAGCTTTTGTCCATCGGATAAGTGTTAGCCTGCTGATAGCAGGTACAAACATCTTACAGGCCTCACCTGCCGATAACAGCCTTTCATCCTGTGCTTCTTTTGTCTCAAATAATGCAGCTACTTTTCCTGTAAGGTCATCTAGCTTGGTGTGTAGTTCTGCTACTGCTGCCGGGACTTCTTCTAATGTTAATTTTTGTACCATATCGTTTATGATTTTGGTACAAAGGGCGTTAATTATTTTGGTGGTAACCGGTTACTAACCGGTGCAAGTTCATAACTTACAGCTATCGTTGTATCTTTTTTTTAAGCCGGTCCATATCCTTTTTCACGTCACCTGCAGCCTCCTGGTGCTTTTCTTCTAAAACAGGAAGGATATTCGTCAGTCTCTTTAGCTGGGTTTTGTCAGCAACGTTTTGTATGCCGTTATTATACAATCTATATTCATCAAGCAGTTGTTTCCCACTTGTTTTTTTTTCATAACCGTATTCAGCAGCAATCTCATTCTTGTTATTTTCCGTAATAGGTCTTTCGTTATGTCTGTGCAGATAGTATTGCATAATTGCACTCTCCGCAATACTAAGGGGTTTGTTGGTTATTTTACCTTGCTTATTTTCTTTGTATTCAGAAGCTACTATGACCTTCTTACTTGCAAGTAACTGATTTAAACTGATTAAATTTATTGCTTTTTTGTCTGGCGGTAGTTCATCCAAATATTCTATTGCTCGCTGCTCGATCATGAATCTCATTCTTTCTATAATCTGATGCTGTTCAAGGTAAGGTGTGAACCTGCCAGAATCGTAAGGTTTCTCCCGGGATATATATCGCAACTTAACCAACTGCTCTTCCCAATTGGTTAAATTATCGTAGGTTGCTTCCCTGTGCTTTTTTAACCAGGCTCGCTTCCATGGCAATATTTTCTTATGCTCTAATCGATACTGATCTAATTGCAGCAATAGATAAACTTGGTACTCATTTAGTTCTTGGTCCATTTAAGCAGTGAGTTTTAATAGTTTATTGTTCCAGTTGTTCTTGATATGCTTTCCTAACCTTAAAGCAGTGTCCAGCTTAGATACTCTGATATATTTCATGAAACTTTTTTCTGTGCGGTGCCCACTAACTCTCATTATATCAATAGTTGGGAAGCCATCAAGATACAAATTTGTACAAAAACTCCTTCGGGCTGTGTGGCTGCTGACTGTTTCCCATAGTTCTAATGTTGGCTCAGTGGATAATCTGCCTGTTTCAGTAAATACAGGTTTTTCTTTCCCGTCTTTATCAATGAAGGTAACAGCTTTCATCGCTTCCTTTATATACTCATTAAACTTTTGATTGCTAATAGTCCTAGGTAATCTGTTGGGGTTATTCTTGTACTTGTTGAATATCTCCATTACCACCGGATTACAGGGAATAATAACCAGTTCTCCGGTCTTCTGAGTGATCTGCTTAATGAAGTAATCACCATCAATATTTACAATGTTCTCCGGTCTAATTGTGGAGTAGTCGGAAAACCTTAACCCTACATAGCAGCCAAAAATAAACAGGTCTCTAACTGCTTCCAGCTTCTTGTTCTGGGAAAGGTCGTAGTTATACAAAGCTGTCAGTTCACTTTCTGTCAGAAATACTGAATCTGTATCTACCCTGGCTACTGCAAACTTCTTATGCCTGAACTTTAGGTTCTCTGTATAGCCCAGATCTACAGCTTCACTCATAAATACTTTGAGAATCTGGATGTCTTTTGAGATGGCATTTTGGCCTAGGTTTTTACCTTTCAGAAAAGTAAGGTACTTGTAATAAAAGTCAAGGTTTATATCCTCAAAGTCCAATCCCCCGCTGTATTCCTTTTCTTTTTTTACAAATTCTTTCAGATGCCCGTAAGTAGTGTTATAGGTCATTATCGTATTTGGGCTTTTGTCTTTGCCATTATACTTTATCTCGTTGTTGGTAAAGCGTTCTATCAGGCTGAACAAAGAGATTTTCTTATCCTTTTCCGTATCATCATTCTGATTAATAAAAGCATTTAATTTTTCTCTAAGGGTTTCAGGTGCAGGTATGCCATCCTTCAGTGCCTCATTATAGGCTAATTTACATTCTTTGGCCAGGTTGTCCAGCAGATCATTTACATAATGCTTACCGTCTTCAGTAGTCAGTTTGTTGTTCTTCACCCGCTGCTTGTTGAAATTCCATTTGCTCTTATCTATACTCTGTCCTATGTAGTACTTCAGTATCTTGCCATTGTACAGGTACTTAAGGTAAATTGGTGTATCCCCTTCCTTTTTGGGGTCTTTCAAGTAAAAGTTGACTTCACTCATTGCTGAATAATTTAGTTAGTGCGTTTTGCACTATGAACAATACAAAGATAATCGGGGGACGGTAAAGGGGACGGTTTTTTGATACCTAAGTAAAAAGAGTTATTTTACTAATACTCTGTAATACTTGTCATTACTGGATTTATGGTATTTTTGTAACATTTACTTATATAATAGGAATCATAGGTGTTAGTGCCTCTCACACCACACAAATCAGAACGGAGAACGGCAGGGCGAAAAGCGATGCTGGTCTCCGTTCTCTTTTTCCCATAAGCTTGCTTTTTCATCCCGCACTAAATAGCTATCTGGTTTACCGTTTCTGTTTCATTCAGTCCCTTAACTTGGCTATCTTTGTGACATGTTCAGTGAAGTATTTGATACCTATATTTGGGATGATGTAGTGAAGAGCATTGCCGGCATGACTGCGGCTGACGTACAGCGGGCTTTAAGCAAAAGCAAAAGGGATATCGAGGATTTCAAAGCCCTGATATCACCTGCGGCAGCTCCTTATCTCGAGCAAATGGCGCAGATGAGTAACCGAATTACTCAAAAACGTTTTGGAAAGACGGTGCAACTATATGCCCCGATGTACCTCTCAAATGAATGTCAGAATATCTGTACTTATTGTGGTTTTAGTCTGGATAACAAGCTTCGCAGAAAGACACTCACTGGTGCAGAGATGTTGCAGGAAGCAGATTATCTGAAACAACAAGGTTTTGATCATGTACTGCTGGTGACCGGAGAAGCAAATCGAAATGTAGGTATAGATTATTTGGTAAATGCTATACGCACCTTGCGGCCGCACTTTGCTAATATTTCTATTGAGGTTCAGCCTTTGGAAGAAGATGAATACAAGGTGTTGGCTGCAGAGGGGTTATATGCTGTTCTGGTATATCAGGAGACCTATCACAGGGATAATTACAAATTATATCATCCAAAGGGAAAGAAATCAAACTTCGACTACCGCCTTGCTACTCCTGACAGGCTGGGCAAGGCAGGTATTCATAAGATAGGGTTGGGAGTATTGATAGGGCTCGAAGACTGGCGTGCCGATAATTTCTTTACAGCGCTGCATGTAGGTTATCTGGAGAAGAATTTCTGGCAAACAAAGTATAGTGTCTCTTTTCCCCGTTTGCGCCCTGCAGAGGGCCTGATAGAGCCAAAGGTAGCTATATCTGATAAGGAGCTGGTGCAACTGATATGTGCTTGGCGTATTTATAACGAAGAAATTGAATTATCTGTGTCTACAAGAGAAAGCGCAACATTTAGAGATCATATCATACAGATGGGTGCTACTACGATAAGTGCAGCTTCTAAAACTAACCCGGGCGGATATACTATTGAAGAAGAGTCGCTGGAGCAATTTGAAATTGACGATAGCCGCTCCGTAGCGGAGGTGAGGCAGATGATAGAGGATAAGGGCTATAAGCCCGTGTGGAAAGACTGGGATAGATTTGCTACAGCTGATATGGGAAGTGCCGGTGCCGGCGTTATTATGAATTGAGTACAACATCATTTCATGTTATCGAACGAAGAAAAAAAGAGGTATAGCAAGCAGACTATTCTGCCGGAGGTAGGGCTGCCGGGACAGGAACTTCTGAAAGCAGCAAAAGTGCTGGTAGTAGGTGCCGGAGGTCTTGGATGTCCGGTATTGCAGTATCTGGCTGCGGCAGGAGTGGGTATTATTGGCATTGCCGACGGTGATGAGGTGGATATTTCAAATCTGCAAAGACAGGTGCTTTATACCACAGCTGATGTAGGCAAAGGAAAGGCTGCAACAGCTGCAGGCAAGCTTTCTGCTCTAAACCCTAATGTACAATGCGATATCTATCCGTTTTTTATAGACAATGATAATGCTCTGGATGTAATTGGCGGGTATGATATAGTGGTAGATGGTTCCGACAACTTTGCTACCCGATATCTGGTAAATGATGCCTGTGTGATATTGGGTAAGCCCATGGTATCGGGTGCCATATACAAGTTTGAAGGTCAGGTTTCTGTGTTCAATTATAAAGTTGGTCCTACTTATCGTTGTCTCTTTCCCGAGGCTCCGGGACTTGGCGAGTCGCCCAACTGTGCTGAAATAGGCGTTGTGGCTACCCTGCCGGGTATAGTAGGTAGCATACAGGCAAATGAGGTCATAAAAATAATTACCGGTATTGGAGAGGTGCTATCCGGCAGGCTGCTGATGGTGGACACACTTACCATGAGCAATCATACGTTTCACTTCACACTGAACCCTATCAACAGAAATATAACCGCACTACAGACTACAACAGAGCAGCAATGTGAGATGTTATTAAAAGAAGTGAGTTACAATGAGTTTCAAGCTATGCAGCTCAATGTGAAAAGTCTGCAGCTAGTGGACGTGCGTGAGCAGGAGGAGCACGAAATTTTTAACATTGGTGGCATTAATGTTCCATTGTCTCGTTTAGATGCTGATCTGGCCTTATTGGATCCATCTGTGCTTACAATAGTATATTGTGCGTCAGGTGTAAGGGGTAAGCGCTCTGTACAATTGTTGTTGCAAAACGGATTTACTCAGGTGCTTAACTTGCAGGGTGGGGTGAATGGACTATTTACATAAGCGTCATAATCTCTTTAAAGGCAGCCACAGGATCTGTTGCAGTCCATATAGCGCCAAGCAAAGCAGCGCCATCGTACCCATGGCGCTGCAAAATGGGTATTGCATTTTTGTCAATGCCTCCCAGTCCTATTATTTCAGGACACAATTTTTGATTGTCATTAAGCAATTTTCTTGTTGTCTTTATGCCCTCGGGTGGTGTAGCCGCCAGGTATCCTGCCTTTGATATACTGTTGAACAACGGACTTATAAACACACTTCCGTACTGAAAAGTATTTTCTTCAATTTCCTGCCACGAGTGAAAAGAGGTAGTAATTGATGTTGATGAAATGTTCTGAATTTCCCGCCATATCTTCTGGTTCTCTCTTGATTTACTGTTCAGGTGAATACCGCCCAATTTTAGTTCTGTATACAGTTCATAGCAGCCGTGAATTATTATGGATGTATGATATAGCAGGTCGATCTGGTTTATATAGCTACGATAGTCAGAAGCGCCGAAGTTCGGCTTTCTCAGATGCAGTTTGTGGAGTCCCAGCCCGAACAGTGTATTGATTGTTTCTGCTTCGTTAGGGATATTTTTTTCCGGGGTCAGCAATCTTAGCTGCATAGTTTGGCGGTTACTTCGGCAATGTTACGGAATATTGGCATCGTTTTGATTTGTAGTTATTGTGCTCTTTAATATCTTTAGGTATGTTGAACCCTCTAATTTGTTGAAGCAGTGAGATGTAGTCTGATTTTATTTCTGTTTCTGGCTGTTTTTTTCCTTCGGCCATCTGGTTATGCGCAACAGGAAAAACTTGTGATACATGTTGTAGAGCAGGAGTACGCTGGCGCATTGCCCGGTGCGCATGTTATGGATAATACAGGGAAGACTGTAGCTACAAGCGATTCTTCCGGCTACATCATTTTGCCGGTAGATATTTTTGCCGTCAAGGGGTATTTGCTGGTAACTAAGGATGGTTTCAAGACAGATACTTTACGAAGTTTGCAGTCTGTTGTATTTCTCTCACGACTTACAGTGTCCTTGCCACCGACCACAATATCAGGTGCAACAGTGAGTAGATTGTTTCAGATTCAGTCTGAGTATGTTGTTGATTATGGTTTTGCAGAAGATTATATTCTGGCAGCGATATATAGTGGCAATAACGGCGGCAAAGCCAAGTTGTTTTTACTGGACATTTGGGGTAAGGAGATTGCAAGATGCAATTTGCCCGATGAGCCGGAAAGTCTATACAAGAGTTGTGTTGGTAATTATTATGTGGTCTGCAAGAATCAGTTTTTCCCAATAATTATAAAAAATGATAGACCTGAATTAGGTGTGCCTTATGATATCAAGTTTTTGCGTGGTCTGCAGCAATGCGAACTAATGGTAAAGGGCAACCAGTATTACCGTATAGGTGATAAGACCAACTTCAGAACGGTTTATGGTATGATAGCAGCTGGCGACAGCGTATTCAGGCCATTTGCTTCTTTCGAAGAGCCTGAAGTGGCAAGAGCTAGTTTTATTGAAATGATCGAAATTTTATCGCTTTACGAACACTATCAGTTCAGAGAAGCTGCACGCAGAGCAAAGCTTCGCCGTATGTGGGACAACGGTACTCTTTCGCATATAAATATGCCGCTATTTGCAAAAGGAGATACACTGCTGGTTTTTGATTATTCTAACAAGGAAATTGACTTTTATAGTCTTTCTGGTGATGCTACCGGCAATACGCCGATACGTTTTGAATGGAAGCAATCTCAGCAATTTAGAATAATAAAGGACGAGCTGCAAAATAGAATATACATTCATAGGTTTGGCAATCAGGGAAGCCAAACACTGGAAGAGATGGATGTTAACACAGGTAGCACAAAAGGTGTGAGGTATATCATAGATCGACCTTTTGTGTCGAATGTATATATACGCAATGGTTTGATTTATTTCCTGTGGCAAGATCAGTCTAAGCCATCAACGCAACAACTGTGGGTACAAAAGATTAATGGTGTTTTAAACTGATTATAGTTACAATTGATAAGTATAGACACTAAAAAAGTTGCCCCTTTTCAGGGCAACTTTTTATGAAATGAGTATTGTAAAACTGAGAATTAATTTTTCAACGCCTTCTGAACAAGTTCAGCAGCTTCGCTCAGTAGTATTGCGCTTTGCACTTCCAATCCTGAATTTACGATCAGTTCTTTTGCTGCTTCTGCATTTGTACCCTGCAGACGCACTATGATAGGTATATGAATATTGCCCAGCTTATTGTAAGCTTCTATCACTCCGGCAGCCACCCTGTCGCAACGTACTATGCCGCCAAATATGTTGATAAGTATGGCCTTCACGTTAGGGTCTTTCATTATTATGCGGAAACCTGCTTCAACAGTTTGTGCATTAGCCGTACCACCTACATCCAGAAAGTTTGCAGGCATACCTCCAGCCAGCTGAATCATATCCATGGTAGCCATAGCCAGTCCTGCGCCATTTACCATACAGCCTACGTTGCCGTCTAGCTTCACATAGTTCAGGTTATATTCGCCTGCTTCTACTTCAGTTGGGTCTTCTTCGCTCTTGTCGCGCATATCTGCAAGATCGGGATGGCGCATTAGTGCGTTGTCATCCACATTCATTTTGCAGTCTACCGCAAGTATCTTATCATCCGCACTTTTGAAAAGTGGATTTATTTCCAGCATAGAGCAGTCAAGGCCTACGTATGCATCATACAGGTTTGTTACGAATTTAAGCATGTTCTTAAACGCCAATCCGCTCAAGCCGAGATTGAAGGCTATTTTACGTGCCTGAAATCCTTGTAGTGGAAAGCCAGGCTGCACCCACTCCTTGAAAATTTTCTCAGGTGTGTCATGTGCTACCGTCTCTATATCCATACCGCCTTCTGTACTGTACATGATTACGTTCTGTTTACGGGCGCGATCAAGCAGTATGCTCATATAGAATTCTTTGCGCTCACTAGGGCCGTCATAATACATGTCCTGTGCAATCAATAATTTATTTACTTTTTTACCGGCATCACCTGTTTGAATAGTTACCAGTGTATTGCCAAGAATGTTTCGTGCTACACGCTCCACATCCTCCGCACTTTTTATTACAGCCACACCGCTTTGTTCAGGTACTTCGGTCATCCTGCCTTTTCCACGACCACCGGCATGTATCTGTGCTTTTATTACGGCAAACTTAGTTCCGGTTTCAGTAGCTATTTGTTTGTATGCTATTACAGCATCATCTACATTAGAAACGGCAATTCCTTCCTGAGTGGGCACATGGTAGCGTTTAAGCAACTCTTTGGCCTGATATTCATGCAAATTCATGTATAGTAAAAATTTTGGCGAAGATAGTTTTTTATTGTGAAAATGAGAGCCAGATAATTTTACTTTGAAACCATTAGTGTTTTGCTAATACACCCATATAATAATTGTTTTTTCTGCTATTATATGCTGTTTATTTTATTACCCTTATCGCATATGTAGAGTTAGGCGTAGCAACGTACAACAGGCATTTTTCACAATTGTCTTGTTTTGGCGAGACAATAGCAAACTTTATAGTGTCCCCGTGGTTTTTCATACCAAACTCACAAGCATTTGATACTTTGAATACATGATTGTAAATGGGCAATGCAGGGTTATTGCTATCGGTCCAGTTGTTTTCGCCTAAGTGGTGGGGTTCTATCGATTGAATCACTACGTTTCCACAAACATTGTAGAGAACAACTCCTTCAAATATGTCTCCTTTTACTTCCGTTTTTGTACATTGGCATAAACACAGAGAGCTGGCAAACAATAATCCAATCATTGCTACTTTATTTATCATCTTTTTCTAAAACTTATTATTCTTATCGCATTAATTGTGCCAAAACAACTGCAGTATCTGAAAATTAACAATATTTGTCTGTCATATTCTGTCAACTTCAAGATTATTTGTTGCATTTTGCGCAATATCATTTTTTCTTCTAAAAGAAATTTGTATTTTGTAACCCGTTTTACCCTAACCCATTTAGCCTCATTATTTTTAAAACTTTTTTACAGTGACGATGAATTTATTTGTGAGTAATCTCAACCCGGAAACCAGAGCCGATGGGCTCAAAGCACTTTTTTCTGAATTTGGTGAAGTTGTGGTGTCGAAAGTCATTTTTGATATACCCACTGGTGCATCGCGTGGATTTGGATTCGTAGAAATGGCGGATAAAAATCAAGGATTTGATGCAATCGATAATCTCGATTGTTCTTATTTCGAAGGAAACATTATTTCTGTTAAAGAAGCAAAACAAAGTAATTCAAAGCCTGCTGGTGGCGGAAACAATTTTAAAAATAACAAACCTAAGCCCCGGCCTGGTGGATATAATAATCAGAATTTCAACAGGCTTTAATCCAGCTTAGTTGTTTTATTGCTTTAGCATTCTTTATGCTCATTAAAATGAGTGTGGCATTGCTCGGTTTTTTTTAAGTACGAGAGCCCTCGCCTTGAAAAGCTGGGGCTGTGGATTAAGAAACGGTTATCATAGTATTTAGTTCCGCTTTTTCCTGATTACATGGTGAGGGTGCAAAACGGGCGACATAGCGTTTTTATTTGCTATGCAAAATATGATAGCATGCTGTTTTTACCAACACCAGATTATAGACGTCGCAAAAGTTTTTTATCGGTAAAAAAGCGGGTGTTTTATGTTTGTATTATGCTTATTATTTAAGTGTTTTTGCGTTGATTTTTGTACGACAAAAAATGGGAAGACGCTTAGGCTCTTCCCATGTACAATTTATTGTTTTCACAGTGACAGGACAATATCTTGTAGGCAGCGCAATTATACAATCAGTTGATTCTTTTTCAAAAACTGGTTTACTAACGGTCGAAAAAGTTTACTAACGGTAAAATTGTTGTTTTTAAGCTGCATTACTGTTAGTGTCGAATGTTGTTTTTCATTTACATTTGTTTATACTATAATATTTGCCAATTTGCGAAAAGGCGACACCGAAATGTCGCCTATCACTCACCCTCCACTGCTTCTTTATTAGTTAATTACTATTTCCTGTTTTGTTGGTTCGCTCACTTCTTTTTTAGGAAGAGTTACCAATAAAATTCCATCAGCATATTTTGCTGTTATACCCGTGGTTTCTACTTTTTCATTCATGGTGAAGTTGCGTTTGAATGAACGCATTTTGTGTTCGCTTCTTAGCCATTTGCCATCATTTGCCTGTTCTTTGTTTTCTTCCCGATGCGCAAAAGAAATCGTCAGCATGTTTTTTTCCACTGCAAGCCTGAAGTCTTCTTTTTTCAGTCCTGGAGCTATCACGTGCAGCTCATAGCTTCCGTCCGTTTCCCTTATGTTTACAGGTACCTGATAAAGGGCAGCTTCGTCGTTTACCTTGTGCATGCCTTTAAAGAATAAATCTTCCATCAATCCATTTACTGTTTCTGGCAATATGCCGTAGCTTCTTTTTGTGTACATAGTATTTGTTTTTTATGGTTTTAGAATACTATTGCAAATGCCATGCCTCTTCAATTAATAAGTCATTATGGCTGTTTTCGAATAATTATTGTGTCATTATGGCTGTTTTGTTGAAATTTACTCGGCTAGATTCTGACATTTTTTCTATTTGGATGAAATGACCATGATAGAGTACGATGCTTGCAATTAATATAATTTATGTATCTATACTCAAATTCCGGCTGTTTTTCAATCAATGAAATTCTAAATTGTCCTTCAATATTTTGCCTTTTTTCTCCCTCATTTTGCAGTAACTTCGCACTCCATTTTGATATTGTATTATGTTCGAAAATCTGAGTGAGCGGCTCGAATCCGCATTTAAGCAACTGAAAGGCGAAGGCCGTATTAATGAGATAAACGTTGCCACTACTGTCAAAGAGATACGTCGTGCCCTTGTGGATGCGGATGTGAACTATAAGATAGCCAAAGAATTTACCGATAAGGTAAAAGATAAGGCAATGGGCGAAAAGGTAATTACATCTGTTAGCCCTGGGCAACTGATGGTGAAAATTGTGAAAGACGAGCTAGCTGCTCTTATGGGTGGCAAAGAGGAGGAACTTGATTTATCTGGCAAGCCTACCGTTATTCTTATTGCAGGTTTGCAGGGATCAGGAAAAACTACCTTCTCCGGTAAGCTGGCAAATTTTCTAAATAGTAAAAAAACTCGTAAACCACTGCTGGTAGCAGCCGATATCTATCGCCCTGCGGCTATGGAGCAGCTACGCGTTCTGGGTGAGCAGATAGGTGTTCCGGTACATATCGAAGCAGAAAACAAAGACGCTGTTTCAATTGCCCTCAATGCAATTGCCTTTGCAAAGCAGAATGGACATGGAGTAGTCATTATAGATACGGCAGGCAGGTTGGCAATAGATGAGGTCATGATGAAAGAGGTTGCCAACATCAAAGCAGCAGTTAATCCAAATGAGATTTTGTTTGTTGTGGATGCCATGACTGGTCAGGATGCCGTAAATACTGCCAAGGCATTTAATGAGCGTCTAGATTTCACTGGTGTAGTACTCACCAAGCTGGATGGCGATACAAGAGGTGGTGCTGCTATTTCCATCAGGTATACTGTTGATAAGCCTATCAAGTTTGTGAGCATGGGCGAGAAGATGGAAGCGCTTGATGTGTTCTATCCTGAGCGTATGGCACAGCGTATTCTGGGTATGGGTGATATTACCACCCTGGTAGAGCGCGCGCAGGCACAGTTTGATGAGGTACAGGCTAAAAAATTGGAGAAAAAAATCAGAGCCAATAAATTTGATTTTGATGATTTCAAAGAACAGCTCAATCAAATAAAAAAGATGGGTAACATCAAGGATTTGCTGGCCATGATACCCGGTGTGGGCAAGGCTATCAAGGATATTGATATATCTGACGATGCATTTAAAGGTATAGAGGCTATCATCAATTCTATGACACCCTATGAGCGCACTAACCCCGATGTAATAGACGGTAGCAGGCGCAAGCGAATTGCCAAAGGCTGCGGCAAAGATATTAACGATGTAAATGCATTTATGAAACAGTTTGAGCAGATGAAACAAATGATGGGGATGATGAATAAAATGAAAGGCGGTGGAATGGGAATGCCCGGCATGATGCCCGGTCGCAGATAAAATCTATTTCATTGATCAGGATAGGGTAGTTTGCTGTGTTAATTCTGTTTTACGCTATTCTGCAGAATATTTTCAGTCTCATCTTTTATTAGTTTTGTACCATGCACATTGGATTGTATTTTGGCAGTTTTAACCCTATTCATACCGGCCATCTTATAGTGGCTAACCATGTGGTGAATCATACCGATGTTGATAAAGTTTGGTTTATGGTATCACCGCACAATCCTTTGAAAGATTCCCATTCATTACTCAATGAATATCACAGATTGCATTTGGTAAATCTGGCAATAGAAGACAATCCAAAGTTCAGAGGAAGCAATGTAGAGTTTTCATTACCCAAACCTTCTTTTACTATTGATACCCTTACCTATCTCACTGAGAAATTTCCTTTTGAGCGTTTTTCAGTAATTATGGGTGCAGATAGTTTCCAGAATATACATCGCTGGAAGAATTTTGAACAGCTTGTTACCCGTTATTCATTTTTGATTTACAATAGACCTGGTTTCGAGATCGAAAATACCTTTGGTGCAGATATTACAATGCTCGACGCGCCTTTGCTGCACATCTCATCTACCTACATTCGCCAACAGATTAGGGAGAAGAAATCCATTAAGTATATAGTGCCTGAAAATGTAGAAAAATACATTGAAGCAAACAGGTACTATGCAAAATAATATTGTCCCCCTGGACCGAAATTCATAAGAAGGAAATAGCCCCGGATTTTTTATCCGGGGCTATTTTATTTCCACTTTTTTGACTTTTTAAGCTGTCACTATTTCTGTTCAAACACGAGTTTCACAATAGCAGTAGTGCCATCTTCGCTCATGAAACGGCACATATAAATGCCCGCTGCAAGATTGGATGGTAACGTAACCACGTTTGCTGATGCAGTTACAGCGTACTGCGCTACTTCCCTGCCATCTATTGTGAACACCGTAAATGTGCCTGCCTCAGGTGCATCTACTGTAATTACACCACTAGTTGGATTCGGATATACTGTCAACATGCCTGACTGAGTTGCTTCGCTAACTGCCGGAGCACCCGGTCTTGCCGGATTTACTGTCATAGTACGGGTACGGAAACATCCGCCCCAATACGCTATATTTGTATAGGTAACAGTTGTAACGCCCAAACTAACTCCCGTAATTGTTCCTGTTGAGGTGCCTACTGCTGTTGCTATCGCAGGAGCTGCACTCGACCATGCACCGCCACCAGGGCTGCCGGTAAGTGTTCTTGATCCGCCTATCACTACACTTGATACAGATGTTGATGTTGTAATGTTCGGCTGACTCTTTATTGTTACTACGTTTACACGGTAACAGCCTACATTCACTATGTACGATACATTTGTTGTACCTGCAGACACTCCCGTTAATTCTCCTGTACCTGCTACTACTGTAGCCTTCAGTGCGTTAGAGGTACTCCACGTTCCGCCACCGGTTGCATTTGTCAGCGTAGTCGTTGTCAACGGACAGATAGAGAACGTTCCTGCATTCATCGCTGTGGCTGCACTTACCGTTGCTACTATTATCGTGTATATACCAGGTGATGTCGTATACGTAATGTTCGCATTTCCT
>JAIOYR010000004.1 GCA_021740995.1 Taibaiella sp.
ATAAAAGTGGCGATGAGAGTTTTTTAGATGATGCTACTTGTCCCCTAAAAGATCATTTTATTGAGAGCATGCTAATATGAGCATCGCAAAGACCTAAAGATATTAATGACGTTGTAATATTGATACTATGAAAATAATGCAGTTAATAGGCCATTCAATGAAATGGAATCTCGATTCTTACTATAAGAACTCAATCGGAGATGGTTTCATTTTTTGCGCATATAGTTTCAAAGAAGGTTATTTTAAATCGAATCAAATTAGTGGATATGCTACCGAAGAAATTCTCGAACAATCATTGTTCGATTTGCAATTTTTTGGAAAAAAAGATGCAGGTAAAATAAGTAAAGGTAATCTTCAAACTTACGATTTTCATCCAGCTGCAAACTCGAATGATGACAGTGTGACAAATATTCTTATGGAAAGGTTAGTTAAGAGCGGCATAAGATATCAAATCGAAGAATTGGGACTAAAAAAGGTGATTATTCCCAACTATTACGAAAATGACGATTTAGATCTGTTCATAGCACTAATTAAGACACTCAATAAATGGCTAAAATTAAATAAGAAATCCGGTATAGAATATTACATGACTATTCCTTTTACCTATCACGTAATTAGTGATATAGAAAAGGTAGAAAAAATCTTATATCATCTAACTGACTTCGACATAATATTTGACGGATACTATGTTGTTTGTGAATCTAAGCCTGAAACCGGAAAAAAAATTAGCGTCGACTTTAAGTACTTAAATAACCTTTCAACTGTTTTAAGTGTTTTAAAGAAGCAGAAATTTAAGACGATTTATTCTTATGCCAATTGGGATGCGTTGATATTTCTATCATTAGCAGATATTGATTATATAACAATTGGTACGTACGAAAATTTAAGAAATTTCAGTATTAATAGATTTACGATGCAAGAAGACGGTGGACCTTCCAAAGGATGGTACTATTCTGAAAAGCTCTTAAATTTCATCAAATCTCCGTTACTGAATTTGATCAGAATGCAGAATGGCATTGAGTTAATAAGAAATGAAAAAAATATCTTTTCAGACGCTATTTTGGAAGATGGTTATCCATGGAGTAGTCAAAAACCTGAAGTTCATAAAAATTATCTACTGTCGATTGATCGACTATTGAAACAAATAGCCTCTATAAATGATATGCGGGATAGGAAGGAATTTGTGTTAAACAAAATTATTAATGCTAGAAAAGCTTATGAAAAACTTGAAAATTTGGGTATTTTTTTAACTCCAGAAAGCAAAAATTATCACCTAGATATTTGGGAGTCATTTCTTAGGGCAAAAAAATAATTTCTTGATTTCTTCATTAAATAATATCAACATCTTATCATCAATTGGAGTACATTTTCTAGGATTAAAATGAATAATTACTGATCCTTTAGTATTGATTTCAGCTAGTCCAATATTCAGTTTTTTGAATTGATTCAAATTAAATAAAGCTGGTTTGATATTATAAGCGTCCAAAACAACGAACGATTTTTTTGCAAACCATTTATATCTATAAGCTTGGTCCAAGGCGCGTCTCCAGTTTTTCAACTTGGCTTCGATAGCGATTAGATCAGTAACAATCTTTTGGTATGATTTGCGTATATAAAAGATCGAATCTTCATTATTTACATAGCTACTTACCATTAATTTTTTTAATGATCTTTTTATTGAAGCGTCATTTGCTCTTGTAATATTCTTTAGCTCATCAAAGGAAATTGAGTTACTTGACTCTATGATTTTATATATGCTTATGTCAAAGTAATTCAGGTAATCAACGTGATCAAATTGCTCCTTTGGTTTAATTTTTGAAATTACTAAATCGGCAACTCCAAATCCTAAATTAACTTCCTCAACAACCTTTGTATCGAACTTATTAGAATCCCAATTACACATTGATGCGTAATTGTCTTTAATTTCACTTACCAAATGTTTTTCGGTTAAAAACATACATTATCTAATTAGTATAAAAGAGGCATCATCTCTATTCTGATGGCGAAGATAATTGTAAATTTTCTGCTTAGCTCGTATTAAACTCTTATAATTAAACATTTCGAAAAACTTAAGCTTTTCTTTTTCCATTTGGCTATAAAAGCCGTCTGTGCATAACAAAATACTATTGTGATCTTGCTCGAGTGAGATCTGATAGAAATCGTATTTTGTCAGTGTCGAATTCCCCAAATATTTTGTGAGGGTATTTCCAAAGATGTTATCATCTCTGGTTATAGGAACTAAATATTGATTCGAAATGAGATAGATTCTAGAGTCCCCAATAGAAGAATACAACCAATTTTTCGATTCGAAAAAGTATACAACTATGCAATACGTTGTATAGGGTTCTTCTATTTTTAAACTAATAAGTTTTTGATTTACTTCATTCATTAAAGAGGACAAGTCTCTTGAATTATTTAAAAACCTTCTGTGATTACTCCTGATGAATTTTTTTGCAAAAATAGTTGCGTCTTTCGCACCCGAAGCACTACTTACACCATCAAAAATTGCATAAATATTATACCCAGTATCTTCAATAATTAGGATACTATCTTTATTTATCTCTCTTTGAGTTCCCTTAATAGAGCCGTGAATATTTTTCAATTCGGAATTATTTAAAGCACCATTCATAGTCAGTTCAAAATAGAGGTCGAAATTAACAACTGCCAATACTGTAGTATAAAGTTACAGAAACAATTTAAAGTATTGCTTTGCTTGCCTCATCTAATATACTGTTTTCAAAGCTATCTAAATAGATTTGAGTAGTTTTTTCGCTTTCATGTCCCATTGCTTCGCTTATGATTGCTGTTGAGACGCCACTTCTTTTTAATATCGTAGCATAACTATGTCTTGTAAGATACGTTGTTAATCTAGTGTCTATTCATCCTAATGTGGTGATATCCTTTAGATCACTATTTGCTATTTTCAACATTCTATCCATTCTATAATCAATACTTTTTGCAGTCTTATAATTTTCTGAAAGTATTGGAAATATATACCCATCCTTATTGTAGTAATCTTGCTTCTTGTAATAGTCCAGAATTGCTTTTGCTGGGTCTAGTAAGCCAATTGTAAATCTTTCTTTAGTTTTTCTTCTTACAAAATTCAAACGTTCTATGCTTATATTCCCCCTTTCCACAAAACTAAAAAATCGCCCCAGAGGCGATTTTTTTAGTTTTGTAAAAATGATATGCTAAGCTATTATCCCTGATCCTTCATGCGTACCATAGTGAGTATGGTGGCTATGGCTACGGTTTCGCCGGTTTCGTCATACACATCTACCAGCCACTTTACTATGCCCTTGGCTATGTCTTCGGGGGTGCGTTTTTCCTGCGCTGTTTTTTCTTTTACAGTTAGTTTCACGCCTATGGTCATGCCAGGGTATACGGGCTTGGTAAACCGCGCCTCATCTATACCATAGTTGAGCAGCACCGGTCCTTTCTTTGCATCTACAAACAGTCCTGCGGCTTTCGACAGCACAAAATATCCGTGTGCCACTCTGCGCTCAAAAATGGTTCCTTCCAGCGAGGTGGCATCCATGTGGGCATAGAAGTTGTCGCCGCTTACATTTGCAAAGTTGGTGATGTCTGCTTCAGATACCGTGTGCTTTGCTGTTATGAGTGTCTCGCCAATTTCCAGTTCTTCAAAGTGTTTTTTGAACGGATGCACAGGTGTCTCGTGCTGCTTGCCACCTTGCTGGTATACATTGGTTATGCGGCTTATGGTAGTGGGAGAGCCTTGTATGGCCGTGCGCTGCAGGTAATGCATCACGCCACGCTTGCCGCCCATTTCTTCTCCGCCACCGGCTCTGCCGGGTCCGCCATGCACCAGCAGCGGCATGGGCGACCCATGACCCGTACTTTCCTTGGCACAATCACTGTTCAGCACCAGTATGCGGCCGTGCATACTGGCTGCACCCAGCACTA
Organism: Taibaiella sp.; assembly: GCA_021740995.1. Taxonomy (GTDB): domain Bacteria; phylum Bacteroidota; class Bacteroidia; order Chitinophagales; family Chitinophagaceae; genus Nemorincola. The sequence goes on from JAIOYR010000004.1 coordinate 3,925, forward strand.
TATCTCTGGCTATATTGTCATCGGCAGTTATTACAGAGCATACCAGAGAGCCCATACCCATTTTGGCAAGGGTTATGGCATCTTCTGTAGTGCTGTAGGGCATTATGGTAGATACAGGTCCGAACGCCTCTACATTGTGACAGGCAATATTGGTATACGGGTCTGTATTGAGGAAGATAAGCGGTGGCAGGAATGCGCCCTTTTCTTTGTCAGCACCCAGCACCTCAAAGTTGTCCAGGCTGCCTATTACTATGCTTTGCGTCAGTGCCAACTCCTGTACTTTTTCACGTACTTCATTGCGCTGAGATATGCCCGCCAGCGGCCCCATGCGCACCTCTTTCAGTGCAGGGTCGCCTATGGTGGTTGTCTGCAGGCGTTTGCCCAGTGCTATTACCACATCTTCTATGCGGTCTGCAGGCACTATTATGCGGCGTATCGCAGTACATTTCTGCCCTGCCTTGGTAGTCACCTCACGCACTACTTCTTTTACAAAGATGTCGAACTCAGGCATACCCGGTTTTACATCTGCTCCCAGTATGCAGCAGTTGAGCGAATCTGCCTCCATATTGAAGGATACAGACTCAGACAAAATACGCGGGTGCGATTTCAGCATGCGCCCGGTAGATGCAGAGCCGGTGAATGTGACCACATCCTGAGTTTCTATATTGTCGAGTATGCCACGAGCCGAGCCGCATATCAGTTGCAGTGAACCCTCGGGCAATATGCCCGAATTGATGATAGCTCTGAAGACCGCCTCTGTAAGATAAGAAGTAAGTGATGCAGGCTTCACAATAGCCGGCACACCCGCCAGCAGGTTTACCGCCACCTTCTCCAGCATACCCCAAACAGGGAAGTTAAAGGCGTTGATATGTATGGCTACACCCTCTCTTGGCACCATGATGTGGTGACCGATGAAGGTGTTGTTTTTTGACAGTTTGGCCACATCACCATCTACATAAAAATGCTCATCTGGAAACTGGCGGCGCAGGCTGGCATATGCAAACAGATTGCCTATACCTCCCTCTATATCCACCCACGAGTCGGCACGGGTAGCGCCCGTATAGGCACTTACGGTATAAAATTCTTCCTTGCGCTCTGTGAGGTACATGGCCAGTGCTTTCAGCATTCTGCCCCGCTCCTGAAAGGTAAGCCTGCGCAATGCCGGCCCACCTACTTTGCGGGCATACTGCATCATATCGCCAAAATCTACGCCGGTACTGCTGGCAGTATATATGGCATCGCCGGTAACGGCATTGTGCAATACTTCTCCTTCATTCTTCCCGGCAACCCACTTGCCTTCGGCATAGTTTTCTAATTGTATCAATGGCATGATTATACTATTTGTCTTATTTTGTTCGAAGAGTAAAGTTAATTGAAAAGTGGAGTATTTGGCAAGTAGGAAACTCAATACTTACGGCAGATGCATTACAGAAATGTTAAACATAAAGCACGGAAGTACAAGATGAATTAAACGAAAATTCACCACCTGCCTACCGGCAGGCAGGCGAATGGCACAAGGGGCACAAAATTCGCGGAAGGTAAAATGCTGATTAGCGTAGCATTATTGCGACAAAAATTGCTCCACTCCTCCTCGTTTGCAACGAGGATGCTACGGCAAAGCGTTTGTAACGCCCCATTCCCATTTAAGCGTAGTTTATAAAATATGATTTTGGCGTATGTCTCCCTCCCCCAGTGAGGCACGCCCACATCCATTCTTCCCCAGTATCCCACCACTAAGCAATACGCGTTGATGTAACTCGAGCACATCATAGCACTGAAGCTTAGAATGCACTTCGTCCCGCTTTGCGCCGCGTCCTTACCTTTAAAATGGCTGGGCAAAGGAAAGTTGGTTGGAGCAGGTTCGAAGACTACCCAATCAATAGTTCTACTCTTCCAGCTTGCGGCTACTCCTCATTTTTTGGTATACAGTCAATGCTATTGCAATTCCAATAGTCGTAAACCGGAAAATATTTTCGGTGCCATTCATCAGGGCTGTGCCGCCCCCTACAAACAAGACATAGGCCAGATTCATAAAGGTATGCATGAAGATGGGAAACCAAATATTCCAATCCCAATATTTATAAAACACCGAAAACCCTATACCCACCCCAGAGGTAAAGAGGAATATCTGCACCCCATCGCCAAAGCTATCTGCCTGGTACAAGTGTCCGGCAGCAAAAAGAAACCCCGATAGAATAGCCGCAACAATAAAATTCCAATGGGCATACCTCACCAGCACCCCCACAATAAACGCCCTGTACACCAGTTCTTCAGCAAAGCCCGGCCAAAGACTGTTCCAGCCAATTAGTATGTAGCTTGTATCCTCATTGTAACCATTGACTAATGCGTAACCAACGAAAGACGGTAAGGTTGCCAGCAAAGCAAATACAAAAGGCTTCAGGGCACTTTTATGGAGCCCCATCATTTCTTTAAACCTGCTAAACGAAAAAGCAGAGAGCATGCCCGCTACCAAAAAACACAACAACAAGCCAGTGCCCTGTACAAGCATTGTTTTCTGCCACTTGCTCAGGGCATTGTAATGCTCCGTGCCAAAAATAACATAGGCAAAAAAGTACTTCAGGAAATAGTTCGCAGTTACCGTCAGTACAACTGCTATGGAGATAGATATGCTGCGTTTTGAGAATGGTCCTGCCATAATATTTGATTATTTTTTAAAACACCATACGCCTGCCCTGCCGGCTTCAAGATACAAAAGATTCACATATTTCTATTGTTTAGGGTGCCATGATTTGCACCTATTTATATGAAAAACAAGCGTCCGTCCTCGGTGTGTCTCCCCGCTTTTTGTGCCTGTCACCCGCCCCCATTTTCACATTTCCCACATTTCCCATATTCCCACATTCCCCCATTTTCACATTTCCACATTTCCACATTCCCCCATTTTCACATTATCCAAATTTTTTCCCCCATTCCCCGATATAACCCTCTAAATCCATGCTACCACCTTAAATTTGCGACATGCAGAATTATTTAGCAGGATTGAATGAACAGCAGCTTGCTGCGGTGCAGCATATTAATGGACCTATAATGATAGTAGCAGGTGCGGGCAGCGGCAAGACCAAGGTACTGACCACCCGCATAGCGCACCTGATGAATAACGGAGTAGACGCATTCAATATACTTGCACTCACCTTCACCAACAAGGCTGCTGCCGAGATGAAGGAGCGTGTGGAAAAAGCACTGCGCAATACCGAAGCACGCAATCTATATATAGGTACTTTTCACTCGGTTTTTGCGCGCATACTGCGGGCCGAGGCTACCAAGCTTGGTTACCCTGCCAACTTCACCATATACGACACAGACGATGCCAAGAGTGTAATAAAAGGCATAGTAAAAGATATGAACCTTGATGATAAACACTACAAACCATCGTTTATCTACAACCGCATATCGGCTGCCAAAAACGGACTGATAGATGCTGTTGCCTACCGCAATGATGCCCTGATACAGCAGGAAGATGCCCGCAGCAACCGGCCCCTGATGGCCGATATCTATGACACTTACTCCAAACGCTGCTTCAGAAACGGGGCTATGGACTTTGATGATCTGCTCTTCAAGATGTATGTGCTGCTCACCAACTATCCCGATGCACTGGCAAAGTACCAGGGGCGGTTCAAGTACATACTGATAGATGAGTATCAGGATACCAATGTGGCGCAGTATGCCATTATAAAAATGCTGGGTGCCCGCAACGAGAATATATGTGTGGTGGGCGATGATGCACAGAGTATATACTCGTTTCGCGGGGCTACGGTACAGAATATCCTTCAGTTTCAGGACGACTATGATGATGTGGTAACCATAAAGCTGGAGCAGAACTACCGCAGCACACAGACCATACTGGATGTGGCCAATAATGTAATAGGCAATAACAAAAACCAGATACCTAAGCAGCTATGGACCGACAACACCCAGGGCGAAAAGATACTGCTGGTGCGCACCATGACCGACAATGACGAGGGCAGGTTTGTGGCAGACAGCATAAAGGAGCAGCAGATGCGCAATCACAATCCCAACAAGGATTTTGTGGTGCTGTATCGCACCAATGCACAGAGCCGCTCGTTCGAGGAAAGCCTGCGCCGTATGAATATACCTTACAAGCTGGTGGGTGGTACATCCTTCTACCAGCGCAAAGAGGTAAAGGATTATCTGGCATACCTGCGTGTAATCGTAAACCCGCAGGACGAAGAAAACCTGAAACGCATCATCAACTATCCGGCACGTGGCATAGGCAAAACTTCTATAGACCGCATAATAGTGCGTGCCAATGAGCTGGACACTACATTCTGGGAAACCATTGCCAACCCCGATATAGAGGGTCAGCGGTCGAGCAATACAGATGATTTTGTGGGGATGATCAATAATTTCCGCACCATGCTGGATAAGGGAAATGCCTACGATGTGGCATTTGAAGTGGGCAAGCGCACCGGCCTGGTGAAGGAGCTCTACAACGATAAAAGTGTGGAGGGTATAGCCCGGTATGAGAACGTGCAGGAGCTGCTGAACTCTATAAAGGAATTCACCGAAACACCCGACGAAGAGGGTGAGCTGCACGACAAAAGCCTGGGCAGCTATCTGCAGCAGATAACCCTGCTCACCGATGCCGATAAGGACAAAGAGACCGATGCCGATGCCGTAAAACTAATGACCATACATGCGGCAAAGGGTTTGGAGTTCCCATGCGTATTTGTGGTGGGTATGGAGGAGAACTTGTTTCCCAGTGCTATGAGCCTCTACGACCGTGCCGATCTGGAAGAAGAGCGTCGCCTGTTTTATGTAGCCATTACCCGTGCCAAAACCAGGCTGTGGATAACGTATGCCAACAGTCGCTATCGGTTTGGTAGTCTGGTGCAAAACGACCCCAGCAGATTTATAAAAGAAATACCACCTGCGCATCTCGATACTTCGTTTACCGGCACCGGCAACAGGTCGTCTACGCCATCGGGCACACCCGGCAATCTGTTTGGTCAGTCATTTGATAAAATGCCATCGCTGAAGAAGCTGGCAGATAAGCTGGCAGCACCAAAGCCGCCAGAGCATACACCCTCGCCCGACTTTGTGCAGGACGACGCCACCGAAATGGAAACCGGAATGAAGGTAGAGCACCAGAAGTTTGGCTTCGGGATGATACTGTCTGTAGAGGGTGGCACCACCAACCGCATAGCCAGTATAGACTTCGGTACTGCTCATGGTGTCAAAAAGATAATGCTCAACTTTGCCAAGCTGCGCATAGTGCGCTGATTATAGTTTGCGGCTGTCGTCTATCAGGTCGTTGTACTCTGGGTGCTCCGTCATATACTTGGCAACAAACGGGCAATAAACTATTATTTTCAGGTTTTGGCTACGGGCATGCTCCAGCACCTGCTGCACAAGGGCACTACCCATGCCCGTGCCACGCGCTGCCGGCGGCACCACCGTGTGCATTAGCACCATGCTGCCCTTCAGCCAGCGGTAGTCCATGGTCAGGTATTCCCCATCTGGCAGCAACACCTCAAATCTGAACTGCTTTTTGTTGTTTACTATGTTCATTGGTTATTGTTGAAGGTAGAAAGTAGAAGGTAGAAAGTCGTTAGTCAAAAGTAGAAAGTCAATAGTAGAAGGGTTGTTAACAAGACGGGTGCAAAGTTATACCAAAATGATTATCATACTCGGTATGTAAAAGCTTATGAGAAAATCGCTCATGAAATACCTCCCTCTCCCGGTCATGTCGAGTAAACAACCTGCCTGCGGCAGGCAGGTTTGGATCGCACATTCTCTTCGAAATGAGATGGGCAAAGGTCATAGGTAGGAAATGAGGGAATTCCCCGCCTTTTTTCAAGGAGGGGATGCAGTAAAAAAGCGAAGGCTTTTTTACTGCTGGGGTGGTAAACTTACAGGTAGGTAATAATACTTGTAATAACGAGTTTACCAAGCTACCCACCCCAGGATGGGGAGAGGTCTAAACCACACCAATTACTCATCCTGGTTTTACAAAAAAACAAGCGGCACAGATATACTGCGCCGCTTTGTTATTCATCACTCACCTCAACTCAAAAACCTCTTTATTTAGCCTTAGTCATTTCAAATTTCATAATCATCGTTACTTCGTCGCCTACTACTGCACCACCGGCTTCTGTTATTACGCTCCACTTCAGGCCATACTCTTTGCGGCTTATAGTGCCTGTAGTTTTGAAACCTGCTTTTATGTTGCCATATGGGTCTTTCATAGTGCCGCCATAGGTTACAGCAAACTTTACTTTTTTAGTTACATCACGTATTGTCAGGTTACCTTCCAGAGCGTAGTTGTTACCCTTTGTTTTTTTGAAGGATGTGCTCTTAAACGTCATCTGAGGAAATTTTTCAGCATTGAAGAAGTCATCACTTTTCAGGTGTTTGTCCCTCATTTCGTTTTCAGTGTTGATGCTGTTTACATCTACTGTAAAGTTGATTTGTGCATTGTTGAAGTCTTCAGAAGTTGCATCTATAGTACCGTCAAATTTCTTGAAGCTGCCTTCCATTTCTGAAACCACCAGGTGGTTTACAGAGAATTTCACATTAGAGTGCGATGCATCTACTGTCCATTTAGCCGATTGTGCTGTTGCGCCTGCTGCTACGAACAGCATAGCTGCCATAAGAATTGATCTTGTCTTTTTCATTTTGTTTGTTTTTGTTTTTGGTTGATTAGATTACAAATGTATGTACATACATGCAATTTCAAAATTGCTTTCCTTTATATGGCTATAGGCGGAGTCCCGATGGCTATCGGGAGGGGTGCTACTGCACTAACACAACATCTCCCTCCCTTCGGCAGAGTTCTGTTGTTTTACCAATCCCAAAAAACAGTAAAAATCAGCCCGCTGTTCCGGATGTTCCGAAGGGCATCCGGAACAGCGAATATAACCCGTTCTCCGAACGACTTCACATTGATGCAGCCCAATGACTGCACTACCCCCCCCAAATAGTCTCAGCTCCCTGCGCATCTTCACGCTTTTTTTAACTGCCGAAGCTTTTCAATCGATATTTAAATATGTCTATGAAAAGCGTAGGAATGTCTGCGGGGCCACCCGCCGACATCAAGGCTCCAAAGCTGAAAAAGGAGATCCGGCTATAACCTAAAAAACATCCCGTGCAATCCGTGTCATCCTTTTTAATTCCGTGATTCAGACAATCTCTTTGTTATAGGCATGCACACCGAAATACGACAAGCTCACCGCCATTTTTCTTACCACCATTTTACCAATCCCAAAAAACAGTAAAAATCAGCCCAAAGCCACGCCCATGGCTGCAAGAAATTTTTATGATATACACCTGGCTGTATATGACAGTACGAAAAGCGTAGTATCATAGATTCCTGTTTTGTCAAAACCAATACCCTATCGCACCTTTGTGCCAAAAACTATGATTATGACCTATGTCTCTACTTGATGCCCTTTAACACTACATACTACTCCAGTTCAGCTTTGTGTACTTTGTAGTATTACCCCTCCGCTCCTCCGAGGTAAAACACTTTGTGTCCTTCGTGCGCTTTGTGGTGATACCCTCTGCGTCTCCGCGCCTCTGCGGTAAACATTTTTCAAATATTACAAAAATCACGCGAGTAAAAGTGCGCAACTTTTGCGCAAGAATCAGCCCCATATTTAGAATCAACTACCTAATAATCAATTAGTTAATCGAAAAATAAAAATTCTGCAAAAAAGTGCGCAAAAAGTCGGGTAAGGAAAATACATCAAATGATGGCGGGAAACGAAAATAGTAACACAGGCTTATTTTTTCTCAATCAAACTAATTCTATTTTTTTCACAATATTTATATATCTTTGCCGCCTGAAAAAAAGTGTAGTTTATTTAAAACTTTGATGCAAATGTCTCATTTTACTGCTGAAAAAAAAGCGAATATTTTTAAAACTTTCGGTGCAAACGAAACCAACACCGGATCTATTGAAGCACAGATTGCTATGCTCACAGAGCGTATACAGCACATCTCCGCTCACCTCAAAGACAACAAAAAAGACTTCTCCAGCAATCGCGGACTGATGGCTATGGTAGGTCGCCGCAAGCGTTTGTTGCAGTACCTCAGCCATAAGAACCTCGCTTCTTATCGTTCGCTGATTGAAAAACTTGGCTTACGTAAATAAGCAAAGACACACAAGCTATTCCCAACTGTTTCCGGTTGGGAATTGTTTTTTTACAATTTCGGAAATAGCCTGATCCCGGAAAATTATCGCAAACTGATGCTGAATTGTACTCTAGTATCCTGTGTGCGTGCTTTCCGGTTCTTGTTTTTAATTTTTATTTTAACTATTTAATACTAGATGTATGATACCAAATCCCATATCCGTATCGCTGAAAACAGCCGACGGACGTGAAATCTCGATAGAAACGGGCAGAATGGCCCGCCAGGCCGATGGAGCCGTAGTAGTGCGCCAGGGCAATTGCATGATTCTGGCTACAGTTGTTGCCAACAAAGAACCAAAACCCGGTCAGTCTTTCTTCCCGCTTACAGTTGATTATCAGGAGAAATTTGCATCCGCAGGTCGTATCCCCGGTTCTTTCTTCAAGCGCGAAACCCGCCTCAACGATTCCGAAATACTTATATCACGCCTTATAGACCGCGCTCTGCGTCCCCTGTTCCCCGATGATTATCTGTGCGAAGTGCAGGTGCTGGTATCGCTGATTTCTTCCGATGCCGAAATCATCCCCGATTCATTGGCTTGCCTCGCTGCATCTGCGGCACTGGCAGTGAGCGATGTGCCGATTCAGGAAGTAATATCTGAGTGCCGTGTAGCCCGCATCAATGGCGAATATGTTATCAATCCATTCCGCAGCCAGATAGCTGATGCCGACATAAACATTATAGTAGCCGCCACCGACAAGAATATAATGATGGTGGAAGGCGAAGGTAAAGAGTGTGAAGAAGCCGGCCTTATCAAAGCAATAGAAGTAGCACACGAAGCCATACAGGCTCAGGTGAAGCTGCAACTGGAGCTACGCGATAAAGTAGGCATCACCGCTAAGCGCGACTACACCAAGCCTTACACTAATCCTGCTTTCGAAGCAAGGATAGCTGAATACGGTACTACAAAAATATATGAAGTAGCCAAAGCCGCACTGGGCAAGCACGAGCGTGGCGATGCCTTCAAGAAAATAAAAGAAGACTTCAAAGTACTTATAGCTGAGGAAGAAACACCTGCCGAAGATCTGGCACTGATAGGTACTTACTTCCACGATCTGGAAAAGAAAGTGATTCGCGACATGATGCTCAATGAGCGTGTGCGCCTCGATGGTCGTAGCCTGGATCAGGTTCGCCCACTCACTATCGAAACAGATATACTCCCTTCACCACATGGTTCTGCCCTCTTCACCCGTGGCGAAACACAGTCGCTCACTACAGTTACACTGGGTACTACGGATGATGAAGTGTTGCTGGAAACTGCACAGACTTCAGACTACATGAAGTTTATGCTGCATTACAACTTCCCTCCGTTCTCTACAGGCGAGGTGAAAATGATGCGCGGACAGAGCCGTCGCGAAGTAGGCCATGGCAATCTGGCTATGCGCTCACTTAAGCAAATGCTGCCTTCAGACTATCCATACACAGTACGTGTAGTATCTGATATCCTCGAGTCAAACGGTTCTTCATCAATGGCTACCGTATGTGCTGGTTCACTGGCACTTATGGATGCTGGTGTACCTTTTCCCAAGCACGTAAGTGGTGTGGCTATGGGTCTTATATCCGGCGACAACAACAAGTTTGCGGTACTTACAGATATCCTCGGCGATGAAGATCACCTGGGGGATATGGACTTCAAAGTTACCGGCACACGCGATGGTATCTGCGGTATACAGATGGATATAAAAGTAGATGGCCTTAGCATGGAAATAATGATGCAGGCGCTGGAGCAGGCAAAACGCGGACGTTTACACATCCTCGATGCCATGTACCAGACTGTAGCTGAGCCACGTGCCGACCTAAAACCACAGGCTCCACGTATCATACAGATGAATATCGACCGTGAGTTTATCGGTGCGGTAATCGGACCGGGTGGCAAGATAATACAGGAAATACAGCGCGAAACTGGTGCTAAAATCAATATTGAAGAAGTAGGACAGGAAGGTATCATCAAGATATTCTCTGCCAACAAAGAAAGTATTGATAAAGCTACAGCATGGATTCGCAGCATAGTAGCTATACCTGAGATAGGTGCTACCTACGAGGGTGTGGTGAAGAGCATTATGCCCTTCGGTGCATTTGTAGAGTTTATGCCCGGCAAGCAGGGCTTGCTGCACATAAGCGAGGTAAGCTGGAAGCGCCTGGATACACTGGATGGTGTGCTCAAAGAAGGCGACAAGGTGAAAATTCAGCTCACAGGTACAGACCCTAAAACGGGCAAACTGCGCCTGAGCCGCAAAGTGCTGATGCCAAAACCTGAGGGTTATGTAGAGCAGCCACCGCGCGAGCGTCGTGAGGGTGGCGATGACCGCCGTAGTGGTGGCGACCGTGGCGACCGCCGCAGTGGTGGCAATGACCGTCCCCGCAGCGACCGTCCGCAGCGCGAACCACGTGAGCCACGCGAACCAAAAATCGAAGTTGACGAAGTACGCAACGAGCCTGCTGCCGGCGACGACAGCGACTTGTCTCTGTAATATTTAGTTTTTGATCCTTTTATTCGCAACCCGCCTCTATTGGCGGGTTGCTTGTTATTAAGATATTTTATTATTTTAGGCATACGCCACCTATACGCCATCATTTATATATTTGTATTCGGGTACTTTACCTAATTTTGCAACGCTATGCAGGGATATTTAGATTTACTCCAACACATTATAGATACCGGTGCCACCAAGAGCGACCGCACTGGCACAGGTACTATTAGTTGTTTTGGTTACCAGCTTCGCTTCGACCTCAGCAAGGGTTTCCCAATGGTCACCACTAAGAAGCTGCACCTGAAGTCTATAATCTATGAGCTGTTGTGGTTTCTGAAAGGCGATACCAATATAGCTTACCTGAAAGAGCACGGCGTAAGCATCTGGGACGAATGGGCCGACAAAGATGGCAACCTCGGCCCCATATATGGCCAGCAGTGGCGCAGCTGGACGGGCGCCGACGGCAAAACCTATGACCAGATAAAAGATGTACTACACCAGCTGAAAACTAACCCCGATAGCCGCCGCATGATAGTAAATGCCTGGAACGTAGCCGACCTGCCGCGTATGGGGCTTAGTCCTTGTCATGCATTGTTTCAGTTTTATGTAGCCAATGGCAAGCTGTCCTGCCAGCTATACCAGCGCAGTGCCGATGTATTTTTGGGTGTGCCGTTCAACATTGCATCTTATGCGCTCCTCACACTGATGATAGCTCAGGTATGTGGTCTGGAGCCCGGCGAGTTTGTACACACCTTTGGCGATGTGCATCTGTATAGCAACCATGTAGAACAGGCAAAGCTGCAACTGACCCGCACCCCATTCCCCCTACCCACCATGAAGCTAAACCCTGATGTGAAGGACCTCTTTGCGTTCACCTACGAAGATTTCACGCTCGAAAACTATCAGTCTCACCCGGCCATAAAAGCACCGGTAGCAGTATAGCACTCTGAATCACGCAAAAAGTTTCACGCGAAGGCACAAAGAATCATAGCCTGTAAAATGCACGCAAAGGTCGCAAAGCACCCAATTTGCGAACCTGCTTGAGATTCCTTCCATACTATTACTCAGGGCTGAGGGCTGCCAGGTTATTCTGTTCCAGTTGTGCCTGCTCATCCTTGCTTTTCTTGTCCAGAATAATGAGTAATGCCAGCGGGATATAAAACAAGGCTGCTACTTTATGGGTCTCTATAAGCTCTGAGAAGAAATTGTTGATAAAGCCTACCGCTATGGCCATCGCCAGCCCCATGGTGCAGCAGCGGTAAAACTTGTCTTTGAACCTATGGTAAATTTTCTGAGCCTTGTGAAACACCATCACCATAAACACTGCATAGAGTATCATAGCTGGCCAGCCCTGCTCTACCAGCATATACAGGAAGTAGTTGTGGGTGGTAGACTGCTCCGTATTGCGGCTCACATAGGTGCGGAAGGACGTAACCGTATGGGGCTTGTAGTAGTAGTAGAATGTGCGTGGGCCAAAGCCGGTAAGGGGTCTTTCCTTGCTCATGCGCACTGCCGCTATCCACCTATATAGCCGCTCCATAGACGACATGTCTGTGCCTCTGAATGTGGCTATGACATGGTCAGCAAAATCGCGGCGCATATAGGTATGCTCAAAGTCGGGGCGAAAGGAGATGAACTTATTGTTGGGCACCATATAGGCCATCATCAGTATGATGACTGCATAAAAGCCGGGCATCACCAGGTTCACCAGCTTTATTCTCATGGCTATACCTATTACTATGCTGAATACAACCGCCACCACGGCGGCGCGGGCATAAGCAAAACCTATACCGGCAATAAATATCAAGATGACTATGGCAAGTGCACTCTTTATGAGAATATTCCGCTTCTTTATCAGTGGCCAGCAGCTCACTATTAACAGCGGAAAGAACATGGAAATAACCGTAGAATAGTCTACGTGGTTGTAGTAAAGCCGGGTGATGGCTCTTTGTATCTTATGAAATGCAAAGCCATAAGTGGCATGGTGAATAAGGATGACGATAATAGTAGCCAGCATGGGCACCAGCAGCACAAAGAAGCCCCTTACAAAGTCTTTCTTTTCTGTAAACACCCATATAGGGAATACGAAAAAACAAACAAGCAGCCAGGTTTTTACCAGCAGAAACTTGAATGAAAAGAACAGCATTTTTGAGAATATCACTGCTACTATGGTCCAGAGAAACTGCAGTACCACTATCAGCACCAGCGGGTCGCGCCACCACCACTCCGGAATGATCTTAGGGTTGCGGGCTATCATGGCCAGAAACAAACCCAGAAACAGCCACATCATAGGCTGATCGGGCAGGGTAATGGACAATGTTTCTCCGGCTAAGCCAAGCTGTATGGAGGGCGGTATGGTGAACAGGAATATCCAGTAAGCGGTTTTCCAGTTGACCCCCATAAGCACTATATACAGGTATGCAAGCGGCACCGCCAGTATGTAGTAATTGCCGGTATAGGCAACCAACATAATAGTGAGGAACAACACCGAAAACGATGCTATGGAAAACCACTTGTTTTGTATGTCGGCAACCATCTATCTTTCTACAGCATTTAACTTGCGGAAATAAGCCATCATCAGCACATAGAGCGTACTGAAGAAGAAGGATAACAATGCTGCTGCTACAAGGGTAAGCGTAGTGCCCAGCCCAGCAGGCTGCACCGGCGGCAATGCACGGGTTATCACCTTCAGGAAGTCCATAGCACTGTTTGTGGTAGCATGAAACTCATTGAGGGCAGATATATAGTGTGCCCTGTCGGCCACCAGTTGGTCTTTGATAGATTCTATATTCTGTATTTCCTCTATAGCTCTGCCATAACCCTTGCCACCGCCTTTTACCTCACCTACTATTACGTTTTGGCGGGCAGGGCTTATGATAGAGTATATACCGTACTGATCGCGCATATTGGCCAGGGTATCCGTGAGAGAGTTGATAGAGCTATCCAGCTTTATCACCTGATCGTTGATAGAGGTGTAGATGCCATTCTTGATGTAGGTATAATACTGGCGGTAGGTTTCCTCCAGCACCTTTACCGACATATTGGTAACATTGGCGGCAGTAACGGGGTCGTAGGCTACATAAGAAATCTCCACGTCTTTGTACTCAGTACGTTTGATGTTAAAGTTCTTTTTGAAGATAGACATCAGCTCGGCATAGCCCTTGGGGTCGTTGATGTCTTTTTTGTAGATGGTCTGAAACTGGCAGTTTCTGATTATGCGGTTTCTTACGGTGTCTGAGCCGGCCAGTGCCAGTATCTTATCCACATCATCATCGCCGCCAAAATAGTCTACATAGCGGGTATCTACAGCCCTGAAGAGGGTATTGCGGTCGCCATAGAGGGGGTTATTTACAAAGAAGCGGGCTTCGGCTTTGAATTTCTTTTGTTTTATAGCCAAAAGTGCTCCTGCAAGCACCACACCTGCCACTGTAATAATAAGAATGAAGCGTTTTTGTTTCTGGATTGTCCTGATGATGTCAACAAGGTCAAAAGAGATATTAGTCATTATAATAGTTATAACTGTTTAGACCGCTTAAAGGTAAGTGTATTTTCAAAAAACGGACAAAACATTTTTTTGTTGTATGTTAGGGTGGGTTTGTTTTGGGGTAAATTCAGCTTCGTCACCCTGACTTGCCTGCGGTAGGCAGGTGTCGGCGAGTGCTCTACAGAAAAAGCGTAGCGGCGTACCGAGGATTGGAATGTTTTTGCGCACTTTTTTGCAGAATTTTTATTTTTCGATTAACTAATTGATTATTAAGTAGTTGAATCTAAAACGGGGGCTGATTTTTGCGCAAAAGTTGCGCACTTTTACTCGCGTGATTTTTGTAATATTTGTTACCCCAGCCCTAAAGGGAGGTGTTGCGTGAGCGCAGTACTAATGCATAAATGATGTCAAACTGTTTTTTAAATTAAAATTGAGACATTTCAAACTGTAGCCATTATAGTATTTAGATTTATAATCATAGTTTTTGGCACAAAGGTGCGATATGGTAACGGTTTCGACAAGACGGGAATCTATGATACTACGCTTTTCGTACTATCATATACAGCTACGTGTATATCATAAAAATTTCTTGCAGCCATGGGCGTGGCTTTGGGCTGATTTTGACTGTGTTTTGAGATTGGTAATATGAAATACCTCTCCAGCCACGTTTCGGGGGGGGGGCAACATTACAAGGTGATGAGTGCGCGCCGTAGAACCCCACCCGATAGCCAGCTCGTTGTTCCTGATGTTAGCGCAGCGCATCAGGAACTGCAAATATGGCCCCGTTCTCCGAACGTCTTCATATTGATGAAGCTAAAAGATAGCATTAGCCCCCTGCTTGGTGTAGCATAAAAACATTGTTTGGCTTATTATTCTCTTTACTATAGCTTTGGTACAACCACTCAGCAGCAGTGCATCAATTCCGTTCGGAGAACGGCTGCTTATAGTTAGTTCCTGATGCCCTTCGGAACATCAGGAACAACAGGTGAATGGCGGTGGTAATGGTTTGAACAAAAGAAAAAGTATGACTGACCATCTTTTAAAAGTGTTTAATTCTAAATATTGTATAAACATGCAAGGTATGCCTAAACCATAAAAATGTTATTCATGAAGCAAAATTCTATTATTCTCTTGTTTTTATTTTTTAATGGACTGGTTTCTGCACAAAGCGCAAAAAATATAAAAAAATATTTTGATACAGGCTTATACTCTTTGATCGATTCTGTATATTTAATGGACCAGCATAGTCGTTTGTATATACTATATGACGAGATGGATGAGTCTATAATTATGCACAAAAAACATGATAGCTTTTTTACGTATGAAGGTTTCTTATCTTGCTATACCTGCAAGGGCAGAGGTTCTAAAGGTTCTACATATTCTGGGTACATTAAGAAAGGGAGGTTTGTAGTATTTATTCAGGACTATTTTAGTGGACGAGATTCAGTTTTTGTAGATTTCTCAAAATCAAAACCTTCTATTCAAAAAATAATAAGAAGAGCATATTTTAATGAAAAAGTGCAGGGACCGGATGATGCTGGGAACTATATATTTTTAGCAAAAAAATATGCACCAATAACTAAATTTCACTTGCCTTTAGACCGGAAAGATCCGCTGGTATTGGAATACTTTAATATTAGGCGTATCAAATGGAGAAAAATGTAGTGTTTAGCGAACCGAATTAAACATTTCTTTAAATAAGATAGCCCCCCAACACCATAAGTACAATGATAATACCCGCCTTCGCATACAGTGTGCGAG
The DNA here is from genome assembly GCA_021740995.1 of Taibaiella sp. GTDB lineage: Bacteria > Bacteroidota > Bacteroidia > Chitinophagales > Chitinophagaceae > Nemorincola. Next base: position 19,813 of record JAIOYR010000004.1, read on the forward strand.
GGCGGGTTATTTTTACTCATTCCCACATTACCCACATTACCACATTGACCCTTTACCCAATCACCCTCTTAACATTTTAACACCAATAACTATGCCTCGTTTCTCTGCCTTTTGGCTCACACACTACAAAGAGATAGGTAACTGCTGCATGACAGCACCCCTAAAAAAACTAAAAGTACGCAACAATGTGAAGGTAGAAGTGCCCGACAAGTTTCAGTCTTTGCAGTTGGTAATAGACTATATAGATACGGGCTGGATGGACCAGAAACAACTAAAATGGATAGGCTGGGATATACAGGGCTGGTATGCATGGACCGACCCCAACGGTATGCTGTACCGTATAAAAGACCTGCAGCGCAATGAGGATGGCAGGGAGTATGAAAAAGAAGTAGAAGAGATAGTAGCCAGCGGCGACCCACGTACCCACCAGGGCAACCCTACGGCAAAGGAGCTATACACCTTTGAGCGGGATATGCAGCGCAACTGCGGCTTCTGCCCCGATGGCAGCGGCGGTGGCACCGATGCCGACCATGAAGGCGACAAAGGAAGCGACACTAAGAAAGAAAACATAGCAGATGATATAGACCTGGATAAGCTGATGCAGGGCGATATAACAGACTTTATGCCCGGCGATGATGGTTTGAGCTATGTACCTGAAATGCGGGAGTATGCCCCTATAATAGACACTACCGAGATAACGGAGACGGGACATATCACAGGTAGTATGGATGATTATACGCCTACAGATGATGGGCAATACATTCCGCAAGGGATAGTGGAGGACGTAAATGCAGAATATGGTGGTGGCAAAATAACGGAGACAATAACCCCTGTGCCCTACCTGCCACCTGTAGCCATACCGACAGCAGTACCCACACCACAGCCCACCCCACAAAGAACAACACCGGTGTGGAGAAGCCCGGTAACGGACACCACAACTGTGGCTACGCCAGCCCAAAGCCCTTTTCAGGAAATACTAAAGGCTCGTGTAAAATTAGTACCTGAATACGAATGGGGTGGCAGTAATTTACCTCGCCCATATAAGCCCGGGGCGGTGGGTGTTTACAATCCTACACCTACATTTCCATCTTTACCAAAGCCGGATAAAGAGCCTATAGATTGTGCAACTTTAATACAATATGCAGAAATGGCAGATGACGTATATGGAGAAAAGCACTACCTATCAAAAAAATGGAGCGATGCAGCGAATATGATTCCTGAAAGAGTACAAATTATTCTTAGTAAAAATGCTCATACTGGATTATCTGTTAACCTCTATTTTCGTACCCTCAGTAATGGAGTTAAGGAATTTGTTTTTGTATTTCGAGGCTCTGAACTTGAATTGAATGATTGGTTAAATAATATACAGCAACCATTTGGGAAAGCAGAACAGTATAGACTTGCCGCAGAAATAGCCCAGATAATGGAGAATAGAATAAAAATCGAAAACGCTCAACTTGTATTTGTAGGTCATTCCCTTGGAGGTGGCTTGGCCAGCCTTGCAGCCCTTGTTACTGGTAGACCAGCTACTACATTTAATGCTCCTGGATTATCTACCACTACAATAAGAAACAATGGTGCTTATGGGAAAACGGCGAGAATAGATGCATATGTAGTAGAAGATGAGATTCTAAACTACTATTTAGAGTCTGTTAACTTAGGAGCAACGGCTAACTTAGGATCTGGAGTTAAAAAACATGTGTTGTCTCCGAAGAAACCTGATTTGTTTGATAAAATTCCGCCAGTGACCAGCAAGCTACCATCACACCCCGCCATGATAGCTTTTAAAGGTGCTGGTGGCTATTTGCGATACCGAAAACATAAAATGGAGGAGGTGTTAAAACTCATCAAAGAGAATTGTTTTTAATAAATAATTTTTAATGCATAATTTTGTAAAAAATCAATGAATGAATAGAAAAGCCCACAAATACATTAAGCTATTTTTTGTATTCAATTTACTTTGCTTTTTGATAAGTTGTAGTTCATACATCGAAGAGGAAAATCCGTCTTATAAAAATGGAGAAAAATATAAAAAATACAACTACACTTTTGCATTTGGAAGGCACAAAGACAAACTGTTAGGTTATGACATAGAGCTTTATAAAAATACTGATGCGTGGGGCTTGGCAAAAGCTGTTTTTGAACAAGATACAATAAAAATAAGTGATATCTGCAGGAAGAAAAGACACCTTTTATTTAATAAAGAGAATAAATGGGGAATGACCCTACTAGCTTGGTCGGTATTTAACAACAGATATTTTTCGGCAAAAATACTTTTGGAAAACGGAGCTGATCCAAATGCCAAAACAAATACAGGTGACACGCCATTTATTGATGCCGCTTCTAAAGAAACAACAAACTATTTGAAATTATTGTTGAAACACGGAGGCAAAGTCAATCATGTTATAATTATTGACACCATTTGCTGTACACCGTTAAAAATAGCAGCCAGCACTAGTTTTCAAAATTCAAAAATTCTTATAGATGCCGGTGCGGATGTGAATTTCTCTTGCGATAGCATAAACACAGCTATTTCTTATGCTGCATTTTCAAATAAAATTGAAACCATAGAGTACTTAATCGAGAAAAATGCGAATTACAAAAATCCAATTTATAAATTCGACGACAAAGTATTCTATTTACTCGATTTTGTGAAAAACATGGAATTCGAAAACGGCAGCAGGGAGCAAGAAATAAAAAAGAGAGTACTGAAATTCCTGCGTGAGCATGGGGCTGATAGCAGCAACTATGGGGAGCCAATCTTACCGAAATAAAGAAATAGAATAAAGTATGAGTAAAGATCTTCTCTCGTAGCCGGATTTCCTTTTTCGAGGACATTTAGTTGCTAAACTTATTCAGCTTTCGTACCTTAATGTCGACAGGCACGGCAGAAAAAGCCGGAGACCCGGCTAGCTCGGATATTCAAGTCAGGCAATTTTCATTGGCATCAAATATTCTTATTCGGTACCCTGACCCATAGAGGTTTTCTATTCCCAGTGATGGTTCATCTTTCAGTAGCTTACGGATACGGGTGATATACACATCCATACTCTTTGCCGAAAAATAATCATCGTTGCCCCACACTTGTTTTAGCATATCGCTCCTGCTCACATATTTTCCGGCATGGTGCATCAGTTTAGACAATACATCGGCTTCGCGCCGGCTCAGTTTTTTTTCCAAGCCATTGATGTACAATGTCCGGTTTTGGGTGTTCAACACAGTATTGCCCAGCATTATAGGGTCGGTTTCACTGGTTTGCACAAGGATGTTGCTGCGCTTGAGTATGACCATTATGCGATAATATAATTCCTTGAAGCTGAAGGGCTTGGTTACATAATCATCTGCGCCTGTTTCAAAACCTCCTATCCTGTCGGCTTCCTGCATTCTGGCTGATAAATAAATAAACGGGGTGGCAGGATGCAGCGACTTCAATCTGGCGCCCAGCTTTAAACCATCGATTTCAGGCAGCATAATATCGAGGATACAGAGGTCGAAGGTGCCGTTCTGTATTGCGTTCATACCTTCTTTGCCGGTTTTGGCCAGTGTTACTTCTACACCCTTTGCCTGCAGGTTTTCAACAATCAGGTATCCCAGATTTACATCGTCTTCTACCAGCAGGATATGAATTTTTTCACGAACATTATTTTCCATAATTTCCATTTCTTAACGGTAATCTGATAAAAAATTTAGAGCCTATGCCCTTTTTGCTCCACACTTCTATGGTGCCCCCATGTGCGGTGATGATACCCTTTACATAACTCAGGCCCAGCCCAAACCCCTTGGTATTGTGGGTGTCGCCCTCATGAGCCCTGAAAAATTTATCAAAGATATGTTTTTGGGTTTCGCTGCTCATGCCTATACCACTGTCGGCAACGGTGAGCAATAGTTCGTTGTTTTTTTCCTCAAGCCGGATAACTATTTCCGGTATGCCTTGCCTGTATTTGATGGCATTGTCCAGCAGATTCACGATGCTGTTGAGCAGGTGTGTTTCATCGGCATATACTATTGGGTTTGCCGTGCTTTCAAACATTATCTTACCGCCCAGCGAGTCGCACTGAAGCGTATAGGATGCCATTACTGTATGAAGCAGCTGTGCCACATCCACCTCTTCCTTGTGCAACAAAAGGGCTCCCTCGTCCATTACTGCCACCTGCAACGAACGTTCTATGTTTTCCCTTAGCCTGACGGATTCTGCAGAGATGATATTGAATACATTGCTGGTTTTGGGGTCTAGTGATTTGTTGCTGTCCTCCAGGGTCTCCAGGGCAAGGCTTATATTGGCCATAGGGGTATTGAACTCGTGGGTAAGGTTGTGAATAAAATCAGACTTCATTTTGGATAGCTGATCCTGCCTGAGGTATAAGCGCACAAATCCGTAAAAGGAAAAGGTAAGCAGCAGCACTACGGCTATGGACAACAGCAACAGATAGTTTGTGAAATAGACAGCAGGTGTATCTGGAAAAACCAGGGCCAACTTGTAAGGGGACATAAACCGGTTGTCTGTAAACAGGGCTGTACTAAAGGGTGATGACAACAAAGCGCTGCTATCTGCGACCCGGGTGTGGCAGGCAATCTTGTTGTTTTCAAGGTTGATGATGCCAAAGCCAAAATGGGGGTCTATATGTTCTTTTTCAAGGCTTGTACGTATGAGGGAATCAACAAAAGCCATGTCTAACAATGAGTCGATTGGTTTTTTGTTCCTGATGACATCGTTTAATCTTGCCCCGTGCAGTGTTTCATAAAATGAGTTTTTTTCGCTTGCATATCCTGTGGTATCTCTTGAAATAATCGTTGCCCTCATGTGCACATCCAAAGTAAAGGGCATGGATAAGGTCATAGTGTTCATAAAACCAACCTTTTCTTTATCGCGGGTAAAGGCTTCGTCATAATATATCCCAACGGTATCTGATTTGCCATACCTATTTTCGTGCATCATAAAAAAACGATCGCCCAAATCCACAAAAACCTTTCCGTATAGCTCAAAACAAAAGCTGTGATTTACCAGTTGTACACTTACGTTATTAAGTGCATTTCCAACCCGGAGTTGTCTTTCCCGGTATTCCGCTTTCGAAGCCTCTAAGAGCCACATTACCTGTATAACTATCAGTGAAACCAGCATAGTACTGGTCACAGCCATCAACAAGTAAATCCACTTCTTTCGCATACATCAAATATCGAAAAAATAGACAGCATTGCACACAGAAAGGTTGTCAATTAAGTATGTTTTAAGTATTGCAACCGTTATTAACTATGTTTTAAGTATGACTTAAGTATAGTTAACCAAAAGTCACAAACGCCTGTGTGAGCAGGTGCGTCTTAGATAGAAACTAAAAAAAGATTTTACATGAAAAGGACATTTTTACAAAAGCTATGGTTGCTTGCAGTTATGATTTATTTTCCGTTTACGAATGGAGGGATAGTATATGCTCAGGCAATAAAATGGACAGCAAAGGCGGATGTGCCCCTGACAAGCCCCAGTGTGATAGGGGGGCGAAACGCTATGTGTTTTGCAATAAACGGCAAGATATACGTGGGTGGCGGCTACATTGCTTCTCTTACAAACTCGAGAGAATTTTACGAATACGATACAACAACAAATGTGTGGACACAAAAAGCTGACTTGCCAGGTGTTTTAAACCGGTCTGCAGGTGTAGGGTTTGCCATAAACGGCAAGGGGTATATGGGGTTAGGGGCCGAGTTCTTTCTTGATATCAGTGGCGGGCAGATAGACCTTGCCGACATGTGGGAATACAACCCCGCAACGGATGTGTGGATAGCTAAGGCGCCGATGCCGGATAGCGGCAAAGTAGGAGCAGGCTGTTTTGTGGTAAACAACAAAGCATACATAGTGGGTGGTGGCAGTAATAAACTTTGGGAGTTCGACCCGGCAGCAGATACATGGGCACCAAAAGCACCCTTCCCATTGGGGAAAATTGAAAGCCCTTTTGCATTTACACTGGGCACAGGTAGCAGCGCGAGGGGTTATGTGTCGTGCGGCATAGTAGCCGGGGCAAACAGCAAAAAAACATATGCCTATGACCCTGTAGCGAATAGCTGGGCAGCTAAAAGTGACTATCCGGGCTCGGCGGTGAGAGGGGGCGTAGCATTCACTATGAACAATAAGGCATATTGCGGCATGGCCGGTTTGTCTTACAATGTATATACCGATACATTCTATGCCTATAATGCAGTATCGGGCAGTTGGGGCAGTGCCATCACCAACTTCCCGGCTCCAAAGCGTGGATATGGAATTGCGGCATCTTTTGGTAACAAAGCCTTTCTGGGTGCAGGCTGGACCTACACTACAGGCGCAGGTGAAACTTTCTACAGGGACTGGTACCGGGCTGTGGATACGTCTGTAACTGCAAGTATTGAAACGCATACCCAGGGCAACGGCATAAAAGTGTTTCCCAATCCGGCACAAAAGCAATTATATATAGACATTGAAAACAAAGCAATAATTACCGGGGAAATTGCCCTGTTCAATCTTGTAGGACGAGCAACTTACGCCACAAATTGGAACAAGGGCATCCCGGTAAATATTGGCAGCCTGCCAGCCGGGCAGTATGTGGTAAGGCTGGTAACGGAACAGGGGGTATTTTATGAAAAGATAATGGTAACAGAATAGGGGTATAGGGTGAAAGGTGGGGGTTGTCCCGGAAGAGGCAGCCCCTGCTATTTTGGTGTTTGCCGTTTATAATGCGCATCTGACCACGAAAGTGGCAAAGTGCATTTCTATAGCTGACAGGGCCAGAATTAGCCATGCCTGGTATTTCCTTACCCGAGCACCGCACATCAGGAGCTGCGAGTAAGTAAGGCCCGTTATAGGATCGGCTTCAAACTGATGCTGCCTAAAGCAGGCTATCCCACTTCTGTCTTCTGCTCCGTTTTACCGCTTTGTCTGAGAAAGACCAGAAAACTTCCGGGTAATGCCGTCGGATAAATCGCCAAGCCATATATCCCTATGACTGCTGTCGCTTTCACCCTGCGGGTCTCAGGCTTTCTCTTGTTTTTGCCGCGGCTGGCAGCACGCTTGCAAAATGCAGAATTTCGGTTTTTTCTGCTTAGGCGCATGAAGTACACTTCGGCCTGTCAGAAAGAAGCAATGCTCCCACCTGCACAGTGTATACTTCCATCTTGCTTAAAAATGTTATGCGCTTTAAGACAAAAAAGAACTATTTTCATAGTACAATAAGCTATAGCGTATGCCTTATTCCCCCAAACACAGCGGCGCAATGGCGCAGGGCACCAGCGGTCAATATGGCGATTTTGAGCTGGTTTTCCCCTGCTCAAAGGGTGGCTTCTGTTATTATACAGGCGATAATCAGCAAAGAGATACACGCTGGATGAACCAGCTTTGCGAGGGCAAAGGCAACATTACAGGTATAGCCATGATACAAGGCAACTATGGCACTATGGGCAATCTGGAGGTGGTGGCGGTAAAGGGCAAAGACCTGGTGCACTACTGGCGCGAAGACACAGGCGAAAGGAAATGGCATGGGCCTTTCCTGATAACCAGCGGTGTGCAGGGTGTACCCTCTATTGTGCAGGCAGGAGCGGGTGTCTTTGCCAATTTTGAGGTTGTGGTGCCCCGGCGCGGCGGCGGGCTGCTATATTTGCAGCGCGACAACAGCCGCAATGGCGGCTTTGCATGGTCGCAACCACAGCAGTTTGGTGTGGGCAATATAAGTGGTTGCTCATTGCTTCGGCCAAATGTGGGGAGCCTGAGGGGATCGCTGGAGGTGGTGGCCATACACAGTGGCCATCTGGTACATTACAAGCGCGAGGCTGGCAGTACGCTGTGGGAATATGCTACCACTTTCGGCAATGGCATCAGTGGTTCGCCTGCATTCATACAGGCATCTGTGGGCAGCAAAACAATGTTTGAGATAGTGGCACCCCTCGCATCTGGCGGACTGGTGCACTTCAGGCGGCTACACAATAGCCGCAACTCGCTTTGGACACAGGTTGCCACTTTTGGCGAGGGAAAGTATTCGGCGGTATCGCTGGTGCAGCACAATGACAGGGAAGGGAAAATGGATGTGGTAGCGGTGAAGAAAAAAGGTGCTGACCACTATATATGTGGCCCGGAGCCCGACTACGAGTGGACAGGCCCCTTTGAGTTGCCAAGTCTGGCACGGGTGCGTTTACATGTGAAAGTGTTGTGGACCAGTACACTTTATGCTTTAAGTCCGGAAATAGCCGTTTTAATAGCAAGAGATATGTTTTTGAATATTGGCATACACATAGAAGTTCTTTCTATTGAGAACCTCAATTTGCCAGATCTGATGGTTCTGGACCTTATGACACCGTCGGGTAATTATTGCAAAGAATCCTACGTTTCGGAGGAGATGGAACAACTGTATGAACACCGAAACAATGTGGGCGACGACGAAATAGTAGCATACTTTGTTGACGCTACTATTCCTGCACTTGGCGGCTGCGCCACATACCCTCGAAACAAACCCGGTTTTGTAGTTTCAGGCAGCGATTCAGGTTCCGCAATCTCCTATATTATTCTACATGAATTGGGACACGTTTTGGGCCTGAATCACACAAAAAAAACTGATCGCCTGATGAACGATGACCTAAATAACGTTAATCTCAATCAGGATGTTATGATATCGGGAATGGAATTGTCAAAAATGCTGAGAAGCCGCTATGTAACCAAACCTTGCTGTTAATTTTAATAAACTGCGAACTATGAAAAACGAAATAATAAAAATACTATCAGCAGTAGAACCGCAATACCAGCAGGCACAGGAATATAACAAAACAGCTATCCCCACACTGCTGCAGCTACTGAAAGGTGCTGACACGACTATGGCAGCTAAGGCGGTGTATTTTGCCGGCTATATGAACATTCCGGAGTCGCTGACAGTACTGAAAGCTGCAGCCAAACACCCCGAAATAACAGTGAGAATAGCCTGTGCCGGTGCAGTGCAGTTTGCCACACAACTGAATGGTGCCTTGCTGCTGAAGCAGCTGCTGCAGGACACACAAGCCAATGTGCGCATGGTAACACTGAAAATGATACGTAAACTACCCGCAAATACACTGAAAGCGGATATTGATAAATTAAAGGCGGCTGAAAAAGATGAAAATGTAAAGGCATATATGGTCAGGAGTTTTCAATAGTAGTTTCCGTACTGCCGCACAGCATTCAATTGACACTGGTCTCAGTCTTGCAAAAACCAAATTTCAGTATTTTGTACCTGCTTGCGTTATACGCAAGCGATACGCTTCCATGTATCAGGAAGTAGCGATACTTCAACGGGTCGACGAAAAACTAACTTATTTCCTGTGATTTGTCATCGTTCCCTATCTTTGCAAAATAAAAACAACGTATGAAATACACACTTATGTCCACGGCAGTAGCCGCCCTTTTTTGTACCACCTCCGCCATAGCGCAGACTGGTCCACTCAAAAAAATAGTACCCGTAGTAACACTGGGTGTAAAAGCCGGCGTTAATTTGCAGCAGGCAAACGGCTCTGCTTTCAACAGCTCTTATGCTGCAGGCATATTGGGCGGAGCATTTGTGGGTGTATCCAAAAAGAAAATGGGTGTAAGGGTAGAAGGTCTGGTGAAATCTGCAAAGATAGATGTCTCGGCAGGTGCGGGTACTGCTACTATCAATACTGTAGGTATTGATATCCCTGTTTTATTCGAATATTCGCTAATCAAAAGGCTTAAGCTGCATGTAGGTCCACAGTTCACCACCATCCTATCTGCCAAGAGTGGCGGCGCTGATGTAAAGAACACAATCGCATCGTCCGACATATCTTTAGCTGCCGGTGCCGAAGTACACTTGCCGCTGAAACTCACTATAGGCGCCAGGTATATCAAGGGCCTTACCGACCAGGATAAGTTGAGTGTAGGCAAATGGACCACATCTACCATACAGCTTACTGTAGGTTACCGCTTTCTTAACTAATGAATAGCCAATAGTCAAAATCCCAAAAACGACCGCTCCGGTAATACCCGAGCGGTCATTTTTTTGAGGGTGATATTTTTTGAAGATATCCCAATACTGGACTTAGAATCTTGCTTCATTCTTACCAGGCAAGTGCAACGTGTATCCGCTGTTTTTGAAATTGGCAGGCCAAACAATATTTTATATCCTCAATATAATTAATTTTGTTTAATTTTACGGTCAAAGTATTAAACAAAATGACGAAAGTATACGGACTCATCAGAAGCACACTTGTAGTGTTTTTTTGTGTATTGCAGGTATTTGCATCCCGTGCTCAGACCTATCAGGTAGGGCACATCACTGCTACATTTACAGATGCCGACAGAAGCAACCGGTCTGTACCCACCGAAATATATTATCCCGCAGACATGGCCGGCGACAATGTACCATTTTCTACAGCGCTCACCGGCAATGCACCCTCTATCAGTTTTGGTCATGGCTTTGTGATGACGCAGGATGCCTATGCCAATATCAGAAATGCCGTTGTCTCAAAGGGATATATCATCGCCTTCCCTACCACCGAGGGCTCATTCTCGCCTTCGCATGCCGAGTTTGGCAAGGACCTCGCCTTTGTGCTGCGCAAAGTTAAAGAGCTGGGCACGCTCAGTTCATCTGTTCTATACAATCGGGTACATACGGCTACATGCGTCATGGGGCACAGCATGGGTGGCGGAGCCGCATTTCTGGCTATGTCCTCCGATACGTCTATAACAGCCATAGTCACCTTTGCTGCTGCCGAGACCACACCCTCGGCCATAGGTGCCGCTGCCACAGTAGCCGCACCGGCGCTTGTGTATGCCGGCGAGAACGATTGTGTTACCCCTCCCGCCACCAATCAGCAGCTCATGTATGCCGCACTTGTTTCGGCATGCAAGCACTATATTAGCATTAAGGGGGGCAGCCATTGCCAGATGGCCGGCACCAGCATCACCTGTAGCTTTGGCGAATCTACCTGCACACCTGCTCCCGGTATCACCCGTGCTGCCCAGCACACCAAAATAGACCAATACCTTATCCCCTGGCTCAATTATACCCTGAAGGGAAACTGCGCCGAGGGAACATCATTCGAAACTATGCTTGCCACCGATGCTGATGTTACCAGCACAAAAAATTGCACACTATGCAGCACCGCGGCACTGCCGCAAAGCTCTGGCAGCAGCGGTATAGGTGTGTACCCAAACCCAGCCGGAAGTACCATCACCTTCAGGCTACCAACATCACAGCCTGCAATCATAACCCTTTATTCATCCATTGGCAGCAAGGTATATGAAACCACTGCAACTGGTGGCACTACTATAATCAATACGGCAGGCTTACCTGGTGGTATGTATTCCTATTATATCAATGGCCTTCAGGCAATAGCTATTCGGGGCACTATACTTGTGCAGCGATGACCGTTTATTGAGCCAATCATGATGCTGATAGAGTGCTGCCGAGGGGTACTTCACTGTAAAACTAAAAGTAAAGAAACAATCAATGGGATACTACCTGGTAGCATTACCTACTATATTGCAGAGGACAGCATCAGTAATAGGAATGTAACTTCAGGCACACTCAAGAGAGGATTGTCTGGCAATGTTTACGATTATACGTTCACTTGCAATACCCCATACTCAATCTTAAGCTGCTGTGTTGCCATACTACCCCAGCGATGGCGAGGACATCGTCACTCCCGCTCTCCGGGAGCCCCGATGACTATAGGGAGGGGAGATTCCGATATGCGAGGATATGAATTGCACCCCTCCCGTAATACGTGCATATCTATAGCCTATCCCCGTCGTCAGCGCTTTTCATAACGCACAAAGATGGATATTGAGATAGAGCGGGCCAGACGTTGTAGCAGCAGCAGGGCTATGAGCAGAGCTGCATTTACGCCCAGCCACCACCATACACGGTTGTCCCTAAATGACATCCCTATTGTAAGCATCCACACTACAAAGATGAAGCCACTAAGCATCACAGACAACGATCAGGCAGTACCACGGCGTATCATAGGCAGTTAGGTATGTGCATGACACCGCTACTCACGTCAATCCGTTGCCGATAACGATCGGCAGCCTACTTCTATGAAGTAGTCGGGAGACTACTTAAAGCAGGGCGCGCCCTGCTGCCTCGACAGAGCACCAGGTGCATAGCAAAAGCCGCTCCCAATAGGCATTGGAAGCGGCTTGTACTTTATAATGAAATTGCATTGTTCCGAACTTCATCGGCTAGTCATTCTACAGTCCGTAAACAAACCCGATAACGGTGCCGAAAGTTGTACTTGAATTGAACGCTGTTTTGCCATATACCTGTTCCCATGTTTGTGTACTTACAAAGCGTTGCACACCTTGCTGCGTATTGAAGTGGGTGGCTACAAATTTCATCACGGGCTGTTCCTTGCCCGAAACGGGTTCTGGCTTGTATGTCAGCGTTTTTACCATCATGGCAGGGTCGCCGCTGACCGTTACTACTACATAGCCATATTCGTCCTGAATCTTCACTTTTGATACCTTGGGTTCTTGCTTTACTGTATGCCCTTTAGGCAAAATAAATATTGTGTTGCTCTCAACCACATCACATTTTTCAGATCCTTTTGTGCCATTATAAAACAGAGCAAAGTTCGTGTACGTGTTAATTGACGCTTTTTCATGTCCCTCAACCTTTCCTTTAATGCTTGCAGCTCCGGTAATACCCTCAGCAATATCCCAACTGGTTCGGCTTACATCTATTGATGGATCCGAAAAGGTGAACAGAATTTGGCCAAATGAAAAACTTGACTTGCCAAATACCGTCACATTCGAAGGGGCAACGCTTATTGTAGAGCGTACATCAATCATCTCATATGCCAGGTTGCCATTGTATTCAAAAACGGGGAAAGTAATGACTTTCTTGTCTGCCAGTTCTTTTACATCCTTTACTGTCAGCTCCACGGAAAGCGGTTTCTCTTTGCTGTCCTTCGTACCACTGAGCGACAGTGTAACAGCAGCAACACCCATTTTGTCTGCATCATCAGTTTTCTTGCCATTTAATTTCAGACCATGTATTTTGATACTAGCCTCATATTTGTTATCAGATATCTCTTTTATTATTAGGTCGTAATCAAACTCAATACCTTCTCCGGTTTTCTTATTCTGCCTGATAACCTGAGTGGCCTTGCTGCCATTAAAGTCCGCTTCTGTTATTACTTCGGAATGTACCACAGATGCAGGTGCCGGTGTGGGTTGTTTTTTGCAGGAGGTGATGCAAATCATAGCTGCTGCCAGTGTAATAATGATGTTTTTCATAGAATGTTATTTTGATTTGTTTTTGTAAAAGTACATGGGCGCATAGCAGGCACCTTTATACATTTCATGAACGGTAGTTCTGAATTCATGAACCGAATGAAAAGTGGGAATTATCGCAAAATTGGCAAGTAAACCGTGACATTAATCACCATCTTTTCTTTCCGAAAGAGTTAACTTTACAGTCGCAAACAGCTACAAACATGGGCAACAACAATAAAATAGGTCTGAACAGTAAGAAAGCACAGCAACTTGCCAACAAACTAAATGCACTACTCGCAGACTATCAGATATTCTACATGAATGTGCGTGGGCTACATTGGAACATTGGTGGCAATATGTTCTTCGAGCTACACCTCAAATTTGAAGAGCTGTATACCAACCTGCTGCTGAAGGTAGACGAAGTGGCAGAGCGGGTGCTTACGCTGGGCAACACACCCATCCATTCTTTTTCAGACTACATTAAGACAAGTGAACTGAAAGAGGCCAAGGACATACAAAATGGCGAAGAAGGTGTAACTCTTATTGTGGCTACTTTGCAAAAACTAATAGTAAAGCAGAGAGAGCTGCTAAAGTTGGCTAACGACGCTGAGGACGAAGGCTCGAGCGCACTGATGAGCGACTATATCCGCGAGCAGGAAAAACTCATCTGGATGTACTCTTCTTTCCTGAAGAAGATATAAGCTAACCCGCTGCTATTGGCACGACCGGCTACAGAACAATGCTGCTGCATATACCACTGGCATCAGCGTAAGCAGGTTATGTACAGCGTAGCAGTGAATATCCTGCTTTGTTTGGCTGAAGACACTACGCTGCTCGCAGATTACCATGCTATCTTAAGACCTTTCATAGCGCACAAAGATGGATATCCATATAGAGCGTGCCAAACGTTGTATCAGCGGCTGCAGCAGTATAAGCATAGCAGCATTTGCACCCAGCCACCACCACACACGGTTATCCCGGAATGACATGCCTATCGTTAGCATCCACATTACAAAACTGAAGCCGCTGAGCATCACAGACAGGGCATAACTCACAAAGCCAGTGCCGAAATAAAAGCCTGTTTGCAGTTCATACTTCTGGTCGCATACCGGGCACTTGTCCGGCATTTGCATAGTAGATTTCAGATGGTACGGATTGGGGTCTATAAACAGATTGCCCTTCCTGCAATGAGGGCATTTATTGGTTACAATACTCCTGAAAAGTCCCGGGTTCGAATTATTAGTATTCATACAATTTCTTTAAACAATGTTGCCGGAAGCCTTTCTGAATTCCTCCGGTGTAATACCTGTAGCCTTTTTAAAAAACTTGGTGAAATGAGAGTTGTCGGAGAAGTTGAGCTGCAATGCCGTATCCGCTATACTTTGGTCGGCGTTTATCAGCAGCCGCTTTGCTTCCAGCAGTATTCTGTTGCGTATTATTTCGCCCGCTGGTTTGCCCAGCAGGTTGTTGCACAGTGCATTCAGGTGATTGGGGGTGATGCACAGTAGCGCTGCATATTCTTTGGGCAGCCTTTTTTCGGCATAGTGAATGTCTACCAGCTTTCTGAAATTGTAGTGTATCAACTGATGTTGCTGCTGCGCTTGCGCAGGCAGGCAGTCGGCAACATTGCGCTGCACCGTTACAAACAATTCTATAAGGCAGGCGCGAATATAATCGAGGGAGTATCCATCGCTTTTTTGCGCTTCGCTTATCATTTTTTCAAAGAGGCTTATTGCATTCGTATATGCAGTGCGTTGCAGCCTGTATACACTATCGTGTGCTACCCCTCTCAGAAAACAATACTTATCCAGATAATGGTCGTTAGATAAAAAGGAGCGAAACAGGGACTCTGAAAAATTGACGACAAAGCCATCCACTCTGCCCTCAAAGTTCCAGCTATGCACCTGACCGGGAATCATAAAATAGATTTGCCCTGCCTTTACCGGAAACTTCTCGAAATCAATAGTATGATAGCCGCCTCCTTCGGTAAAACATACTATATGGTAGAATGAATGACGGTGTGGCAAGTGCAGATTGGGGTGCACCTGCAGGTATGCGCCAAATGGTGCTGCTATCAACTCATCCGGATTGTGGCTATGACCACTCAGGGAGCATATATCATATACCGGAATTGTACTTTTCACCTTTTGCATTGCACAGCAAAGGTACTACTGCCACGGCTCTTAGCATTGTACAATCCTTAGTTTAATTTGTACTTTTTACTTTTTCAGTGTAATAATGGTTATATGCCTGGTCTATAAATCCATTGCCCAGTTGGTTGAAGTTGAAGATGGTATACACCAGCACTACACAGTCTGCCTTGCCTATAGCACCTGTCCAGTCATACTCCCTGATGTAGGTAAACTTATGGTCGTTGATATCATGCATCTCGTCGAAGTAGCGCCAGAATTCGCACTGGTCATTCATCTTGTACACTATCCCGAATTCTACCATTTTATGAGCATAGCTATCGCCTATGTATATGGCGTTTATTTTCTTTTGCCCGCTATCCGGCACGTCCTGTATCACCGGGTAGGCAAGGGTCTCGGTAGCTACCGGGAAGATCAGATTCAGCTCGCGTGCCACATCATCATCGCCTGCTCTCAGCTTGCTGGTATGCTCCATCTGCGTCCATACAGGGTGCTGCACTTTTATATTTGTCAGCCGCTCCATATACCGTATCAGGCTGTCGCCACCCAGTATGGCACCATAGTTGGTCCAGTGTATACCCTGCAACGAAAATAGTGGCTCTTTACTCTTCCCCTTCATAGCCACGAACCACGCATCCATGTCTACCTGATTGATGCCCAGCGAGTCGCAGATGTGCCTGTAGGTAGCATAGTTGGTGGTGCCCTGCTTCATGCGCCCCCAGCGGTCAGGGAAGTACTCGGGGTAAGAGGTAGCCTTGCTGGGTGCATACACCAGTATCAGCGACTTGCCCATATGGGCCAGCGTATCCTGTATGGCTTTGAGCTTCACAGAGTTTTGCAGTATAGCCTCATAGCCTATATAGTCCAGCCCCACATACGCATCCAGGTAAGGCCGCTGAAACAAATACCGTTCTTTGCCCTTCACCGTCCATGCGGTGTGGCACTTATCCAGCAGCGAGTAGTCTAGCTGATTGTTTAGCCGCACCAGGTCTGCCCTGAAGCCCGTGGCATCATTCAGGTATTTTTCTTTCTGCTGCTGGTAGCCCCCTTCTCTCCATCCCTCTATGCTAAATGTAGTATCGTCTGCTGCTTTGAACCCACCCTCCAGCGCAGCACTTTCTACAAAGCTGAAGCAATGCTGTGCCAGCGGCAGCAACATCACAATGAACATGCAGTAGAATAGCCCCTTCTTGATTGTAGTTTCCATCATCATCAGAACCTGAAATAAATAAACGGATTGAAAGTAGATACGGTAATGCGCCCTGCCGATATGATAAACAATGCAATGCCCAGGCACGCCATAGCCATATGCATGGTCACCGTATAGTCTTTGTAAAACACCTTTTCCTGCAGCCTTTTGCCGGCCTCAGTCAGTGTGATAAACGAAAAGAAGATAGCTGCTGCCAGAAACACCAGATATTCCTTGTCAGGCATCCATCCCCGGGTGTCTGCATGCCAGCTAAACATCCTTTTGAAATAGCCCAGCGCAGCATGAAAGTATTCTATCTTGAAAAATACCCACCCTATCATTATCACCGGGAAGGTATACAGGCATGCCGCCTTGCCCAGGCGCTGCAGCCACCTGCCCAGAAACAACCGCTCCACCACCAGAAAAAAACCATGATACAAGCCCCAAGCCACAAACCCCCATGCCGCACCATGCCACAGGCCCGACAGCAGGAACACCAGCCACAGGTTGAAGTATAGCCGCAGCTTATTGTTCACCTTGTTGCCACCCAGCGGAATGTATAGATAGTTGCGCATCCAGGTGCCCAGCGTTATGTGCCACCTGCGCCAGAAGTCCGTAACAGACACTGCGGTATAAGGGTTATTGAAGTTCTCCGGAAAGCGGAAACCCATCATCAGGCCCAGCCCTATAGCCATATCAGAGTAGCCCGAAAAATCGAAGTATATCTGGAAGGTATAGCTCAGCGCACCCAGCCATGCGGTCATGGTTCCCAGCTCATGTTGTGGCATCGTGAAGATGGCATCCGCACTGGCACCCATTACATTGGCTATAAGCACTTTTTTTCCCAGCCCTATCAGGAAGCGATACAGCCCTCTCAGCTTGTTATCCGTGGTCTCAAACCCCGTATGGTCATATATCTGATTGGCAAAGTCGTGAAAGCGGATGATGGGGCCTGCTATCAGTTTGGGGAAGAGGATGATGTACAACTGATAGTCCCAAAAGTTGCGCAGCGGCTTGTGTACCTTTCTGTACACATCTACCACATACGTAATGGTCTCAAAGGTGTAGAACGATATACCTATGGGCAGTATCAGCCTTGCCCATGCTATCTCCTTTATACCCATGCGCTGCAGCACATGGTTCATATTCTCTACAAAGAAGTTGCTGTACTTAAAGTAAAACAGCAGCCCCAGATTGATACTCAGCGACAGGCACAGCAGCAGTACCCTTTGTACTTTTTGTACCTGCCTGTCCATCAGGCGCACCACATAAAAGTCTATGATAGTAGTAGCCAGCAGTATGAATATAAACTTAGGAGCACCCCACGCATAAAAGAAGACACTGCCCGCAAGTATAATAGCATTTTTGTATCGCTTATCTGCCAGATAATAGATAAGAAAGAACACAGGCAGAAAGTAAAAAAGAAATACAATGCTGCTGAATACCATAATAACAACGGTTGCTTACTGCGTGGCAAAAAATGAGAAACACGAAATGAAAATTTGAAATTAGTGTTTATTTTTTTATCAAACAATTAAGGGCAACTAGCCTGGGAGATGGTTTTTACGAGAAAAAACGCCTGATGGCGTTTTTTCTCGTTATACATACTTCAGATTGAAAATTACAACCTGCAGGAAGTACCACCTGGCAAACTCTTATTGGCCTGATCTTCAAAATTGTTGCAGGATTGTTTTGCATCAGCATAATTCGAATTGTCTATATCATGCTTTATGTCAGCCGACACTCCGCCCACTACCGTAGTACAAGTACATGTGTAGTCTTTTTTGCAAGAGGCAAATGAAGTCATTCCTAAAAGCGCTATCATCGTAATAATTCGTGTTTTTGTCATAGTATTATTGTTTAAAGGCGAAAAACTTTTTCACTGACACAAAAGTAGGCTGCCCCTATATGTAAACTGTTACATAGCTGGAGTTATCTCTTACATCAATCACACATTCACACTCATAGAGTATGTCAGCAATTACCTTCCTCAGTATTTTTCATTTGCTTAACCTGCCTTCTCAATGCAGTTGGCGAAACCTTCATTGCTACCTTAAAGCACTCCTCCCCTTTGCGTCCCTGTCTGCCGACCAGGTAGATTCGCATCACCGCAGTAAAACCCTCTTAGTGTCCCTCGTGCCCTTTGCCTGCCTGCGGTAAAAAATCCTTTGTGTCCTTTGTGCACTTTGTGGTGAACCCTACCCGCCCCTTTGTGTCCCTGTCTACCGATTAGGTAGGTCCGCGCCCCTGCCTACCGCAGGCAGGTCCGCGGTGAAAAACCAAACACGCCACTTTTCGCAAAACATTTTTAACTTTATGAAAATCAAAAATTCAGACACATGAAATACTACTTCAGAGCCTGGCAGAAGTACATCACCTTCAAGGGTCGCGCCAGCCGCAAAGAGTATTGGTACTTTACCTTTATCAATCTGGCTATTAGTTTGACACTGCACTTTGGCAGCCTCCATTTGCTGGGCCAGGAAGAGGTGATTCTAAACCAGACTATTGCCGACCTCTCCTATCTGGGTCTGGTGCTCATGCCACTGATATGTGTAGGTGTGCGCCGCATGCAGGACGTAGGCAAAACCGGCTGGCACCTGATGATACCCGTATACGGCATCTGGCTTGCCTGCCTCGACGGCCACGAAGAAGACAATAAAAACGGCCCCAAGGCTACGTATTAAAAATGAAGGATAACAGCAACTGCACCCTATTTGAATAAAATTCTTTACCTGCCATTAATAACACATCAGGATTGATAATCAAGCAGTTGCACATAGATGCTACACCCTACATCACCCCATGGTGACCCCATAAATGAAAGCTATTGGCGCACACAAAGAATTTTGGTGTAAAAGCATGCTTGCCAGGCTTTAAATAGGCAGCAAAATGTGTGCCAGAATCAGGTGAAACTAAAAGAATTTTTGTGCGTGTGTGGCACACTGCCGGAAGTATTCCACACCTGTGTAGGTGGGTTATGTAACTATTCTTCAAACGTGACACGTATAGGATTGCAACGGGCAATGTTTTTGTAGCTTTCAGAATGAATATTATAGAAATACCTTTTGACATATTCCTCATAAAACGACCAGCCAATGACCTGCGGTTATTGCGGTTCTAGAATAAATTTTGAGGATTATTCTTACAGTAGCGATCAATGCCAGATACATAAATGCCTAAATGCAACATGTGGTTATGTGTTTCTTGCGGCGGAAGATTAGAAATATAAAGAGATAAGAAAGGTATGTTTGATTATCCTGTTAGCGAATAAACATTTATATATTAGAGCATGATCAATAAAGATGTGATAAATGTAGCATGTGCAATTATTTTTAAGCACGACAAAATTCTAGTTGCTCAGAGGAGTGAGAAAATGAAACTTCCTTTAAAGTGGGAATTCCCTGGCGGAAAAGTAGGTGATAATGAAAGCGCAGAAGAATGTATTCACAGAGAACTGATTGAGGAACTAAACATTACAATAAGTATCAAAAAATCGGCAAATAGTTACGTGCATGATTATGGAAACTTCAAAATCAATCTCATACCATTTATAGCAGAATATTTAAGTGGTGATATGATTTTAACAGAACATAAAAATGCTCAATGGTTATCCCTAAGTGAATTGTCAACTCTGGATTGGGCACCAGCAGACCTTCCAATACTTCACGATTTAATAAACTCTCCAAATGCTTAAACTAGGGCTTTATGAACAGCTGATAAATCGGCTTTTTCTGACTAAATTAAACAAGCTTGGTACATCAAATTTTTATGTCAAAGAATCAATTTTAGACAAAGAAGAAGCTTCCAAATACTTGAGCAAGTATTTAGGAGAGGTAATCGGAGTAGCCTTATCAACAATTAAGGATGAAAATAATGTTGAAAAGCAAATCGAACTCTCAAATAAGATAATCAAATTATTAAACGAGGAACTAAAAACTACAGATTTTGAAGATGACATTATTGAAATTCAAGGGAGGATATTGACTGCAATTTTTTCACGCTTGGATATAGATTATGTAAAAATAGACGACCATATAAAACACATTACGCCATATACAAGATTTACCCAGAGCGAACTATTTATTGGGGGAAACAACCTAAAAATATCTTTGGAAAGTGAACTGAAGAAAGAGATTTTATCTGCCAATGAGATTTGCTTTTTAGTCTCCTTTATAAAGTATGGAGGAATCAGAGTGTTCCAAAAAGAATTTGAAGAATTCACCAATAACGGGGGTAAATTAAAGATAATAACGTCATCTTATATGGGAGCAACAGACGTGAAAGCTGTTGAGTACTTAGCCAATTTGAGAAATACCGAAGTAAAAGTTTCGTATAATACACAGAGTGAACGATTGCATGCTAAAGCGTATCTATTTCTTAGAGACAGTGGATTTCACACTGGATATATTGGATCATCAAATCTCTCAAGATCTGCAGTTACCAACGGATTGGAATGGAATTTGAAAGTCACAACGAAAGAAATTGGCCACATAATTAAGAAGTTTCACGACACGTTTGAGTCTTATTGGGAAGATAAAAGCTTCGAAAGTTTTGATAAACACAAGGATAGAGAGAAACTACAAGACTCAATAAATAGACAAAAAGGCACCAGTAATTACACAATTGCATATTTTGACTTATCTCCATTTACATACCAAAAAGAAATACTAGAAAGACTTGAAGCAGAAAGAGTATTACATAATAGGTATAGAAATTTAATTGTTGCTGCGACAGGGACTGGAAAAACTGTAATAGCGGCCTTTGACTATAAGAAATTTAAAGAGAGCAAAAGTCGGGCTCGATTATTATTTGTTGCTCACAGAAAAGAGATACTTGAGCAAGCTCAAGCAACATTTAGAGGGGTATTAAAAGACAATAATTTCGGCGAATTATGGGTAGATGGAATTTTGCCAACTAAAAATGATGTGGTTTTCGCATCCGTTCAAACCTTAAATAATCAATTGCCCAATTCTAAGCTCACGCAAGATTACTATGACTATATTGTAATAGATGAAGTACATCATATTGCCGCAAAAAGCTATAGACCAGTTTTGGAAGCGTTCAAGCCTCAGGTTCTTTTGGGACTTACGGCTACTCCTGAAAGAATGGATAATGAAAATATTCTTGTTGACTTTTGTAATGTCATTGCCGCTGAAATAAGGTTACCGGAAGCGCTAAATAGAGAACTACTATGTCCATTCCAGTATTTTGGCATTTCGGACAGCGTTGATTTATCCAAAGTTAAGTGGGAAAAAGGAAGGTACATTCAAAGTGAATTAACGCAATTGTACATTAATAACCGCCAAAGACTGAGTGAAATACTACTAAATTTAGACAAGTACTTGACTGACATAAATAATGTTAGAGCTTTAGGATTTTGTGTATCGCAAGAGCATGCAAAATACATGGCAGAGAATTTCAAGGAAGCGGGTTTAAAGGCAGAATACCTTACAAGTAACAATAGTGAATTAAGAACAGAGTTACGAACGAGGCTTTTATCAGGTGATATCAATTACCTTTTTGTTGTAGATATATTTAACGAAGGCGTCGATATACCTGAAGTAGATACGGTTCTATTCCTAAGACCTACAGAAAGCTTAACTGTATTTTTGCAACAATTAGGAAGAGGCTTAAGAAAGGCAAAAGGCAAAGAGTGTTTGACCGTGCTTGACTTTGTTGGCAATAGTAGGCCAGAATATGATTTTGAGAAGAAGTTCAGAGCATTAATTGGAAAAACAAACACATCCACTTCCAAAGAAATTGAAGATGAATTCCCACATTTGCCTTTAAATTGTTCCATCGTACTTGAGAAGAAAGCAAAAGAATATATATTAGAGAACATTAAGAGTGCAACGAGTATTAATAGAAAGCAACTTCTAGATAAAATACGCAGCTTCAAATACAATAGCAGCAAATCAATTACCCTGTATAACTTTATTAGCGAAAATAACATTTCACTTGAATTTATATACAAGAAAGGGAGCTGGAAGAGACTGTGTGTAGAAGCAGGAATAGAAAGAGAATTTCCAACAAACTGTGAAAAAGAAATAACTCGAGCTATCAGTAAGAAATGGCTTCTGTGTAATTCTATTTCCTATTTACAATTCATATTAGATTTAGCTAAAATGAACTTCTGTGTTAACGTTGATTCATTAAGTGAAAACGAAATATTAATGTGTACTATGTTGCATTACGATGTGTGGCAGGAGGCTAGTAAAAACAATGATTTGGGTAGTAGTATTGCCGCAATTGGCGCCAATAGAGATTTGGTGTCTGAAATAGTGGAAGTGCTCGAAATTCTAATTGACAAAATCGATTTTCTAGAGAAACCTATTGACTTGAACTATGCTATGCCACTAAAGGTATACAGTAGGTATACTCGAGATCAAATTTGTTCCGCCTTTGGATGTAATACTATTGATGAAAAATTACTATCGCAGGCAGGTGTGATAAACATTAAAGACAAAAACACAGAGCTGCTATTTGTGACGTTAGAAAAATCAGAAAAGGAATATTCGCCAACGACTCTTTATGATGACTATGCAATAAGTGAAACATTATTTCATTGGCAGTCTCAAAATTCAGCTAAACCCGATCTCGGTGCAGGACTTAGCTACATTACTCAAAAGGAAACAGGTAAGAACATTTTACTTTTTGTAAGAGAGAAAAACAAAGACGATATGGGTAATACAATCGGGTATGTCTTCCTTGGAAATGTTAACTATGTTAAGCATTACCATCAGAAACCGATGAGTATAACATGGGAATTGAACGAACCGATACCTGCATACATATGGAAAGACTCTGCAAAGATGTCTTCAAGCTAGTACAGGTGTCACCCTCCCCATTTTCTTGGCACACATTTTGTGGCATTATTGTACCTGTCAGATGCTAACAACTCTTCTTACCACCAGAATAAAATATTACAAAAATCGCGCGAGTAAAAGTGCGCAATTTTTGCGCAAAAAGTAAGAGGTTCTAAAGTTCTAAATAATTGAAAATCAAGTATAAAACCCTAAAACCATGCAAACAAAAAAAGTTCAGGAAAAGTGCGCAATTTTCAAAAATCGCCCGTCATCACTATCAGCTTGCCGCGCCTGTAGTATAGCCTTCAGGTAAGGCTGATATATTATATAAGCTGTGGCACACTTCCAAAAGTGTGCCACACCGCTCTGTTTTCCTACTTACTTTCCATCCTCACCACCGGTATTATCATTTCCTCCAGCGATACACCGCCATGCTGAAAGGTGTTTTTGTAGTAGTTCACAAAATGGTTGTAGTTGTTGGGGTAGCAAAGGAAAATATCGCCCTTGCCAAAGATAAAGGTAGAGCTCACATTGGGTACGGGCAGCCCGGCCTGCTTGGGGTCGCGGAATGAAAGCACATCCTTCGCCTCGAACTGCAGATTGCGGCCATGCTTGTAGCGTAGATTGGCAGTAGTGGCACGGTCGCCCACACACTTGCTGGGGGTCTTTACCCGCACACTGCCATGGTCTGTGGTCAGCAGCACCTGTATCCCTTTCTCAGCTATTTTTTTGAGGGCACGGTACAGCGGCGAATGCTCAAACCAGCTTACGGCCAGCGAGCGGTAAGACACCTCATCGCCTGCCAGCTCTTTGAGCACCTCCATCTCGGTGCGGGCGTGCGACAGCATATCCACAAAGTTGTACACGATAACGGTAAGGTCGTTATTGAGGCAGTTGTGAATATTGTCTTCCATGGTTTTGGCATGGTCGTTGTTGGTGATTTTGATGTACTGGGTTTTCAGGTGGTCCAGTTTCAGGTGTTTCAGCTGGTTGCGCAGAAAGGTCTCTTCATACAGGTTTTTACCACCTTCTTCGTCATCGTTTTTCCACTCCATAGGGAAGTGGCGCTCTATATCCACCGGCAGCATACCTGCAAATATCGCATTGCGGCAATACTGGGTAGCGGTGGGTAGTATACTATAATACAGGTCGTCCTCCATTACCCGGAAAGACTCTGACATGATGGGCTGAAACGCCTTCCAGTGGTCCAGACGCAGATTGTCTATCACCACCAGAAAAGTAGGCTTGCCCTGCTGCAGGTGTGGGGCTATCTTTTTCTCAAACACCCGGTGCGATAATAGCGGGGCATTTTTGCCGCTGTCTTTTATCCAGTCGGCATAGTTTTTAGATATGTATTTGAAGAACTCTGTATTGGCTTCTGATTTTTGGGTTTGTAGCACCTCCATCATTTCCTCGCTGTCGCTTTTGCCCATTTCCAGCTCCCAGTACACCAGCTTTTTGTACAGTTCTTTCCACTCTTCGTGGTCGGGGTTGTTGCTCAGGGCCATAAACAGGTTGCGGAAATCCTGCTGATACGCTATGGTTGTTTTTTCAGACACCAGTCGCTTGCCGTCCATTATTTTTTTCAGGGATAGCAGCACCTGGTTGGGGTTTACCGGTTTTATCAGGTAGTCGGTTATCTGCCCGCCCAGCGCATCTTCCATTATATTCTCTGCTTCGTTTTTGGTTATCATCACCACGGGCAGCAGCGGGTATAGCTCTTTGATCTTTGCCAGGGTTTCCAGGCCGGTAAGCCCGGGCATACTCTCATCGAGCAGCACTACATCCAAGGTCTTCTCCTTCAGCAGCTCCAGCGCATCGTAGCCATTGCTGAGGGGGGTTACCGTGTAGCCTTTGTTTGTCAGAAACAGTATCTGGGACTTGAGAGAGTCAATTTCGTCATCAACCCATAAAATTTCGCCCTGTGTATTCATCGTGTGTGTTTGTGTGTTTAACCATTGATCGCTAACCGGCCTGCATACAGAACCCGGCTATGAGCAATATGAATTCAAAAATAAACTCTTTGCAAATGTATTCAATGGTATAATAGGCAGTATTAGTTTAACGCAACTTTGGGAGCAAATGTATTCTGGTGTGTCAATATAACTTCTGATTTGGAATAACGTGTTTTACCGATTAGTATTGCACAACAAAAAGTTAAACCACTATGACCGGTACAAAACTAATACGCAGGGCTACAGCAGCAGACTGCCCCCGGATGATGGAGCTGGTGCAGGAGCTGGCAGTATATGAGCGGGCACCTGAGGCGGTAACGGTAACGCTGGAGCACTTCAGGGAAAGCGGCTTTGGTGCCAACCCTGTGTGGTGGGCCTTTGTGGCAGAGGAGGATGGTGTGGTGCTGGGGTTTGCCCTCTATTATATACGCTACTCTACCTGGAAGGGGCAGCGCATGTATCTGGAAGATATACTGGTAACAGAGGCAGCACGCGGCAAGGGCCTGGGGGCTATGCTGATGAATGCACTGATATCAGAGGCTAAGGAACGAAAATTCAGCGGTATCACCTGGCAGGTACTCACCTGGAATGAACCTGCGCTAAACTTCTATAGAAAGTTCAATACCCGCTTTGATGATGAGTGGGTGAATGGGATACTGGAACTGGAGGGATAATCAGAATAAGACAGAATCTAATAAGTGCTGATCATATCCTTGTCCATAAAGTTTGGGCATTTGTAGGTAACAAAGTGTATAGATACGCTTAGCATAGCCATTAGGTACTGGTCTTTGGTGGCGGAGTTGCCACGTTGTTTTCCTTTGCGCCCCAGCGGATTGTCGGGGTTTATTTCTATAGAGCGGTCTTGCAGCAGGTAAGCGGGTGTTTTGGCGCTTACGGGAAAGCGGTCCAGGCCTACATAGGTAGTACTTACATCGTCCAGATAGTCTGTAAAGGTGAGGCGGTCAGTAATTTCCAGTGTCAGGTTTACCCCACCTGATATCCAGTATTTGACGCCGGCACCTATAGGCACACAGGCGCTGATGTTGGTATACTTGCGCTCATCAAATCCGCCCAGATTTTGCCCTTCTGTACCCAGTGGGCGCAGCAGGTACTTGCTACCTGCATGGGTAGTATAGGGGTCGAACATAAACGCACCTATGCCGCCGGTAAGGTAGGGGGTAAAACGGTGGTAGTGATCGCCCGTAACAAAGCGGAAGAAATTAAATTCGGCCTGAAAAGAAGCCTCTGCAATATTGCTGCGAAAGTTGAGGTTGCGCTGCTGCTGAAAAAGATCTGTGTTCAGCTTGTCGTCATAGCTTACCCGCGTATAGTATGCACCTATCTTCAGCGATATATAGTTGTTGATGTGCTTGCGGCCATAAATACCATAAGCGGGATTGATGGTTTTGAACCCATAGCGGTCGTTGAGGTCGCCAAAATACTGGGAACCACCGGCTGAAAAACCTACCTCGGTAGACGTGAAATAGGTCTGCGCCAGCGCACGAGCGCCGGGACAAACTATTCCAATAACAATAAACAAAGGAAGTAAACGACGCATTAGTACACAAATTACCTGTTTTCTGCTGTTATTACAGAAGCAGTAACAGAGTATAACGACAAAAATAACTTTTTATTGCTTCGCCTATTCAAATTTAATTGATACTTCTCATTTCGGGTATTTTGAATATGAACGAAGTGTGTGTTGGTGACTCACCCTTTTCATTTGTAGATAATAATGATTTAACCGGGCATGTGCAATTTGGTAATACCTCCGTAACATACCGTCAATTTTGGCAATATAATTTCGCGAAAAAAAATAATGCAAAGAATTTTTTACTCCTTAGTATTCGTTCTCTTTTTCCACAGTGCATTTGCAGGTAGTATAAAGGGACTGGTAACAGACTCAAAAAACAACGCTCCACTCAGTGGTGTCGTAGTATCGCTCACCGGCACCGGCAAAGGAGCTGTCTCTGACATAGACGGGCGTTACGAATTGACCGACCTACCCGACGGAAGCTACGAGATAGTGTTCACCTATGCTACCTACAAAACCTACAAACAGACAGTATCATTATCAGGAGGACAAGAACTAACGCTGGACATGAAACTGATGCCGGAGGTGACGGAGCTGAAGGATCAGGTGGTAAAATCGGCGCGTATCACAAACACAGAAAATGCAGTAATAAACGAGATAAGACAAAGTAATGCAGTAGTGAGCGGCACCAGTGCAGCACAGATATCAAAAACCATGGACAGGAATGCCGCTGATGTTGTAAAACGCATACCCGGTGTGACCATACAGGACGACCGATTTGTGATAATAAGAGGACTGCCGGACAGATACAATACCGTATTCCTAAATGATGCAGGCACACCGAGCAGTGAGTCTGACAAGAGAGCATTCTCTTTCGATATGATACCCGCCGGCCTCATAGACCGTGTACTTATCTTCAAAACTCCATCGCCGGAGTTGCCCGGTGATTTTGCAGGTGGCATGGTAAAGGTGTACACATCGTCGCTGCCTGATAAGAACAAAATAACGCTTAGCCTTCAAACCTGCAGCAGGGAGTTTACTACAGGTACTTCTTACAATTACAATGCTCCTTACAAAAATGACTGGATAGCAAAGGACGACGGACAAAGAGATATACCCGCCGGCATACCTGATTTTATCACCACCAAAGACCCGCTCTATAAGGAGAACATTGAAAAGTGGTCTAAATCTTTCGGTAACGACTGGATAGTAAGTAACACCAAAGTGAATCCCGACTTCAGAGGCTCTTTTGCTCTGTCTAATGTAGTGAAGCTGAGAAAAATAAAGATAGGTAACACTTTAGGTCTGTCCTATTCCAATACTTACACCAACTTCCATATACACAGGCAAGATTGGGATTCTATAGCAAAAGTATACAACTACGACGATCACCGCTCTGTAAACAATGTAGCTGTGGGTGCGCTGGAAAACATAGGTGTGGCTATAGGTAATACGAAAATAGAATTCAAGAACCTCTACAATCAGGTAGGAACATCGTCGCTAACGATACGCAAAACGATACGGGATACGGTGAACATAGCTGACAAAGATGAAAAGGCCTATGCTATGGGCTACGAAAACAGAACTACCTATGCAGGCCAACTTGCAGGATCACACAAAAACGATGCCGATACCCGCAAGTATAACTGGACTGTAGGGCATACCGACATAGTAAAAAACCAGCCAAACAGACGCATATTAAAGTATGTAAAAGACCCAACACAAACCGATTCTTTCTACAAAGCACAGGTGTCCAATGCCGTGGATATACTGAATGGTGGCAGGTTTTATGCAAAGCTGACGGAGAAAACATATAGCTTCAACCACCAGTTTACACAAACTGTAAAAGTTACCGACAAGTTTGCATTTGATGTGAGTGCGGGTAACTATCTGGAATACAAGACCAGAAAATTCAAGATCAGACAGTTCGGTTATTCTATAAAATCGAATGCGGTGGGTAATGGCAAGAAGTACCTGCCAATCAACGAAATATTTGCCGACTCAAATGTAGATGGGGTTAATAAATTCAAGATAGGAGAGATCACCAATCTGTATGATGAGTATGATGGTGGCAACCAGCTGGTAACAGGGTTTGTTTCCTTGAAGGTGCCGGTAGGCAAGAAAATAACGGTGCTGGGTGGTGCCAGGTATGAAAACAATATTCAGTCGATAGTAGCCGTGGTAAACACAGATACCATTTCGCCGGTAATAGAAACGAAATTTCTGTTGCCCTCTGTAAATGCTGCATACAATTTCTCTGAAAAAAGTCTGGTAAGAGCTGCCTATGGCAAAACACTGAACAGACCTGAATTCAGGGAGTGGGCACCCATCTACTATTATGACTTTGACGAGCTGGCCGGCAATAAAGGATCTATGTTTCCAACCACTGCCAGCAGAAACAAGCTAAACAACCAGGGAGACACTCTAAAGGTGGCAGAGATACAGAACTATGATTTGCGGTATGAGTTGTACCCTTCTTCGGGAGAGATGATACAGGTGGGTGGATTTTATAAATCTTTCAAAAATCCTATTCAGCGCGTGCTGGTTCCGGCGAGCAGTTTTGGTGACAACAGAACTTTCACATACATCAATGCAGATAAAGCATTTTGTTATGGCCTGGAGTTTGATTTTCGCAAAAACCTTTCCTGGTTTGATAAGCTAATGGGAACCAATGTAATGAAAGACTTTGCATTAGTAGGAAATCTTACGCTTGCCAAAAGTGAATTTGTAGTGGATACCAGTATTGTAAACGGTGCAGTAACGAAAGCGCCCCTGCAGGGACAATCGCCCTACATTATTAATGCCGGTGCATTTTATCAGAATGAAAACAATGGGTTTCAGGGTTCGCTGCTCTACAACGTTTCGGGCCCCAGAATGTACGCCATCGGTACTAATGAGTCTGGCGGCGAAAGCCTTGGCGAAATGCAGTTTCAATCGCTGGATTTTACACTGTCAAAAGTGTTCTTCAGGCATTACATCTTAAACATTGGGGTACAGAATGCGCTAAACTCGAGAGTATGGTTTATGAAAGACAGCAACAGAGATAATGAGTTCAGCGGCAAGGACGACAAAGATTTCAGAAGTTATTATCCGGGAAGGTATTATACCGTAGGCGTTAAGATTAAGTTCTAAATAAGGTTACAGTCTGCTAACATGTGCGTAACCCTCTCATAACGCTGTGCTTATAATTTTGCCTAAACTTAAAAAAGAATAATTATGAAAAGAATTCTCCTTTTATCATGTCTGATCCTTGCTGCACTCAGCAACGCATCGGCATATGTTACTGTCACTGTAAAAGACAGTATTTCTACCAACACCACATGGACCTGCGATAAGCAGTACCTGCTGGAGGGATATGTGTACGTGACCGCAGGTGCTACACTGACTATCAACCCGGGCACTATCATCAGGGGCGACAAAGACACCAAGGGTGCATTGATAATAGAGCGCGGTGCTAAAATAATGGCGATGGGTACTTTGGGCAATCCCATAGTATTTACATCAAATCAGGAAGCAGGCAGCCGTGACTATGGCGATTGGGGTGGTGTAGTGATTTGTGGAAAGGCACCTACAAACTGGAATGCAGGTCAGGGTCAGGTAGAAGGTGGTCCACGTTCATTCTACGGTGGTACCGATGCAGCAGATAACAGCGGTGAAATGCACTATGTACGTATAGAATATGGTGGTATCGCATTCTCCCCAAACAATGAAGTTAACGCACTTACACTGTGCGGTGTAGGAAGCGGCACACAGATAGACCACATACAGGTGTCTTATGGCGGCGATGATGGTTTTGAGTTTTTTGGTGGCACTGTGAATGCAAAGCACCTTGTATCTGTAGGTATGTGGGATGATGATTTTGATAATGACAATGGATACAGCGGAAAACTCCAGTTTCTGGTAGCAGTAAGAGACCCATTTTCTGCTGACAACAGCGGCTCAAAGGCAGTAGAAAGCGACAGCTATCTTTCAGGTACTTACAGCGGTATACCAGTAGATCTGGCTAAAATGACCACTTCAATAGTGTCAAATGCTACATTGGTAGGTCCATTAGTTGCTCCTACTTCTACAGCATTTAACGACCAATACACAGCTGGTGTTCATTTGCGTCGTGGCAGCAGCATGAGCATACTGAACAGCGTAATCATGGGCTTCCCCTGCGGATTGCTGATTGACGAGTCTTCTTCATCCTACGGCTCTACAACAGCCAACATCGCCAGCAACGAACTTCAGTTTCGTAATAATATAATTGCCGGTTCTCCTAACTTCACATCGGGTAGCACACCAAGAGTAGCCGTGTATGTAAAGGATGGCGCACGTAGCCTTACACCCGTGAACACAAACGCAGATTCTACAACAGGAAGTCCGTTTACTCCGTTCGCTGGTCCGCTTTCTTTCTTTTATAACGCTGCATTTGGCAACAGGTATTATTCAACATCATCTAATGTGCGTCTTACTAACCCATTCAATCTGCTGAATCCAAACCCAATACCAACAAGCACATCACCTATATCTTACAACATATCTGCACCACACAGTGCATCTAATCCTTTCGACCCGGCCGATCCGATCAACTACGATACAACAGGTGGTGGTGTAAACTACAATGTACCTACCGTTCCTCCACAGTACGGAACGAGCAAAGCAAGTGATCCATTTTTCACTAGCGTTAACTATATAGGAGCATTCGCAGGTACTACTACTTCTGCTACAAACTGGATGAACAACTGGTGTGAGTTCGACCCAAACAACGCTGATTACGATACTATTTGTTATGTAGCTCCACCACCTCCTCCAACAGGAGTAACTGACCTTACTAAAATAATACCAAGTGGTATAAATGTATACCCTAACCCTACAAGTGGCAATGCTACAGTAGCAATAGAAGTAAGGAAAACATGTGTTGCAAAGATAACTGTAATGGACGTTACCGGTAAAATGGTAAAGACAATAGCTAATACAGAAGTTACAAAAGGCACTCAGACATTCGACTTTAACACTAGTGATCTTGCCTCTGGTATGTACATCATGTCTGTGAACATGAATGGCAAGACGAGAGCAGTAAGATTCAATGTAGTTAAGTAAACGATTTCATGTTGATAAAGGGCCGGTCTGGAGTAACATCCAGCCGGCTTTTTGTTTTTTACTTTAGGTATTTTGCTATTAATTCATTGACCACTTGTATTTCTGAAATAATTTTACGCAATAGAATCTGTAGTGTTTTTTCATCACCTCCCGGCATTGTCTCCATTTCGCTTGCAAGCCTTGACAGTATTGAGAATCCGGCAGACGATGCTGTGCCGTATAATTTATGTCCCATAGTATTCCAAGCTTCTATACTCTTTGTTTCTTTTGGATTGCTAATTTCTTCTTGAAGTTTCAGTAATTGTTCGGCAGCTATAACCAGAATTTCGGTGATCGTTGAATCGTTCGTATCATTTCCACCCAAGTACATTTTTAGTTTGTCAATATTGAAATGTGCAGCCGGGTCCTCTGAATCATCCTGAGTTCCATTTTTTGGAGTTTGTGGCGTGTACCACTTTTCGATTATTTGCACCATTGTTTCTTCAACAAATGGCTTTGCAATAAAGTCATCCATGCCTGCCAGTATACACTTTTCTTTTTCGCCCTTTACATTACCGGCGGTTAGTGCAATGATAGGCACCTGCTTACCTGCTTTCATTTCCCTGATAAGCCTTGTGGCATCATAGCCATTCATCACCGGCATCTGGATGTCCATGAAGATAATGTCCGGTCTAAACGCTTCGAATTGCGCCACAGCATCCTTTCCGGTTTCCACTTCCAGTATCACAACATCATTCGCAAACCTCCGTATAATTGTTCTTGCCAGCAACAGATTGACTTTGTTATCATCAGCGAGCAACACTTTCAGATTGGACCCATGAGCAGTTGGTGCTGCTGCAACAGATGCCGGCTCGGTTTTCTTTTTGTGCAGGTGCGAGAGTGTATCAAACATGTCCTGCATCTTAATAGGCTTCAACAATCTGTAATCTATGTTCAGCTCTTTTGATGCTTTTATAAGTCCTGTATCGTCTGATGAGCTGTGAAAAAGGAATATCGGTTGCTTTTCTTTTGTCAGCTGAAAATTGTCTCTGATTCTTCTTATGGTATCCAGCCCATCCATGTAAGGCATATGGTAGTCCATCATTATCACATCATAGCGTTCGCCGGCAGCCAGCTTTTGCAATGCATCAAAGCCATTGGTAGCCTCGTCTGTTGCGATATTTTTCAGTGCCAGCATTTCTTTGAGTATGGTGCGGTTATTGTCGTTATCGTCTACCACCAATACTCTTTTTATCAGGTCGAGGTTCTCCCAATGTTCCGGTTCGCCCTCTTCAGCCCTGACGTTCAGGTCGAAATAAAATGTTGTTCCTAATCCGGGTTCACTTTCCAGTTTCAGTGAGGAGCCTACAAGTTTCAGCAAGTTGTTTGAAATAGTAAGACCAAGCCCGGTACCACCGTATCTTTTGGTAGTAGAAACATCCTCCTGAGAGAATGCCTCAAATACCTTTGCCTGTTTTTCCTTTTTTATACCTATTCCTGTATCCCTTACTTCGAAGCGGATCGTCTTAGTCCCTTTTTCACTACTTTTCAATACCCGCACCTTCAATTCCACCTCTCCACTTTCGGTGAACTTAACTGCGTTTCCAAGCAGATTCACGAGTATCTGCTTTAGTCTCACGCTGTCTACCCAGATAAACCGGGGTAGCTCTGAAGAAATGTTTAGCAACATTTCCAGTTTTTTGCTGTGTGCCTGATAGGTGATAATATCGCTTGCCTGATTAGCAAGTTCGAAGAGGTCGCATTTGTCTATATCCAGTTCCAGTTTTCCGGCTTCTATTTTTGAGAAGTCGAGTATGTCGTTGATAACACTATACAGTGCATTTGCCGACTGATTGACAATGGAGAGGTACTGATGCTGAGTCTCGGTAAGTGTGGTTTTGAGTAGCAAGTCTGTAAACCCTATAACGCCATTTAGGGGAGTGCGTATCTCGTGGCTCATGTTTGCCAGAAATTCTGATTTAGCAAGGCTGGCATGCTCGGCGAGATACTTTGCTTTTGTCAGTTCTTCTCTTTGCAGGCAGGTTTCTGTAATATCTTGTGTGAACATCATGATGCCGCCAATAGCGCCATCTATAAGATACCAGGGTCTTACCTCCCACCGCAAATACTGGTCATGATCCCAGCCTTCAGGCCGCCACACTTCTTCATCTGTTTTGATCACTTCGCCTGCCAGACAGCGTTGATGTATTTCTTTCCACTCTGCTGATATATTAGGGAATACATCGTAATGACTAACGCCATCGATCAATCGGGCCTGCAGCTGATACTCTTCTATCCAGCGGTTGCTGTATGCGATATACCGCACTTCTCTATCAAACATTGCCACTGCGGCAGGCGCATGAGTGACAAAAGAACTCAATATCGCCTTCTGATTTATCAGTTCTATTTCCGCCTTCTTCTTTTCGTCAATATCCTGAAATGTGCCATACAGCCTTTTGCAGCTACCTTTTTCAAACTCTGCATTACCCAATATTCTGATCCATTTTTCCCTTCCCTTTGCAGTAATTATTTTAAGTTCTATATCCCAGGGTTTTCCGGATTGTGCGGCTTCTTTTTCGGATATTGTTATTTGCTCCAGGCTAAGGGAGTCTTTGTAAAACTGCGAGCCTGCTGTAAAATCCGGCTGATAACCGGCCTGCACTTCAAAAATATCTTTAGCTGTAGCGGACCAGAAAACCGTGTTTTTTATCATATCTACCTCCCAGCCACCTATGCGTGCTACCTTGTTGGTTTGCTCCAGCATTTCTTTTGTTTTACTGAGCTGTGCTTCCAGATTGTGGCGGTCTGTAATGTCCAGTGCATTGCCTATTACCATGTAGTTACCCAACCTGTCTGTAGACACTACATTGTTGAAGAGCCATATCCTGATACTCCCATCTTTATGCTGCGTCCGCATGAGGCCGTTAAAGGCGCCTTCTGACTTTATATATTCAAGATATAGTTCCAGCTTATCGTGCAGCGAGGAAGGTACAATATCATACAGCGTTTTATCGTGCAGCTCATCTTTGGTAAAGCCCAATGCCTTGGCACTTGCCGTGTTTGTTGACAGTATTTTCCCCTGAAGGTCATGCGTGCACATAAGGCCCTCAGAATTCTCAAAGAACTCTCGGAAATGCCGTTCGCTATAGGCCAGTTCTGCCTCTCTTGCCTTTTCCTGAGAAATGTCGCGACCTATACAAAACAGGCTACCCGTTTCGATCTCGGGCGCCACTGTCCATTCCAGGTGGAGGTATGTGTCGTCTTTCTTTCGGAATCTGTTTACAAAATTGATTGTAGCGATACCGGATGCGAGTTTTGTAACCTCATTCTTGGTTATTTCAATATCATCGGGATGTATCAGCTCAAAAAATTCTCTTTCCAAAATGTAGCTGGTATCATAGCCCAACAAATCAGTGAAAGCTGGGTTTATCTTTTTAAAATAACCATCTGTACTCGCAAGGCAAATTAAGTCATTGGTGAGATTGAAGAGTTTTTCGAAATACTTCAGTTCATCTTTTTGCCGTCTGATGCTTATGAGGTCTGTGACCTCTGCCGCAAGGAGCGACAAGGCCTTATTTTGTTTTTCATCGAGCTTTTTTGAAACTGTATCTATGACACACAACGTGCCCAGTGCAAAGCCATTGCTATCTATGAGCGGACAGCCTGAGTAAAAGCGAATATTGGGGTCGCCTGTTACCAGCGGATTGTCTTTGAAGCGGTTATCTGTAGTGGCATTTTCTACTTCAAATATTGCAGTGCCTTTTATAGCGTGATGACAGAAGGCAATATCGCGCGGGGTTTCCCTTGCA
The DNA here is from genome assembly GCA_021740995.1 of Taibaiella sp. Taxonomy (GTDB): domain Bacteria; phylum Bacteroidota; class Bacteroidia; order Chitinophagales; family Chitinophagaceae; genus Nemorincola. The sequence goes on from JAIOYR010000004.1 coordinate 55,539, forward strand.
TCCAATCCATGGTTCGATTTGAACCACTGTCTTCGCTCATCTACCAGCGACACCAGCGAAATAGGTGTATTGCAAATAATGGATGCCAGCTCAGTAATTCTATCGAATTCGTGTTCCGGCTTAGTGTCGAGTATGTGATATGCTTTCAGCGCATTAATCCGCTGTGCCTCATTGCTGTCTCCTGACATGAAGTTAGTTTTATGGAAAACGTGATACTTACCAAACCAACATGGTTTAGCTGTAAACACAACAAGGGGCTTGCTAAAGTAAGTTACAGAATAAAAACAAAATTAAAAAATACTGTTGTTACAAATAGTGCTATCGCAACCTGTCTGTAGAGCGCACCAGTTTTTCATCGCTGCGTATACCTGCCATTGCCAAAACAAGTAATACTAACGAAAACACCGGCAAAACAGCGCCTACCCAATAGTTACCACCCGTAACCGGCGGCACCTCGCGGGTAAGACCAGTGACCCTCCATAGCATCATAGACATAAATCCTGCTGTAGAAATCAAAGCGATGGCAGTCATGCGCAATTGACGCTTGCGGTTGGTGAACATGAAAATAGTAATCAGTGGCAGCAATACCATAACCAACGCTATGAGCAGCGATGGGTAGTGATCTGCAACACGCAGCATTCTGCTTTCTACAATGTCGCCTGTAAGTATTTCGCCGCGGTAGAGGTCGAAATAGAATACACCTGCCGCGAACAGAGCTGCGAGTAATAGCCAGAGTGATTGCTTGCGTTGTATCATGATTTTTTATTTAGTCGAAAGTATTTTAGTCGAAAGTAGAAAGTTGTTAGTCTAAAGCTAGGTTGACGGATGGTTTTTAGTAGATAGTTATTAGTCGAAAGTTGTGGTGGTTTTCGTTTATGCTATTGAGTTGCTGCCAAAATATGGTTGTAGTGCTGCGGGTATTTTTATGCCAGCGGCAGACTGGTTGTTTTCGAGCAGGCAGGCTATGATACGGGGCAATGCCAGCGAACTGCCATTGAGGGTATGCACCAGTTGTGTTTTTCCGTTTTCGTCTCTATGCCTTATCTTCATCCTGTTTGCCTGAAAAGTTTCGAAGTTAGATACGGAGCTCACTTCGAGCCAGCGTTCCTGCGCTGCGCTGTATACCTCAAAGTCATAAGTGATGGCCGATGTAAAGCCCATATCGCCACCACAGAGGCGCAGTATGCGGTAAGGCAGCTCCAGTGATTGCAGCAATTTTTCTACATGCGCTACCATTCCATCGAGTGCTTCATAGCTCTTTGCAGGGTCTGTCAGTTGCACAATCTCTACTTTATCGAACTGGTGAACCCTGTTTAGCCCGCGCACATCCTTGCCATAAGAGCCGGCCTCACGGCGGAAGCAGGGTGAGTAAGCGGTCATCTTTACCGGCAGTTCATTTTCCTGCAGTATCACATCCCGGTAAATATTGGTAAGCGGTACCTCAGAGGTAGGTATCAGATATAAGCCATCGGTGGTAACATGATACATCTGCCCTTCTTTGTCGGGCAACTGACCTGTACCATAGGCAGATTCTTCGTTGACCATAAATGGCGGACAGTATTCTGTGTAGCCCGCATCAGTATTAAAAGTAAGGAAATACTGTATGAGCGCACGTTGTAGTTTGGCGCCACGCCCCATAAACACCGGGAAGCCACTGCCGGTGATCTTGTTGCCCAAGGCAAGGTCCATAAGCTGGTATTTTTCCAGCAGGTCCCAATGGGGGAGTTTCTGTTCTGTAAGTTCGGGTATTACACCGCCCTGACGCACCACTACATTGTCCTCAGGCGTTTTGCCGGCGGGTACGCTGCTGTGCGGCAAATTGGGCAGGCGCACCATATCGGCATGCAGCCCGGCCTCCAGTGTGGTCAATGCCAGTGTTACTTCTTTTATTTTTTCTTTGTGCTCTGCTACCTGTACTTTCAGCACCTCTGCCTGCTCTTTATCGCCCTTTGCCATTAGCTGGCCTATCTGCTTAGACGCATTGTTTACCGATGCAGCAAGCTGCTCCTGTTCTACCAACATCTTGCGGCGATGCTCATCGGCAGCAATAATTTTATCTACAAGTTCTGTTTCTTTAAAATTCCTTTTGGCAAGCCCCTGCAATACCAATTCCTTGTTTTGCCTGAAAATATGTATAGGTAACATAAAATAATAAATATAATTGGCGGCAAAGATAAACTTAATCCCTCAACTAAATAATGATGAAAAACAGGACAATGATATGTTCTCCACCACCTACCTAATCTCCGGAATAGTTATCCCTGTGATCTTTCTATATAGGTCTATGGCATATAGGTCAGTCATGCCGGAGATATAGTCTACTAAAGATTGTATGTTTTTATATACATCTCCATCGTTTCTGGTGATGGGGAACTGACCCGGTATTACTTTCAGTATTTTGCCCGACTTGGTAAGGTGGGGGTGCAATGCTGCGTGAACAAACTCCCTAAGCAGGCCACCTATTACATTGTAGCCGGCTATCTCTATCTCTGCTACTGCTCTGTAGTTGTAGATATGGTCTACCGAATACTTGTTGATGCGCTCTATCAGTGCGTAGTCTGCCGGAGGCAGGCATTTTAGCAGGTCTTTTTCCAGCGTGCCCGCCAGCAGTTCTGCTTCGTGTGTCATAAACACCCGAGCTATTTTTTCTGTCATCAGGCCTATCCAGCGAGCACGTATATACTGTACCTTCTGATTATCGTCGTTTATGGCTGCAAGCTTACTTTCAATATAGCCCCGGGTGGCATACTCATTAGTTTCATTGTCGAAAAAGGGCAGGAACAGCTCCATGAAGGTATCTATAGTGGTGATGTGCAGCCTGTGGGCATCTTCGAGGTCTATGACCCTATAGCAAATATCATCTGCAGCCTCTGTAAGGTATACAAAAGGGTGACGGGCATACACATGGTTGTAGCCGTCCTTTAGGGGTATTTCAAGTGCAGCAGCTATCAGCTTGTAGGTACCTATTTCACTATCAAAGAATCCCGACTTCTTCGTTGCTATCAGTCCGGTCTTTTTATTAAATCCTTCTGCCGAGCTGCACGGATACTTTACCAGCGATGCCAGTGTGGTAAAGGTGAGCTTGTAGCCGCCGGGCTCCTGCTCGTTGAAGCTGTGTGTGAGGGTGCGCAAGGCATTGGAGTTGCCCTCGAAATATTCAAAGTCTTTGAGTTGGTTTTCTGATAGTGCGCTATGTACTATTTTGCGGTCTTCCCCTTCCAGCTCGTTGAAAAAGGAGCGTATGGCATCCTCTCCGGAGTGTCCAAAGGGGGGATTGCCAATATCGTGCGCCAGACAAGCCGATGCGATAACCGATGCCAGCTCGTGCCGGTAAAATTCCCTGAATCCTTCGCTTTCTGTAGTATGGTTTGCGGCTATCATCTCGCCGACTGCCTTGCCCAGAGAACGGCCCACCGAGGCTACCTCCAGACTATGTGTGAGCCTGTTGTGTACAAATATGGCACCCGGCAGCGGGAATACCTGCGTCTTGTTTTGCAACCTGCGAAAAGCCGATGAAAAAATAATACGGTCATAGTCGCGCAGAAAGGAATTGCGCACCGGGTCGGGGTTGGTGCCCTTGCGTTCCTTGTCTCCTGTGCGTTGTGTAGTATATAGCCCCTGCCAGTTCATTTTGTAAATATAGTGGCATTTTGACCCACAAAAAAAGGGTATAGCCGCAGCTATACCCTTTTTAACTAATTACCCATTTACTCAACTACATTAACTTAACGTGTTTTGATGTTACGTGCCCTCATTCAACCCAATTCAGGGTTGGTGTTTTCTATCGGTATTCCGCCGGTTGCACCGGCGGCTATTCATATTCGAGCCCTTCGGGCTTGCTACAGTTATTGCTGTTGCCAATTTACCCAACTACTCCTTATCCTCTACTTTGCAGAGCCCTATGAAGTATTCTGTTTTGTCTTTGCCCCAGTGAGGCTGGCTTATGTCTTTGCCCTGATCTTTGGCAAAGAGTCCGTTTGCTTTTTCAAAGTAAGGTAGCGCTGCTTTTTTGCCACCACCAAACTGCTTTGGGGTAAACATAGTGCTGGTACCCTTGAGGTAATACATACGCGGATTGTCGGGGTTTATTGCCTTTGCGCTTTCCAGCTCATCGCTGAAAATCTTTCCGTACTTCTGCCAGCGGTTCATACCGTCTACTGCCATACGGGCATTGGCTATCATTGCCTTGAGCACATGCGTCTCATCATTGTCTTTCTTGAGTATGCTCACAGCATCTTCGGTTTCCTTGTCGGCCTCATCGAGGTAGGCGTCGCGTTTAGCCGCATCTTTTTCGAAGTAAGAAAGCTGCGCCTTGCTATATGCCAGATAGTAGTGTGTAGACCATTCGCCATCCCACTTCTTGGCTATCAGTGCCAGCTTATTGCTCTGCTCTACCATCTTGGTCATGTCCATAGTGGTATCGAAGGCGAGGAATGTTTTTTCGAGCGGTGCTTTGAAATCCTGTGCTGTGGCACTCAGTACTGTAAATGCCATTGCAGCGAATAAAATTGGTTTTTTCATTGTTTTTGTGTTTTATGATTATGATTGTTTTTGTGATTGTTATAATTCATCCTTACTAAACTCTGACAGCGACATATTGACCCCAAAGAATATAGTGCGATACAATGCAGGTACAATGGGTCCGGCATTTACAAAAGTGCCATTGGGAAGCTGATTGTACCTGTAACCAAAAACATTCTTTTGGTTGGTTACGTTTTCTACACTTATATAAAACACCGTGAACCACTTGCCGAAACTACGAAGGTAAGCTGCTGTAACAGACAAGCTGTGATACTCAGGTGTGAGGTCGGTAAGGAATTTGGTGTTGTCTGCGGTGTAGGCAATAGGGTTGTAAAATGGTCTGCCACTTGCATAGCTGTAAGTTGCGCTCAGGTTGGTTTTTATTTTGTCTATCCAGTATTTGCCTACGAGATTCAGGTTGTGATTGGCTATAAATGCAGGAGTAGCAGACACCGGGTAATTGCCAAACTTCCTTTTGGTGTCTATGAAGCTGTAAGATATCCAGTAGTCTGTATTCTTAAATGTTTTTTTGTCGCGCCAAAAGAGTTCCAATCCCTGTGCATAACCATTGCCATTGTTGGTGACGCTAAAGGTGGAATCGGCAAAGCGATAAGGGTTTGGGTTGTAGGTCATGCCTGCTACCGGCACTTCCAGTACCAGATTGTCATACTGCTTGCGGTAGCCCTCCAGACGCAGGGTGCGGTTTTGGTGACTCCACTGCCAGTTGGCTATGTAGTGGGTAGCCATTTGCATGTTGGGTCTGTGGCCGGCTATGAGGTAGAAGTTAGATGCCTCCTGATAAAAGAGCCCACTAGCCACCGATGCCTGGCTGTGCACTCCTGTCTTGAGTGCCATAGAAAGCCTTGGTGCCACCAGATTTGAATTGAGCAATGTGCTGTGCTCGTATCGTAGTCCGGGCTTTATTGCAAAGCGGTTGATGGGGGTCCACTCCAGCTCGGTGTATGCACCGGCAAGCACTTCATTAAAATTCTGCTGCCAGGTGAAGTTGACGGGGTTCAAGAACTGGGTAGTCCTGTCCTGCCCGAAGTTCTGCACATCTGCTCCTACCAGCAGATTAATCCTGCTATTAAAATAGTCCTTGCCCTCTATGCGAAACTGTCTGCGGTACTCGCCCTGCTTGCTGTTGAACAGGCTTACTGAATTGTCTGTATTGTTCTGACTTACTGATGCCGCAGTGTATAGCAGGTACTTGTGCCTGAACATCTGGCGATAGGATACATTTCCATAATAGTTCTGATCCTTTGTAAGGAAGCCAACAGAGTCTGCGCCAAACGGATTGGGGATTTTCACGCCGGTAGTATTGTGTTGTGTGTTCAGGGTTACTTTCAGTATGCCGTCTTTGTTGGGCTGCCACATATACCGGATGTTGCCGCTGCCGCCCTGTGGTACTTTGTAAAAGTCGAAGTTGCTCTTTACTATGCCATAAAACGGCGTGAGGTTGGTGTAGCCGCCACCTGCCTCTATGCTGCTTTTCTTCCATTTTTTCACGCCCGAGGCGTTTGCACCTGAGAGGTTTGCACCTAGATTTATATTGCTTTTGTCAGGCATGTCGGTGGTGCTGAGCTCCAGCACGCCTGATAGTGCCTGTCCGTAACGGGCGCTATAACCACCGCTGCTGAATGCCACACCCTTGTACTGAAACGCACCAAACCTGCTACGGGTAGCCACGCCGGGCGCACCGCTAAAGAAGGCATTCTGTACAATCATCTCGTCTACTATTACAGCCGCTTCGCTGGCATCGCCCCCTCTTACAAAGAGACCATTGTCCGGTCCGGTCTGTTGGGTGCCGGGCAGCATTTGCATGGCTTTTACCACATCGGCACCAGAGCCTGCGGTTGTTACAATGTCCAATGGGTTTAGTACTGTTTTCCCTTTGTCGTTATTTGCATCAAACGAGCCCGCAGTTATCACTACCACATCCAGGTCTCTTACTGCATTGGCTTTCAGGGTTATTACTATTCCACTAATATCTCCGTTGATGGTTATGGGCTGCCCGCCTGTAGCGTGGCTGAGCTCAGATGCTACTATTGTTTGCAATCCTTTTTCCTCGGTAGTGAAGCGAAACACCCCGTTACTGTCTGTGGTGCCGCCGTCGATGGTATTATCCAGATAGACGTTTGCACCCTTTACCGGTTTGTTTTTGTCATTCATTACGGTGCCGCTTATTTTGTATTGTGCGGTAGCAGTTATACAATGCAGTAAGGGTAATAACAGTAAAAGCGATAAGTAAAACTTTGATTTCATTCTGTCTTCAATTATGGCACAAAACTATACTCAGCATAGAGTTTATGAAAATTCAATTCGGCAAACCTTGATGGGTTGTCGGTAAAAGGTTGGATACAGGCGGTGAAAGTTGAATTGGCATCAGACGCAACCAAAGTCGGGAACGCTTCGATAAAACGCAACAAAGCCACACCTTTGCAGGTATGGCTTTGGAATAAATGATCAGAGTATCTACTATGGCACTTCCACCACATTCAGTATATCATTGAGTATCTGTTCGCTGGTAATGTTTTCGGCTTCTGCCTCGTAAGTAAGCCCTATACGGTGGCGCATTACATCGTGGCACACAGCACGCACATCTTCCGGTATCACATAACCTCTGCGCTTGATGAAGGCATACGCCTTGGATGCCAGTGCCAGATTGATGCTGGCACGGGGTGAGCCTCCATAGCTGATGTATGGTTTTAGTTTGCCCAGTTTGTATTCTTCCGGAAAACGGGTAGCAAATACAATATCCAGTATGTATTGCTCTATCTTCTCGTCCATGTATACCTCACGCACCAGACCGCGTGCTTTTATTATTTCTTCTGTGCTTACTACCGGGTTTATTTTTACAGACCCGGCAGGGTTGAGGTTGGTACGTATTATCTGTCGTTCTTCATCTTTTTTGGGATAGGTGATTACTATCTTCAGCATAAAACGGTCTACCTGTGCTTCGGGCAGCTCGTAGGTGCCCTCCTGCTCTATGGGGTTTTGGGTAGCCAGTACCAGGAAAGGCTCATCCAGCTTATAAGTGCTGTCGCCAATGGTTACCTGGCGTTCCTGCATGGCCTCCAGCAGGGCACTCTGCACCTTGGCGGGGGCACGGTTTATTTCATCTGCCAGAATAAAGTTGGCAAAGATAGGCCCCTTGCGCACTGCAAATACGTGCTCCTGAGGGTTGTAGACCATAGTACCCAGCACATCGGCAGGGAGCAGGTCGGGGGTAAACTGTATGCGCGCAAAACGGGCGTGTATAGCAGATGCCAGCGACTTGATGGCGAGTGTTTTGGCAAGACCGGGCACACCCTCCAGCAGCACATGACCATTAGCCAGCATACCTATCATCAGGCGCTCTACCATGTGTTTCTGTCCCACAACAGCCTTGTTGAGCTCCATTGCCAGCAAGTCTATGAATGCACTTTGCTGGTGGATACGTTCGTTCAGTTCACGGATGTCGAAAGAAGAAGATATTTCCATATTGTATTGATGCGATTTTATTTCAATGATTTATAAAGAACCAAAAATATAACGGTAATCCCAAAAACAAGTACATTAGTTTTAGTTTTAACTTTTTTTAAAAATATGACCTTGAGTGCCAGCATGTCTTCCTTACAGGCAGATGTAATACCTTTGTAGTCAATTCCTTTAAAACCCGGGACGAATTTATATTTTTTATTTATGGATAATTTTGAACAGCGCTGGTTAGATACGCAGAATATGCTCCGGGAGCGGTTTGGCAAGTTGCCGGATATGGAGGGTATATTGTTTCTGATAGGAGTAAATGAGTTGGGTAAAATGCCCAGAAAGAAGTTCTCTAAGGAGCAAAAGCAAGACCTGATGCATGTGGCAGTGTGCACCTTGCTAAGTCAGTATGGGTATTATGAGTTTGTGGGCAGAGATGAGGAGGGTTGGCCCCACTTCACCAAGCTGGAGAGTATACCGATGGTAGGGATGGCCGAGCAGGAGCTCATTCTGAAAGAATGTGTGATTAAGTATTTTGAGTAATGTCGAATTGGACACCTCCATCGCGTAAAAGATTTCACGCAAAGTTCGCAGAGACAATTTTGATGTGATATACACGCAAAGCGCGCAAAGACTCCATCTTTGTATACCTATTTTTTATGCCTAATTGTTATAAAAACGAGAATAGAGGCGCCTACCTGCAGCATATCGCTGCTTTGTCCGGTCAGTCTTTCACCACTTTACCTGCATAGATGCCATTCACCTTTATGTTGTACATGCCTGGTGGCAGGCTGTCCATATCTACAGTTACTTTAGGGGCATTGTATTGTTTGCTGAGTATCTCTTTGCCAGCATTGTTTACAAAGGTAACCTGTTCTATCAGCGTGTTTTTTCCGTTTGCACCTGCCATAGCTATCACCAGTGTATTGTTGGCTGAGCCCGCGGTTATCTTTACAGCACTTGCAGGAGTATTGTAATTCGTGCTTATTTCACGTGGTGCGGGCGCTACACTTTTAGATTCACTGATCACTACTGCCGGTACATCCTTTTTGCCCGATGCCAGGCACAGCACATTATTCAGGATGAGGCGGTAGCCGGGCGAGTTGGGGAATTTGTCGAGGTCTGTAGGCGGCTCCCCTACTATGTGCTGATAGTCTTCTGGGTCGTGCCCGCCATAAAATGTCCATGTGCCATCCAGATACTTACCATGTATATAACGCGCCTCATATACATCTTTGCGCTCTCCCAATATCACCACGTCCGGTTTTAGTGCCTCTTTGCGAAAAGAGGTGGTTTGTCCCATAAAACCCTTAATACGTTTAGTATGGTTTTGGCACAACATAGTCGGTACCGGGTCAAATTTGGCCGGGAAAGGCATGAGGGAGAAGTAGTCAGTGCTTTCGGGCAGGAAACGAAAAGAAGTATTGTCTATAGTAGAATATTCATACTCAAAGCGGTTGGTGGATATTGTAAAGTTTGTGAAGGCAAAACAGTTGTTAAAGTTGAGCTTAGCCTGAGCGGCGGGGTCTATTGCATCACCATCAAACGGGGTATCGCAGATATCCACACCATTTGCTGCCAGGGCAATATCGTAGGTATCTGTAGCAGAGCACATGGCAAACAGATTGCCTCCGGCAGCTACAAAGTCCCGTATTTTTTTTACCACTGCAAGTTGCATCTGGCTTACTTTCCTAAATTTGTTTTTGGCAGCCAGTTGTTGTGTTTCCCTGCAATCGGTCAGGTACCAGGGGGCGTCCTTATACTGTGCCCAAAACTTGCCATACTGCCCTGTGAAATCCTCGTGATGCAGATGCAGCCAGTCATATTTATTGAGTTTGCCTTCCAGCACCTCAGTCACATATAGCTTGTCGAAGGGGATACCTGCATTTGTAAGGGCAAGGGTTACAGCATCGTCCCAGGGTTTTTTGCCTGATGGTGTATAGACGGCAATTTTAGGCACCTTATCAAGCGTTATTGCATCGCCGTTGAAGCTTGAAGCCGATACTTTTTTTATGGCTGTCATATATTCCGAATTGCTCATTCGTGTGAAGGACACTCCTTTTTGTTTGCAGGTGGCATCGTAGGTAGCACTATACTCCATCACAAAGCTACCGCCCTTATAGTTGAGCAGCCATTCCACCCTGTTACCATTAGATATAGCTGCATAGACAACGCCGTAGGCCCGCAGATGATTGGTCTGGCGGTCGTCCATAGGAATGAACAGCTTTGCGCCATAAGTGGTTATGCATACGAGTAATGATAATAAAGCAGTTAAACCGGTTTTCATCAAAATCCTGAAAGTACTTATGAGTTGAATATACCTCCGAATATACACAATTTTATAAAGAGCACTTTTTCAGGGTGTTTATGTCCACGAAATGTGCCAAGATAGTGTGACTGCTGATTGCTGCAAAATGAAGGCCGATAACGGCAATTATTCTGGAGTTCGTTTTAGAGTACTACACTTTGCTCAAATATATTATTAAAAGTATGTATATATAATACCGAAACGGCCTATATTACAGACAATTGCAATTGTTTTATGATAAATTATTGTGCTACCTTTGCATCCCAAATCACTTATCAATTGAACAATATATCCATCCTTGTTACAGGCGGTTGTGGCTTTGTAGGCAGCAATCTGTCGCTGATGCTGAAGCAGAAGTACCCCACATACGATATTGTAACACTTGACAACCTGAAACGCCGAGGCTCTGAGCTGAACCTGCCCAAACTAAAGGCTGCAGGTATAGAATTTATACATGGCGACATACGCAACCGGGAAGATCTGGAGCTCAACCGAAAATTTGACTATATAATAGATGCTGCCGCAGAACCATCGGTGATGGCGGGAATGGGCGCTGAGCTGAGCTATGTAATTAACACCAATCTGAGCGGCACCATAAATACGCTGGAGCTGGCAGCACGCAGCGGCGCCAAGTTTATATTCCTGTCTACAAGCAGGGTATACCCTATAGCCTATCTGGAACAAATACAATATACAGAAGGTGCTACAAGGTTCGATATATCTGAACAACAGACCATTGCAGGGGTAAGCAGCAAGGGTATTGCAGAAAATTTTCCGCTCAATAAAGCACGTTCTGTCTACGGAACTACAAAATTGGCATCAGAATTGCTGTTAGAAGAATTCCGGGAGTTCTTTGGGGTAAACTATGTGATAAACCGATGTGGGGTAATAGCGGGTCCGCACCAGATGGGCAAGGTAGACCAGGGTGTAATAACCCTGTGGGTAGCGCGCCACTACTGGGGTAGGGATGTAGCCTACTTTGGATATGGAGGTACGGGCAAGCAAGTGAGGGATGCTATGCACATCTATGACTTGTTTGACCTGGTAGATTATGAGATTCATAATTTCGATGTGGTGAATGGTCATACACTCAATGCTGGTGGAGGAGTGGCTTCGAGTGTATCACTGCAGGAGCTTACGGCTATATGTGCTGAAGTGACAGGCAATAAAGTAGGTGCATCGTCGGTAATGGAAAACCGCAAAGGTGACATTCCGCTTTATATCACTGACAACACCCGCATAACTGAACTGACAGGATGGGCACCTAAAAGAAACGTAAAGGATATAATAACCGATACGTATAACTGGATACACAGAAACGAGGAACAACTTAAACCGATATTAAACGCATAAGAAATGAATATTGCAATAGTCAGTGGCTCGAATGGCCTTATAGGTAGCGAAAGTGTAAGTTTTCTTGCCGATAAAATGGACCTTGTCATAGGTATAGACAATGACCAGAGGGCGTATTTCTTTGGCCCTTCTGCATCTACAAAGTGGAATAAGGAAGTGCTGGAAGGCAAGTATAGCAACTACAAGGCCTACAACCACGATATACGTGATTATGCAAGCCTGGAGCCTATATTCAAAGAATATGGCAACGATATAAAAATAGTAGTGCATACCGCAGCGCAGCCCAGCCACGACTGGGCAGCTAAGGAGCCTATTACCGACTTCACCATCAATGCCAACGGTACGCTCAACTTTCTGGAGCTGACACGCCAGCATTGCCCCAAGGCAGTATTTATCTTCACCAGTACCAACAAGGTGTATGGCGATACGCCTAACTTTCTGCCACTGGTAGAGCTGGATAAGCGGTGGGAGATAGCAGAAACGCATCCTTACTTTAAGGAAGGTATTGACGAAAACATGAGCATAGACAACTCAAAGCACTCTGTATTCGGTGCATCGAAGGTTGCGGCTGATGTGATGGTGCAGGAGTATGGCAAATATTTCGACATGAACACAGCTGTGTTTCGTGGTGGCTGCCTTACGGGTCCGCAGCACTCAGGTGCACAGTTGCACGGCTTCCTGTCTTACCTGATGAAGTGTGCTATCACCAAAGACCATTACACCATATTTGGCTACAAGGGCAAGCAGGTGCGTGACAATATACACGCATGGGATCTGGTAAATATGTTCTGGCACTTCTACCAGAACCCACAACCGGGCGGACAGGTATATAATGCAGGTGGCGGCAGGTTCTCCAACTGCTCTATGCTGGAGGCAATAGAAATATGTGAGCAGATAACCGGCAACAAAATGAACTTCAGCTACACCAACGACAACCGCAGCGGAGATCATATCTGGTACATATCAGACCTTACCAAGTTTAAAACACACTACCCGGGCTGGGAGTACAAATACTCGCTGGAGGTAACCATGCAGCAGATATTTGAGAACATGAAGGCAAGGGTGTAGTTCTAAATTCCAATATTCAAATCCCAAAATCCAAAGATTGAAACTGAGTGTAGTAATACCGGCATATAACGAGGCTGAAAACCTGCCTGATACGCTCAATGCGTTTCATGATGAGCTGCGTGCGCAAAATATAGACCATGAGCTGCTGGTGATAAATGACAACTCAAAAGATAATACGATAGAGGTAATAACAGAACTGCAGAAAAAAATGCCTAGCCTGCGCACTATCTTCAATCCGCCACCACACAATGGCTTTGGGTTTGCGATACGCAGAGGGCTCGAAAATTTCAGTGGCGATTGTGTAGCCATTGTTATGGCAGATCTATCTGACGACCCCAAAGATCTGGTGAAGTTTTATAACACCATGATAGAGCAGAAGGTGGATTGTGTATTTGGTGACCGCTGGGGCAAGGGTGGGGAAGTAATAGACTACCCTAAGAACAAACTGTACCTGAACCGCTTTGTAAACCGTATGATAAGCATCGTATTCAGGATGCGCTACCGCGATACCACCAATGCCTTCAAGCTATATAGCCGGAGGGCTATGGAGGGGCTGAAGCCCTATATGTCGCCCCATTTTAACCTTACAGTAGAGCTCCCCCTGAAAGCGGTGGTGCGTGGCTACTCATTTGCAGTGGTGCCCAACTCGTGGCGCAACCGCAAACATGGCACATCTAACCTCAAAATAAAAGAAATGGGCAGCCGCTACTTCTTTATAGTGCTCTACTGCCTTATAGAGAAGTTCTTCAGCCGAGGGGATTTTAAGAAGAAGTGGGATTGATTATCAATTTGCCACATAGCCACATAACCATTTCCTACCTGCCTTTTTCCTTTCCTGCTGTTTATTTCGCTAATTTTACAATCTCAAATCTGATACTGATGGTGGAGTTGCAAAGTTTGTATGAGCGCGCTATGCGCTTCGAGTTTCTGAGTGCAGAGGAGGGTGTATTTTTATTTGAGCATGCGCCCCTTGCCGATCTTACCTATATAGCCAATGAGCTGCGCAAGATACAGGTGCCGCATGGCAAGGTGACCTGGATAATAGACCGCAATGTAAATACTACCAATGTATGTGTAGCCAATTGTAAATTCTGCAATTTTTACCGCATTCCCGGTCATGCCGAGGCCTATATAACAGATATAGATACCTACAAACAGAAGATAGACGAGACTTTCCGCTATGGCGGGGAGCAGCTGCTATTGCAGGGCGGGCATCATCCTGATCTGGGTCTGGCGTATTACGTAGACTTATTCAAACAACTTAAGGGTCTCTACCCAAACCTGAAGTTACACGCACTGGGACCACCGGAAGTGGCCCATATAACCAAGCTGGAAAAAAGCACACATCACGCAGTGCTGCTGGCGCTAAAGGAGGCCGGGCTGGACAGCCTGCCCGGTGCAGGTGCCGAAATACTGAATGACCGTGTGCGCAGACTGGTATCTAACGGTAAGTGTGGCGCACAAGAGTGGCTGGATGTGATGCACGAAGCCCACAAGCTGGACCTAACCACCAGTGCTACCATGATGTTTGGGCATGTGGAGACGCTTTATGAGCGTTTTGAGCATCTGGTTAAGCTACGCGAAGTGCAGGCCAAAAAACCGGAGAGCGCCAAGGGCTTTCTGGCATTTATACCCTGGACTTTTCAGGATGTGGATACACTACTGCAGCGCATACGTGGCACCCGAAACCTCACTACGCCCGAGGAATACATACGCATGATAGCCCTGAGCCGCATAATGCTGCCCAATGTGAAGAACATACAGGCATCATGGCTGACAGTAGGCAAAGAGATAGCTCAGATATGCCTGCACAGCGGCGCCAACGACTTTGGTTCTATAATGATTGAGGAAAATGTGGTGAGTGCTGCCGGTGCCCCGCACAGGTTCACCGCTGCCAGCATACAGGAGAGCATAAGAGCAGCAGGCTTTGAGCCACAGCTACGCAACCAGCAATATGAGTTCCGGGAGATGCCGGTACTGGAAGAGCAGGTGATAACCTACTAAATGCAAATTTCAAAAAGAGGAAATTCCAAATCCCAAAGAAGCAAAATGATGATGCTCTTTGGGATTTGGTTTTTTTTTGAATGGCTCTTATTGCCCAATAACCCCCACATTTCCCTTCAACAAATTTCCCCCAGAGTTAATACTACGCATTTCATTTTTTTGTGTAGGTTTGTAATGTGCTGCTACAGAGCAGTTTTAGCCGAAGGGTGTGTACCTTCGCGAGGTAATAATTCCGGCAATGGCCAATCAACATAATATATTTCTTGCTAAGAGTGAAGTGAAAACGAATGACCTTGAGCATAAGCGTAAGGTGGCGTTTAATATTCAGAAGTACAATGACAGCGTAGTAAAAGGCAAAAAACAATACAGCAATCTGGAACTGGCCAGGCAGAAGGCAAAAAACATAAAGTGGAAGACAATAGAAAATCTGGATACCTATCTGGAGCAGTTTGAGAAAAACTTTACTGCCAATGGCGGCAAGCTGATATGGGCCGAAAATGCAGAAGAGGCACAACAGGCTATATTACAGATATGCCTCGAGAAAAACACCAAGCAGGTGGTGAAAGCAAAGTCGATGGTGACGGAAGAGATACACCTGAATGCTTTTCTTTCGGACCATGGCATAGAATCGGTAGAGACAGACCTGGGAGAATATATACAACAGCTGGACGGAGAGCCACCCTACCATATAGTAACACCCGCCATGCACAAAAGCAAGGAGGATGTGGCAAAACTATTTCATGATAAACTGGGTACAGAGCCAAACCTGAGCCCATCTGAAATAACAATGATAGCCCGTCGCAACCTGCGGCGTAAGTATGCCACGGCTGAAATAGGAGTTACCGGGGGTAATTTTCTTCTGGCAGATATTGGTGCAGTATGTGTAACCGAAAACGAAGGCAATGGCAGGCTTTCTACCACCCTGCCCAAAACACACATAGCCATAGTGGGTATAGAAAAACTACTGCCTTCGGTGAACGACTTGCCACTGTTCTGGCCGCTGCTGGGAACTTACGGTACCGGACAGCAGCTAACGGTTTACAACACTATATTCTCAGGGCCACGAAAGGCCAACGAGACCGATGGACCCGAAGAAATGTATGTGATACTGCTGGACAACGGACGTACTAACCTGATGCGCAAAGAGGTCCGTGAAAGCATGTATTGCATTCGCTGCGGCTCTTGCCTCAATGCCTGCCCTGTGTATAAAAACATAGGAGGTCATGCATATGGTGCTACCTATAGCGGCCCTATAGGCGCTGTGATTACCCCCCACCTGGAAGGGATGAATGAATACAAACACCTCAGCTATGCATCGAGCCTGTGTGGCAACTGCACAGAGGTGTGCCCGGTGAAAATAAACATTCACGAGATGCTGCTGGAGAACAGGAAAATAGCGGTAGAGGATAATCTGAATGGATTTAAAGAACATGCTGTATGGGCTATGTGGGAGCGCGCTATGCTGAGCCGAAACCTGATGAATGCCGCAGGAGCGGGAATAAAGAACAAGATAGTGAACGGCATGTTTAAAGACAGCTGGGTGCGGCACCGCACGCAACTGCACTTTGCCGAAAAACCATTCAACAAAATGTGGAAGGAACGAAATAAGAAATAGCAGCCCATATGGAAACTATAGTTGTATACACCCCCAATAAAAGCGCCCGTCTTACTTATGTACTGGACTGGCTGCTAAAGGAGCGGTTGCGACTGGACTATAAAGTAGTACGTGAAAAACGTGAAATACCAACGTCATCAATGGTTATTGCTTTTGGTCAGCAACTGACCGATAGCTACTCAATACCCTCGTGGGGGCTGTTGACGGAGCAAGGCATACAAGTAGCAGCACCACCAAAAGGCACATGGAATGGACTGCCGGTTTTTTATACCTCCGCCGATAAAAACTATACGATTCCATTTGATATTTTCTCGGCAATTTTTTTTCTGCTTTCGCGCTACGAAGAATACTATCACTACACACCCGACAAACATGGCAGGTACCCTGCCGCTAGCAGCATACTACAAAAAAACGGCTGGCTGCAACGCCCGCTGATAGATGAGTGGGTAATGGAATTCAAGGCGTCGCTGGAGCAGCATTTCAATATAAAGATTGCTTTACCACAATTTTCGTTTCGCCCGACTTACGATATAGATATGGCCTACTCGCACCTGCACAAGGGGGTGGGAAGGATAGCAGGAGCCTATCTGCGCGCACTAATGCGGGCAGACATGAAACAGATAAACCAGCGCACTCAGGTGCTGCAGAAAAAGCAGAAAGACCCCTACGATTCTTTCAGGTGGATGCGGCAACAGCACAAGGCTTACGGTTATGTGCCATTGTATTTTGTTTTGTCTGCCGCCCGCACCACCCAGTTCGATAAAAATATACACCCGCAACACCCCGCAATGGTAAGGGTGATAAAAAACCTGGTCAAAGAAGGCAGCACTGGTATTCACCCTTCCTACTACTCAGACAATGGCAACACCATGCAGCAGGAGAAAGCAACGCTTGAAAAAATAGCCGGCCGTGTTATTACACAGTCGAGGCAACATTACATAAGGGCAATAATGCCCTATACCTACCAGCAATTGCTGCGCAACAAGATTACCGAAGACTATTCTATGGGCTATGGCACTCATCTGGGGTTCAGAGCGGGTACCGGCAGTTCTTTTTTATGGTACGATATAGAGCATGAAAAAACAACCACACTGCGCATATACCCGTTTTGCTTTATGGACACAACGGCTCATTATGAAATGAATCTATCTACACACGAGGCATTTGAGCGGCTGGAAGCAATGACAAAACTACTGGAACAAACAGGCAGCACGCTCATCACCATATTTCACAACTTCTCACTGGGAACCGATGAGGAATGGCGTGGATGGCGACAGGCCTATGAGTTGTTTCTGCAAGATAAGGCGACAAGGGGAGCAGGAGAAATCATTCTATAATCGATTGAACAAACTAACTGCCGTTCTCAAATTGCTTGACTCTTGTTTCACGCCGGCCGTTTGAAAAATAATTTCCAACATCAAATTGTGCATTTTTCAGGAGTAGTATAAAGCACTATCCCTCTGCTCACTTATTGGTTTTGATAAACGGGCAGGGGCCACAGTGCAGTAAGCGGTAGTGAGTGCATCTTCCAGCATCTCTCTTTTTACTTTGCTGAGCATTATAAAAGTCCAGCCCTGCTTGCCCCATTTATTGGGGACGGGGTAAATGACAGTGGGGTCGAAAGAGCAAAAGGAAGACTGGTCTATCTCTGAGAATTTCAAACAAGCCCGTTTGTCTTTTTCTGATAGTGTAGCAAATATCTTCTTATTGACCCGGTAGGATGGTTTTTCGAAATGTGGCTCTTCTGAGGCTTCGGGGAACGATAGCGCAATTTCTTTGAATGTCTTAATTGTTACCATATGCAAAGTGAAGATAATGGTGAATGCCAAAATATACTTCACCTCAATAAAAATTGTACATTTACTACTCAATTTCATGATGTGAAAGCGATAATCCCCGTTGCCGGAGCAGGTACCAAGTTGCGGCCACTTACATACACACAACCCAAGGCCCTGATACCCATAGCTGGTAAAACTATTCTCGGGGTCATAGTAGACCAGCTCATTGAGGCCGGTGTTACAGAATATGTTTTTGTGATAGGTTATCTGGGCGAGAAGATTCAACGCTACATAGATAAGACCTACCCGCAGCTCTCTTGTACTTTTGTAACTCAGAGCGATAGGCGTGGTACCGGGCATGCTATATGGCTCACCCGCGATGCTGTGCAGGACGATGAAGTAATGATAGTGCTCGGCGATACCGTATGCGACTACAATGTGAAGGAGATAATATCCAGCGCGGCATCTCAGATAGGCGTACGCAAGGTAGATGATCCTCGTAGTTTTGGGGTGGCAGAGCTTAATGATAAAGACATAGTAACGAGGATGGTAGAGAAGCCGCTGATTCCAAAGTCCAATATGGCGATGGTGGGTATCTACTATATCAAAGAAGCTGCTGCGATGTATGCAGCGCTTGAAAAAAACCTTGCAGGCCCTGCAGACGATAATGGTGAATATCACCTCACCAATGCGCTGCAACTGATGATAGAAAGTGGTATTAGCATACACGCATTCCGGGTAAATAACTGGTTTGATTGTGGTAAGAAAGAAACCTTGTTATCTACCAATGCTATATTGCTTAAACAGATGGACGACCAGCCTCCTACTGCCTGCGACCATGATTATGACACTACCGTTATCATTCATCCGGTTAACATAGCTGAGGGTTGCATCATCAGGCACAGTATCATCGGGCCTAATGTAAGCATAGGCGAGCACACCAAGATTGAATCATCTATCGTGCGCGATTCCATTATTGGTTCTTATGCCGAGCTGCAGCAGGTAGTACTCAATTCATCAATAATAGGCAACGATGCTTATGTGCGCGGCCTCAGTCAGAGCCTGAACATAGGTGATAATACGGAAATTGATTTGGGGTAAGTGAGCTTGACAGAATGCTGATTTATTTCTTTTTCTCGGTTTCTTCCGCATCCTCTGCTTCTTTGCCACCTATATTGAACAACCTGTAAGCAAGTTCTTTGCCGGTTTCGTCTGCCTTCTGCCAGGCAAAAGACTGCTTCTCTACTATGTAGTTGCCGGTGCGGTCCAGCACATAGTAGGTGATTCCTTTTTTCTTACCGGTGCCGGTGAATATCACATAGGCTTCGGGGGCATGAGTGCCGGTGCCATTTACCCAGTTTATATTACACTTGCGCAGCCGCTCTTCTACCCCTTTGTCTACATCGCCGCTTACGTGCAGTATCATGTTTGGCTTCATGCCGGTGAATGGTAACAACTGCGGATACAGCACATACATTTTGTATAGCCACTCATCGCGCATTCTGTCGTTTTTCAGTGTATGAGCGCACTCAGCCTGTGCCTGATAAATGCGAGCAGTAAAAAGCTTCTCAAAGTCTGCGTCGGTGTTAGGGTCGCGCAGCAACTTGTCCAGAATGGGTTTTGCTTCCTTGTGTTTGCCCTGTTCCACCAGCAGCCTGGCGGTAAAAAACTCAAAGTATTTGCGAATATATTGCCGCTTGTCGGTCTCTGCCTCTTTGCGAAAACGGGAAAGGAAATACCTGGTGCTGAAGTCGCGCACCAGATACCATATCTCATCCCACGAGACTACATTCTCTGTCGAGAAGAGTTTGTATATCACCCGTTCCCGCTCAGGGTTCTGCGAAAACTGATTGATGATAAGAAACTGTTGCAGATACTTGTCTGTGAGCTTACAGGCCATACTCCACAGCACCTTCGGGTTGTACCACCAGTTGCTGTTCTCAAACCTGTCCATCTGCCATGACTGCTCCTTGTTCACCAGCTTCACCAGCTGCAGGCTGAAGTCGTAATGGCTCTGCCCAAGAGTTGTGCCTATATGCAGCTCTTTAAAGTCTGCCGCTCTGCCGCCATATCGCTCTGCCTGTGCCACCTGACCATCGTAGGTGAGGCTGCGTGCCAGCGCTATATTGTACCAGCCGTAACCAGGCGTGGAGCCGCCTGCCTTTATCATATTGCGCGACAGGGATATGGCTGTCTTCGGATTGGCTTTGTATATCTCCAGTATGGTAGTGAAGTATGCCCACTCCTGCAGCCGCTTATCACCTGCATCCTGCTCAGAGGCTATTTTGTATTCAGCCTGTGCGGTGCGGAAGTCGCCGATTATGCTCTTGAAGTTGGCATAGTTGTTGTGCGGCAGCCTGCCGTTTTTCCGCATTAGCTCAAAGTAATGTTCTGCGGAGTCTATACGGAAGTTGTAGGCGTGCAAAATGTTTTTGTAGTGATACACTCCGTTCTTCTCAGCATCTATGTATCCGGGAGGAAACAGCGTAGTGTTGAGGTACTTGTTTTTCTCTATGGCGCGCATTCCGCTATCCAGATAGCGGTTTGCCAGTTGCTCGTTTTCATCAATAGTGTTTTTCAGAAACCAGTATTTTTCACTGGTATAAAAGCGGTTTCTGTGCACCGTCCATGCCAGCATGTTGTAAGGGTCCAGGTAGTACTCCCGCTGCATATTGTACTTTATAGCTCTTCGTAATAGCGGCACTATTTTTTCGGGCTCGTCTGTGTTGCCATATACATGCACCAGCGCAGCGGCTATGATGGTAAAATCTATCTGGAAATTGTATGCCGGCAGCAGTACCAATATGTTGTCTGACCGTACAGAGAGGTTTCGTTTATAGTCCCGCTCCAGCAGTGCCAGTGATTTCTCGAGCGCAGCAGCAGCGTTTTTGAAACCTATATAATCGGCAGCATGTGTGTACTTGTATATCCCTTCAAACATCCACCCTACGTAGTAAGTGCTGTCTGTGCGTTTGAACTCACGTGAGCGGGGCAACGCGTCATCGCTATACATGTTTTCTATAGCGCGCTTTGCATCTATGTTTGCCCGCTGGCTTTCTTTTCCGGCAGGGTGCTTTGGCATCAGCTCCGGTGGCAGCTCGCGCCGCACACCGCCACTTTGCCCGTATGCCGGCACGGCAATCAGCAGGCACAAAACACCTGCAAGCAATTTAGCCTGCTTATGCACCCGACACCATGCTACAGAAAAATACTTTGTCATTCTAGTCCACAATAAATTAGCCGAAGTTCGTCGCTATGAGATTTTTGCTCTTTCGGGGGAGATTGCAAATGCACTAAACCATACAATCAACGTTAGCTGTGCAGTTTCAGTTTTGCCAGGCGTTCACTTTCTTTTATTATTATTCCTTCCAGTGCTTTTTGTTTTCCTTCTTTGTTTCTGTATACAAGGCGGTGCTCCAGCACTGCACGTGCTATGTCACGCACATCGTCCTCTATTACAAAGGTTCTGCCCTTCACCAGTGCATAAGCTCTCAGGCATTTGAGAAAGGCAATGCCGCTACGGGTAGATGCACCCAGAGATATGTCCTGATGCGCCCTTGTTTGTCGCACTATGTTGCTTACGGCTTTTATTATCTCCTCGTGCACATGCACATTGCCTGCCTGTGCCTGCAGGTTCAGTATGTCTTGCATGGTGAGTACCTGCTGCAGGTCTGTAAGATTGCGGGCTATGTTCAGGTATTGGCGGTATATATTCAGCTCTGTTTCCTCGTCTACATAGCCGAAGTTGATTTTCATAAAGAACCTGTCGAGCTGTGCTGCCGGTAGCGGGTAGGTACCCTCCATCTCTATAGGGTTCTGTGTGGCTATTGTGAAGAACATCTGCTCCAGCATGAGTGTTGCATCTCCGGCGGTTACCTGATGCTCTGCCATAGCCTCCAGCAATGCGCTCTGCACCTTGGGCGATGCACGGTTTATTTCGTCTGCCAGCAGCACATTGCAGAAAAGCGGTCCTTTTTTGAACACAAACTCCTTGGTTCTGTCGTCGAATATATGTGAGCCTATCAGATCCATTGGCAGCAGATCGGGGGTAAACTGTATACGCTTGAACAATACATGCTCCTCGCCGGCACCACCACTGATGCACTGTGCCAGTGTGCGTGCCAGTACTGTTTTTCCGGTGCCGGGATTGTCTTCCATAAGAATATGTCCACCCGCCAGCAGGCAGGTAACCACCATTTCTATCTGCCCCCGCTTACCTCGTATAACCTGTTCTACCTGCGCTACCAGCTTGTTTATGGCTTCAGTTGCGTCTATCTGAGTGGTTCCCGGAGTATATGCTTCGTTCGGTATGGGTGTTTCTGCTGCAGCCTCTGTCATGTGTTTTATTCTTTATACAATTTTACAGCATAATACGTTAGTAAAATAATGGCGGCTTGTAATTTTTTGTGAAAACAACCCACATTGCCATTACCACAGATTTAGTGTGCGTTATAGATGTTGTTTTATTTTAAGTGTCGCTGAGTCTATATTTCCAAATGCAGCTTTTTCTATGCGCATCAATTGTAGTTGCGCTGCACTTCGGTACTTTATGTCCTTGATGCAATATCCTAACATTACTATGATCATTTTCGATTGTAATCGAAGATTATTATTGTTTTCTTCGTATAAAACCGAAAATAATTATGGTTTTCTTCGGTTAGAATCGAATATTGTTATGGTATTCTTCGATTATAATCGAATATTATTATAGTTTTCTTCGGTTGTAATCGAATATTATTATGTAATTTAGCGGTTCAAACCGAATATAATGATACATAGAGCGTTGCAGGATCTATTGCAAAAGGCGCTGTTTAAGGGAAAAGCAATACTATTGTATGGACCACGGCAGGCCGGCAAATCTACCTTACTCGAAACCCTTGTAGCGGTTCAGGGCATACCCACGTTATACCTCAACGGAGATGATGCCGAGGTACGTGAAAATCTTACCAATACATCGGCTACTAAGTTGCGGGCAATATTGGGGAATTATAAAATAGTATTTATTGAGGAGGCGCAACGTATACAAAACATAGGGCTCACACTTAAATTGATTACTGACCAGTTTAAGCAGGTGCAGGTTATTGCCAGCGGGTCTTCTGCTTTTGAGTTGTCGGGCAAGGTAAATGAGCCGCTTACGGGACGCAAGTATGAATTTATGTTGTATCCACTTAGTTTTTCTGAGATGGTTCAGCATCACGGGCTTATTAAGGAAAAGAGCCTGATAGCGCACAGGTTGGTATTTGGTTATTATCCGGAAATAGTAATGAAGCAGGAAGAAGAGAAGAAGCTGCTAAAGCTGCTGGCAAACAGCTATCTGTACAAAGACCTGCTGATACTGGACCAAATAAACAAGCCGGTGCTGCTGGAAAAAATACTCAAAGCATTGGCACTCCAGCTAGGTAGCGAGGTCAGTTACAATGAGCTGGCACAAACAGTAGGAGCCGATAAAGAAACAGTTGAAAAATACATAGACCTGTTAGAAAAAGCATACGTAGTCTTTCGCTTGCCGGCACTAAACAGAAATGTGCGAAATGAAATAAAGAAAGGCAAAAAAATATATTTTTATGACTGCGGTATACGCAATGCAATTCTGGGCAATTTCAGTCCTGCTAACACCAGAACTGATATTGGAGCGTTGTGGGAAAACTACGTGATTGCAGAACGAATGAAACTGCTAAGCTATAACGATATTGATGCCCGTTTATACTTCTGGCGCACTACTCAGCAGCAGGAAATAGACCTAGTAGAAGATAACGAGGGGCAACTGAAAGCATTTGAGATTAAATGGGGAAAAAATGCAAAGGTTCGTTTTTCCCAGACATTTTTGGAGAACTATAAGGGGGTAGAGACCTTCATAGTTTCCCCTGAAAGCATTGATGAATACCTGATAATGTAGTGGCGACTTAAGAACTATGACGTGTAGTCAAAAAGAACGGACAGGCTTTCTTGCAAAGTGCCTGTCCGTTTTAGTTTTTGTCAATTATGTTTTTGATACTACCGCCTGCGCTACTGCTTTATAATTTTTTGCACATACACACCTGCTGCACCATCTGTTTTGATATAATACATGCCCGGTGCAAGCAGTGATATATCTATCGGCGTTGCCGCATTGGTTATAGTGCCGTATTGCAGTTTTCTGCCTGTATTGTCTGTGAGCTCATAGCGCTGATACTTGCCAGGGTCAGCATAAATCACTACTGCACCCGTAGCAGGGTTGGGGTTTATCCTTGGCCCTGCTGTCGTGGTAATTCCGTTCACTGATACCGGGCATGGCTCTACTATTATGCTTGTGGTAGCAGTGCTGCTGCCGCAGATATTGGCAACGGTATAAGAGATTATAACGCTGCCTGCTGTTATGCCCGCTACAGTGCCGTTATTCAGCCACACATTGCTGTTGCTGCCCGCCCAGCTACCACCAGCCATGCCTGCACTCAGCACTATAGTATCGCCTATGCATACCGTAGCAGCGCCGGTTATAGCACCCGCATCAGGCAGGGCGTGTATGAGCATACTATGTGTAGCCGTGGCAGTACCACATACATTGGTAACGGCATAGGATATTACTGCTGTGCCGGGGCTAATGCCACTAACCACTCCTGCCGACACAGATGCTGCAGTGCCTGTGGCACTCCATATGCCGCCGCTTTCTGTTGTGGTAAGTGCGGCAGAGGCTCCGGGGCAAATAACAGTATCGCCTGACAAGCTGCCGGCCACGGGCAACGGATTCACTATAACCGCATGGGTGGCTATATCCGTACCGCAACTGTTGGTAACCGACCACGAGATAGTGGCAATCCCTGCCGCTACGCCCGTTACACTGCCCGCCAGCACAGTAGCATCGCTGCTGCTGCTGCTCCACACACCACCCGGCATACTCGCCACCAGTGGTATAGACGAGGATACACAAACCGAATCAGCTCCACTGATAGTTCCTGCATCGGGCAATGGGTTTACTACGATAATATGTGTGGCTGTAGCCGTACCACATACATTGCTTATAGAGTAAGACACCATAGCCGTGCCCGCTGCAATGCCGCTGACCATGCCACCTGATACTGTAGCTGCACTGCCGGCCACGCTCCATGTTCCACCCGTAAGGGATGGGCTTAATGTAGTGGTAGCTGCAGTGCACACACTGTCTGCTCCGCTTATGGTGCCGGCTACCGGCAGCGGGTTTACAGTCATAGTGCGAATAGTGGTAGCAGTGCCGCAGCCGTTGGTAACTGCATAAGATATAGTAGTAGTGCCTGCTGCTATGCCGCTCACTATGCCACCTGCTACAGTGGCGGTAGTGCCATCATTGCTCCAGCTGCCACCCGATGCTGTGGCCGTGAGTGTGGCGGTTGCTGCTACGCATACTGATGTGGCACCACCGAGCGTGCCTGCTACCGGTAGCGGATCAACTATTACCGGTGCTGTTGATGATGCGGTGCCGCAGGAGTTGAGCGCAGTATAGGAAATGAAAACTGCACCGGCATTCACGCCTGTAACTACTCCACCAGAAGATACTGTGGCATTGGGGTTGCTGGCATGCCAGTAGCCGCCCGTGCCGGTAGTGGAGTGTGTGATAGTGCTGGCTACACACACATGCACATCGCCCGACACTGTACCGGGCACCGGCAGGGGATTGACGGTGATGCTTTTTGTAACAGTAGTAGTGCCGCACATATTGTTCATGGTGTATGATATAACTGTGGTGCCTGCTGCTACACCCGCCACAAAACCCGCTACTACCGTAGCATTGGCAGGGCTGCTGCTGGTCCAGGTGCCGCCGGCTGTAGTGTGCGACAGTATAATAGTTGCTGCAGCACAAACCGTAAACGGTCCTGTAATGACCCCTGCTGCAGGAACTGTATTCACCGTCATCACTATAGTGGCCGATGTGGCTATGAGCGAATCGCCACCGGGGCTGTAGAGCCGGCAACTGATTACATCGCCCATGCTCAGCCCGGTAAATGCAACTACAGAAGTATCTATCCCCAGCACCACTCCGTTCTTTATCCACATGTAGCGTGGCTTGCGTATGCTGGCAGATGTGGCTGTAAACACTGCCGTATCGCCGCTGCATATAACACCGCTGCCGGCTGTAGCTATGGAGATAGAAGGTATCAGAATAGTATTGGTAACGGTATTGGTAAGCACTACAGGGTTGGTATCAAAGTAGATACCCGCACCATTGGGTATAGTGCGCCCGTGTGGCAGACCGGTTCTTGTTTTTATCTTGTATACCAGCATGCCATGGCACAAGCCGTGATGCGAACTGTCGGGCAGCATAATGTTGGGGAAGTCAAATTTTATCACGGTATGCCCGCCTGCGGTATAGCGGTGCACATCCATAGCCGCAGATGCCGCTATTATTTCTATGGTCGATGGGTCCAGATCGTCAGAGAGGGTATCCAGCACATGTATATTGTGTGCCGTATCGTTGCCCGTATTCTCAAACCGTATGGTATACTGCAGTGTAGTGCCGTTCAGCACATTGCCCTCCGGCGTAACGGCTATGTCATTGGGGTCCCATGCGGCTCGTACTATGTCGTTGCTGACTACTACATTGTTCAGGGTATCTAAATCCCCTTCATTAGGTGTGATTGTTATTACTGAATTAACAGTATCTCCGGGCATAAAAAATGTACCTGTAGTATGTGTCATTCGCAAGTAGAAATACGCTGGCCCTGTTCCGGTCAATGATAAGTTGCTGACATTCCATGTTACTACGTTGCCAACAATAGAAGTGGGTGTTGGTATAAACCAATCCGGCTCACTGTAGTAGCCAGGTAATACTAGTTTTATTACAGCATCGGTTGGCAGGCATCTGTAATTATTTGCAGTTAAATACATTTCGTATACCATAGGTCTCGCAATGACAAAAGATCTCAATGAAAAGTCAAAACCAGACAAAGTATCACAGGAAAGTCCAATATTATTTTCAGAAGAATAATCAATAACAGAAGAAAGTGTATCGGTAATGATGCCAGCAGCAGGGCAAGAAGCGTAAAGCCCACCTGATATACTTATGGGTGTGTAAGTATACACATCTCCCGCACTACCATAAGCATTGTAGTGTATACCGGCAGCACCGCTAATAGTATCTACTGCTATACCATTGGAATCTACCCTAACCCGCACACCGTATAGATTGTACCGCTCAGCACTATCGTGAATACAATTGCCATTAGTATCTACATAATACCGTAGCGTCATGCTGTTACAAAATCTGTGAGTATAGGATTGTGTTACTGAATCTATAGGAGTAGAGCCATCATAAAGCATTTGCCTTATAGTATAAGTGCCTGCCGATGCATAGTTGTGTGTGGTAGACATATAACCACCACCATAACCACTCAGTGTGGTAGCCGTATCGCTAGTGCCATCACCAAACTGTGTAACTATGCTGTGTGATGGAGAGTAGGCATTTGTAACAGTCAGGAAATCTACCCCTGAACAGCGGCTGTGCAGGTAAGTAGAAAAACTGTCTGTGGTTATTTCCGTAGGGAACGTGATCTTTTTTATTCGAAATTCAGTTAATGCTCCTTCATCTGTAAAAAAGATAGTACCTGCTTCATTCACCGAAATGGACGCTGTAATATTTAGTGTAGCTTCTTCAGGTGGTATACCGTCCCCACCATATCCGATTGTATCTGATTGTCCTGCTATCGACGTAATTATTTCAGATCTGTCTATTTTACGGATTACATATCCATAGTCACTAACACAAGTAAGATAAACATTGCCTTCACCGCTTACGCCAATACCATTTATGTACCCATTTGACGCAGCCGTAGCAGGACCGCCATTTCCGGTTATAGGTGGAACGTACTCACCATTTCCATTTATAGCAATAATTCTACCAAGACCAGCAGGTGTAATCTTTAAGACATACACATCTCCTAATGTGTAGAGATTGCCATCTCCATCGGTAGCTAGTTTGTATACCCGATCTAAAGTTCCTGACGTTGCAGGAATGGCTGGTGAATAGCCGAAATACATTGTCCCAGAACTTCCATTACCCGCAATTGTACTGACAATTCCAGCTGTATCTATTTTTCGTATAGTGTTGCTGTTACGTTGATAAAAATAGACATTCCCCATCCGGTCTACACAAATTGCTGAAAGCCCCGAAACCTGAGCTGCGGTAGCAGCTCCGCCATCTCCTGTATTGCCTGCCACACCAGTCCCTGATATGGTCGTTACTATTCCATTAGTATCTATTTTTCGCACCCGGTGATTGCCTTTGTCAGTTAAATATAAATTACCCCATCTGTCTATGGCAAGAGCTCCTCTTGTGAAACTGTCTGGAACAGAAATATAAAATTTTGCAGCAGTAGCGGGACCGCCATCGCCGCTATATCCTGCACTGCCTGTACCTGCTATAGTAGTAATAATGCCTGATGGTGATGTCTTCCTGATTACATTGTATATGTAATGGGCTGTGTAAATGTTCTCTGACGCATCGACGCAAATTTCAGGATCGTAGGTTGTATGTAGACCCGAACTATCTGCAAAGGTGCAACAGGTGTCTAAAATAGTAGTGATAATACCAGACTGCGCATGGGCATAGAATGGCAGCAGCGTTAATAAAAAGGAGTATATTTTTTTCATAATGGTGATATGAGTTACTGCAATATAAATATTAAATATTGAATTACATAGTAATTTTGTATATTTTCATTTTGTGAAGTAATAGCTTGGGCATGCTTCCTGCAGAAAGGAGCAAATGCATTGACTATCTCTTTCCCGATAGGTGAGTGCCAGAGTTGTATCTTTCCATTTGGTATAAAATGCCCGATATTTAATCCGACCTTTGCAAAAAAATAGAGTGTGATATATGCCTGCCAGATTTTATGAACAGGAAGTAAAAGCGGGATTGAAGAACAAACGCAGATTGTCGGCCTTTCTCGATAACCTCGTTGCAGCTCATATGCCTGACAGAAAAAAGGCCGATCTGACCTATATCTTCTGCGACGATACTTATCTGCTACAGATGAACCGGCAGTATCTGGAGCACGATACCTTTACAGACATTATTACCTTTGACCTCAGTGAGCACAACACCCTTATAGGCGAGCTGTATATAAGTATAGAGCGGGTGAAGGATAACGCAGCTAAATACCACACTACGCAGAACGATGAACTGCACCGGGTGATTTTTCACGGGGCACTGCACCTGTGCGGATTTAAAGACAAAAAAGAAGCCGACAAAGCCGTGATGCGGCAGAAAGAAAACGAATGCCTGGATGCATATACTAAAGAACTGAGCAAATGAACATAGATACATTATACGAAGACGATGAGATGCTGATAGTAAACAAACCTGCAGGACTACTGGTAGTGCCAGACAGGTTCAACGCGCTGCTGCCCAGCCTCAACAAAACCATGGAGCGAAAAGCGGGTCAGAAAATATGGGTGGTACACCGCCTGGACCGGGAGACAAGCGGCGTTATTTGTTTTGCTAAAAACGAGCACGCTCACCGCTATCTTTCTATCCTGTTTCAGGAGCGCGAGGTAAACAAGTTTTATGCCGGGCTGGTAATAGGCCACGTAGACCCGCCCGAAGGAAGGATAGAAGGCTATATAGCAGAGCACCCCGCTGCCAATGGCAAAATGATTGTAGCCAAAAAAGGAAAGCTTGCTGTTACAGACTACAAGGTGTCGGCGCAGTGGCCGCAATATGCGCTCATGCAGTTTCAGATACATACCGGCCGCACCCACCAGATACGGGTGCACATGAAGTCTATAGGCCACCCACTGGTGTGCGATGAGCTGTATGGAGATGGCAAGCCTTTTATGCTGTCAGGCATCAAGCGCAAATACCGTATGTCTGAAAAAGACGAAGAAGAAAAACCATTGCTCAGCAGGCTGGCATTGCACGCCTATCGCCTTGAGTTTCACAAAGAAGACGGCACGCCTGTAATTGCTGAGGCTCCCCTGCCAAGAGACATGGCTGCATGCGTGAAGCAACTGGATAAGTGGAGTCCCAAAGAGCTATAATCGAATAGCTTATGCACTTTTTTAATGTGGGAAATATGTAAATAGTTTATCTTTTTTCACTACTTGTTTTACTTACCTTTGTACCATGCGGCGGGTTGCTTCTACACTACTACGTTCTTTTTTGCAGGGACTCATTTTACTCAGTCCCATAGCACTTACAGGATATCTGCTTTATTACATTTTTACCAGCATAGATAGTCTGGTGCCATCCATGCCACGGGGTATAGGGTTTCTCATTATCATTGCTGTGGTTACAGTAATCGGGTACCTGGGCACAAGGTTTTTTGTAGGCAAGTGGCTGTTCGACTCGTTTTCTTACGTGATGGCCCATACACCGGGCATCAAGTATATCTATTCCTCTATCAGAGATGTCATTAATTCTTTTGTAGGTGACAAAAAGCGATTCAATAAGCCCGTGTGGGTATGTGTGAATGAGGGGCCGCAGATATGGCGAATAGGTTTTTTGACCCGGGACGATATGAGTAGCATGGGAATGAATGATAAGGTAGCAGTATATATGCCACATTCTTACGCCATATCAGGCTGGGTTATAATAGTAGACAGAAAGAATGTAAAACCTGTAGAAACAATGACACCGGGAGAGGCGATGAAATTCGCGGTGAGTGGTGGTATTACTACAGTAGAAGAATCAGAAAATAAATAAAACATGGAAAAGAAGATCAATTTCAATGCAGGACCGGCAGAATTACCGGGAGAGGTGCTTTATGAAATAGGCAGGGCAATACAGAAATATAAAAAAACAGGTATTTCCATACTCGAACTGCCACATAGAGGCAAGGAGTTTGCAGAAATACTTGCAGAGAGTAATAACCTTGTGAAAGAACTATGCGACATTGGCGATGACTATGAAATAGTGTGGATGCATGGTGGTGGCAGAATGCAGTTCTGCATGATACCCATGAATTTTCTGGGAGCAAATGAATACGCTGCTTATATAGATTCAGGACATTGGTCGAAAGAAGCTGCAGAATATGCACAATATTACGGTGAGGTAAAAATACTGGCTTCATCCGAGAAAAATGGCTACAACAGCCTGCCGGCATGGCCCGAAAAAATAACAGCTAAAACTGCTTACCTGCATATCACTACCAACAATACCATAGAAGGTACACAATGGCATAATATACCTGATACAAAGGTGCCGCTGATAGCCGATATGAGCAGCGATATACTTAGTGCCAAAAGGGATTACACAAAGTATGCGATGTTTTATGCTGCTGCGCAAAAAAATCTGGGAATAGCCGGTGTGGGTTTTGCTGCAATACGCAAAGACCTGCTGAAGAAGAGCAAAAAAACAATGCCGCCGCTGTTAAGTTATCAGGAGCAAATAAAAGAAAACTCACTTGTGAATACCCCCAACGTTCTGGGTATCTACACATCGCTGCTGATGCTGCGTTGGATACGGCAAAAAGGCATTGACAGAATAGAGCAGGAAAACCAACTGAAAGCAACCACATTATACAAGGCCATAGACAGCAGCAAAATTTTCAAGGCGCATATTGCAGATACTACTCATCGTAGCCTGATGAATGTATGTTTCTCTGCAGACACAAAAGAAAACGAAGCAAAGTTTCTGGAACTGTGCGAAAAAAACAACATAGTGGGTATACAGGGTCATAGAAGCAAAGGTGGCTTCCGTGTGTCTTTGTACAATGCTATCACCGCGCAGTCGGTCGATGATTTTGTGGTAGTAATGAATCAATTTGAGCAGAAAGCATAACTGCCTTAAATATCGTAAGCTACTCCTTCTACACTCACTATAGTGCCGCTGAAAACACTCATTGCTTCTTCGGCAAAGATTTCGAGGTCTTTATACTTCGATGAGAAATGTCCCAGCAACAATTGTTTGGCATTGGCCAGTACGGCTATTTTTGCCGCCTGTATGGCCGTGCTATGGTAGCGGGCGGCGGCCTTGTCGGCATCTGCTTCCAGGTAGGTGCTCTCGTGGTACAGCATGTCCACGCCCTGTATTATGTGCAGGAAACTTTCTGTAAATAATGTGTCGCTGCAGTAGGCATATTTTTTGGGAGTGGGTCCGTCTTCAGTTACCAATTCATTTTTTATTGTTTCGCCGGCAGCCCCCACATAGTCTTTGCCCTGTTTCAGTTGCTCGAAGTATTCAGATGGTATGCCATGCTCCATGCACTTTTCCGGAAGTATTCTCCTGCCTCTGGTTTTCATCTCTATCAGAAAACCATAGCAGTCTATGCCATGCACTACCGGAAACGAATGGACAGTGAATGTGGGCGTATCTGCCAGTAGTTCGGTCTCTGCCGGTAAAGCGTGAAATACCAGCGGGTATTTTAGTTCTGTATTAGCCGCCTGTAGTATAGCATCAATTATTGGTTTCAGGTTGGCAGGTCCATATAGGTTTAAGGGAGCAGTTCTGCCCAGCAGGCTCATACTGTTGATAAGCCCCGGCAGCCCGAAATAATGGTCGCCATGCATGTGGCTGATAAAGATGTGGTTGACGTTCTTCCACTTAATGCCATACCGCTGCATTTGTATCTGTGTTCCTTCTCCGCAGTCTATCAATACAACTTCTCCATACATCGTAACCGTTTGAGCGGTAGGATGCCTTCCGAATGCCGGAAGTGCAGAGTTGTTGCCAAGTATCGTTACTCTCATTGCTGCCCAAATGTAGTGAACTGCAGGAGAATAAAAGGCTGTTTTTTCCTCGACCGTAGGCAGAAATGGCTGATAGGAAACCGATGTAAACCCTGAATATATGCCCCAATTTTAACTAATATCATTTGTAAAAAATGTCTTAAAAAAGCCACTTGAGTGCCATTTATTTTGCTGTGACTAAATTATTGTATAAATTGCATGAAGTAAAGTTGTGTAATTATGAAAAGAATATTTATTTTAATGTCATTGGCTGCTACATTACTTGTTGGCAAGGCAGCTAATGCACAGTCTTTTTCCGCACAAAATGATACTGTTTATTTGAATCTGAATTTGATCGATAATGTACATAACAATATTGTAAACAATAGTTCTAATACAGTAGAAATTGAATGGAAAGCAATTCAATCAAATTTTCCTTCTGATTGGTCTGCCAATACAGGTATTTGTGATAATGTAAACTGCATTACCGGTAATGGAATATGGTCGCCAACAACAGCAACCCTGAACGAATCAACATCATCAACCAGCAATGATTTCAGGTTACAGGTTGCACTGGGCGCTACCCCTACACACGGCACTTACTACATGAAGGTGAAGCTGACCAACAAAGCAGTACCAAACGATACCGCTATAGTTACTTTCATTGTGTCTAAGAATGCTACAAGTGTCTCTTCAGTAAAGGCTTCCGGTGATATTTCCATATACCCAAACCCCGCTCTGAATGCGCTTAATGTGGTATACTCTTCCATCCCCGATGTAAAGAATATAGCCATCTACAGCATCATAGGCCGGCAGATGAATATGTACCGCGTAACCAACGAAAGCAGTGCAAGCCTGAATGTAGAAACCTTGCCATCGGGTATCTACTTCATCAGACTGATAAACTCTCGTGGCGATGTAGTAACTACACGTAAGTTTACAAAACAATAAAAATTTTCAAGTAGTTTGATATACAGAAAGGAGTAGCCATGCGGTTGCTCCTTTTTAGTTTGTGGCAATTACATTTTATGAAAATCGTTCGCAGCAAATAAATGCATACTCTGGCGAAAATAAAACATCATCAATATCCAGGTTGTAGTATAGTTCAGGTGCTATGCGACCTGCTCAGCAAACCCTTTTTGTGGTGATACTCTTTAAGGTCTACAGCCTGTTTTGGCATTTAAATACTCTTTGTTTTGAACATGCCTGGCTTGACGTGGTCTCACGTGTTTTGTGATTCGACCTATGTTGTGTTGCCTGTATTTCTTCGTCTTGTAATACAAATACAAATAGCCGACACCCTGGTGGATATCGGCTATTTAGAATAGTATTGAGTTGAATTATTTTACCTGAGCTACCAGATTCTTGAAGGATTCCGGCTCATTCATAGCCAGATCAGCAAGTACCTTACGGTTGAGGTCTATACCCTTTACAGCCAGCTTGTTGATGAACTGCGAGTAGCTCATACCTTCTTCACGTACTGCGGCATTGATACGCACAATCCACAAAGAACGGTAGTCGCGCTTTTTCAGCTTGCGACCTACATATTTATAACCGAGGCCTTTCTCCAGTACGTTTTTGGCAACGGTATATACGTTTTTACGTTTACCGTAGAAGCCTTTAGCTCCTTTCAGTATTTTCTTTCTTCTCGCGCGTGATGCAACTGCATTTACGGAACGTGGCATAACTTATGATTTTAGCTCCCTTTAGTAATCCGTAGAATACGGAACAGGGATTTGTTTTATTACAAAATATATTATCAAAAAAATCTACTACTTATTTGTTTTGGCTTATGCCATTACAAGCATTTTCTTTACCAGACGGGCATTGCTTGGGTGCACCAGTCCGTGTATGCGCAAATGACGCTTACGGCTTTTTGACTTTTTGGTAAGCAGATGGCTTTTGAACGCTTTATACCTGCGTATTTTGCCCGTTCCGGTTACTCTGAAGGTTTTCTTAGCCCGTGAATGTGTTTTTATTTTTGGCATTGTATTTTAAATTTGGACGGCAAAGGTAAGTAAAATTCTGTATTGATGATTAAATAATGAAGATTTTTATTTTTACCACCATTTTGTGGCTGTTTTATATCCTCAACCTGCAACTTTCAACTTAAATCTCTCGTCTTTCGACTTTAAAACTTTCGACCTTCGACTTTAAACCTTCGACTCGCTAGGGCATGTAGCTATCGTCGTCTGCGCTTTTCTTACTATCGGCAAAAAACTTGTTTACAACTCCGCTGAACATGGGCGGCACTTTGCCGTTCAGAAATTCTTTCATTGCCAATACCGATTTCA
Source organism: Taibaiella sp. (assembly GCA_021740995.1). GTDB lineage: Bacteria > Bacteroidota > Bacteroidia > Chitinophagales > Chitinophagaceae > Nemorincola. The sequence continues at coordinate 90,564 of JAIOYR010000004.1, forward strand.
TTGCCTGTTCGTCGGTAAGGCCTGCCTTGTTTTTGAGTAGTTCTATTAGTTCCTGCATATAATAGGTGTTAAATAATCTACTTTAAGCTGCTTTTTTTATCTGAGCCAGTTTTGAGTGTTCTATCATGTGTTCGGCATACTCCAGCGTCAGGTGGAAGGTGCCGTCATGCTGCTCAGATGGGAGGTCGAACATAGCATCTGTGAGTATCATTTCGCAGATAGCACGCAATCCGCGTCCACCCAGCTTGTACTGCACCGCTTTTTTTACCATGTAGTCCAGCGCCTCGTCTTCTACCGTCAGGCTGATACCTTCAAATTCGAACAGACGTGCATATTGTTTCACAAGAGCGTTCTTAGGCTCTGTGAGTATCCGCTTCAGCGATGCTTCATCCAGCGGATTGAGATAAGTAACTACCGGCAAGCGGCCCAGCAGCTCCGGTATAAGCCCAAAGGTGCGTAGGTCCTGTGCATTTACATATTGCAGCAGGTTGGCACGGTCCAGGTCTTTGGTCGCCTTTATGGCGTTGTAGCCTATAGAGCTGGTTTGTATGCGGCGGGCTATCATCTTGTCAATACCCTCAAATGCCCCTCCGCAGATAAACAGTATGTTTTGTGTATTTACTTTTATCATCTTCTGCTCCGGATGTTTGCGACCACCCTGTGGTGGTACCAGCACTTCAGAGCCCTCCAGCAGCTTCAGCAAAGCCTGCTGCACACCTTCACCGCTCACATCGCGGGTGATGGATGGATTATCGCTTTTGCGGCCCACTTTATCCAGCTCGTCTATATATACTATACCACGCTCTGCAGCTGCCACATCAAAGTTGCTGGCCTGTAGCAGGCGGGACAGGATACTCTCCACATCTTCGCCCACATAGCCGGCCTCTGTAAATACGGTAGCATCTACAATAGCAAACGGAACCTGTAACAGACGTGCTATGGTTTTTGCGAGCAGCGTTTTGCCCGTACCTGTTTCGCCTACCATCATGATGTTGGATTTTTCAATTTCCACATCATCATTTTTGGGCATCGTGAGGCGCTTGTAGTGATTATATATGGCTACTGAGAGCACTTTCTTAGCGTCGTTCTGACCGATAACATACTGATCCAGAAAAGCTTTGATTTCTCTTGGTTTGTATAGTTTGGTCTTCATTATCTCCGCAGGTTTAGATGCGGGCGGGGTTTCCGTTTTGTCTTTGTCTGTAGTAGCCTCCAGCAGCAGTGAGTGCGCGTTTTCTATACACTGGTCGCAGATATTCCCTTTGATGCCGGTGAATAGAATATTAACATCCGTTTCGCCACGGTCGCAGAATGAACACCTTTTTTCGGATAGTTTGGCCATTTACTATATTGTATATTGTTATTTGAGTGTGCAAAGGTACGGAAAAGGTAGATGAGTTTTGCACCGGTATGTGATAGGTGTAAGCCGGTTGCAGCTTTGCATTTTTTATTCCCGATAGAATAGTGACAAAAAAGCCTGTCTGTGACAATGTAATCACAGACAGGCGTAGATTTGGGATTCCGGATATTGACCGGTAATATTATAATAGATTTATTTCTTTTCTTTCTTTACAGATACTGCACTGGCACCCTTAGGTCCCATCTCTATTTCAAACGTCACCTTGTCTTTCTCTGTAACAGCTTCCGACAGCTGATTCACATGTACAAATACATTCTGCTGGCTTTTGAGGTCGGTAATAAAACCATACCCTTTAGCCTCGTTGAAGAATGTAACCACGCCCGTTCTTATCAACTCCGAAGGGTCAATAGGCTCACGCTTGGCGGCACCCATCTGAATGTTTTCGAGGTTTACTTCACGTTTTTTTCTTGGATCCGGTGGTGTAGAAGATATATTACCATCCTCATCTACATAGGCCATCATAGAGTCAAGACCCTTGCCCTTATTGTTGTTCAGCTTTCGCTCTTCGCGCTTTTCTTCTTTATCACGTTTGTTTTTCTGCTTCTTCTTTTCTTTTTCTTTTTTACCCATTGTTTCCTGACCCATACTTACAATTACATTTTTTGATTCGTGTAAAGGTCGGTTTATTATTCCGTTTTTCCATTAATATGTTTAAATAGGATTGAAATGCACCAACATATTGCATATATGAATGAAAAAACGGGCTCCAAAAAACCTGCCCATAATATTCAATAATTCCATTGAATCACCGTTAAAGGATGACCCGAACTTAGGCATGAGCAGATATTTTTACAAAACCTTATCATCTATTATAAACAGTTTTAAATGAAGACGTTATTATTTTCTTACTTTTGTTTGTTATAATTCATTATCAGTGCATGGAAGAGATAGCAGCAGGACCGTTGCTTAGCGGAATAGATACACCCGATGATCTGAAAAAACTTGACAAAAGCCAGCTACCGCAGGTTTGTAATGAGCTCAGGCAGTTCATCATAGATTGTGTAAGTGTTCATGGCGGTCACTTTGGGGCCAGTTTGGGTGTGGTGGAATTGTCGGTGGCACTACATTATGTATTCAACACCCCCGACGACCAGTTGGTGTGGGACGTAGGCCATCAGGCATACGGACATAAAATACTGACAGGCCGACGCAAGGTTTTTCATACCAATAGAAAGTATGGTGGTCTCAGCGGTTTCCCCAAGCGCAGCGAAAGCGTTTATGACACATTTGGCGTGGGCCATTCGTCTACCTCAATATCAGCAGCACTTGGCATGGCTATTGCCTCCAAGTACAAAGGAGAAGACTACAGGCGGCACATAGCTGTGATAGGCGATGGTGCTATGACGGCGGGGCTGCCCTTTGAGGCGCTGAACCATGCCGGTGTGAGCAATGCCAATGTGCTGATAATACTCAATGATAATAACATGAGCATAGACCCCAATGTGGGTGCGCTCAAGGAATACCTTACAGACATAACTACCTCACATACCTGGAACCGCTTTCGGGACGATGTGTGGAAGCTACTGGGTATGCTGCCTTCAAAGGACTTTCAGAAACTGGCATCTAAGGTGGAAGCAGGACTGAAAGGGGTAGTGTCTAAAAGCAGCAACCTGTTTGAAGCACTGGGGCTGCGCTACTTTGGCCCTATAGATGGGCATAACGTACTGAAGCTTGCTGAAACACTAAAAGACCTGAATGACATACCCGGCCCCAAACTGCTGCATATAAAGACGGTAAAAGGAAAGGGCTATGACCTTGCTGAGCAAGACCAGACGCTCTGGCATGCACCCGGCACATTTGACAAGATAACCGGAAAAATAAACAAGAAGATAATCACCATACCGGAGCCGCCAAAGTATCAGGATGTGTTCGGACATACATTGCTGGAGCTGGCAGGGCAAAACAAGGCGATAATGGGCATTACCCCGGCTATGCCATCGGGTTGCTCTATGAAGATAATGATGGATGCCATGCCCGACCGCGCCATCGATGTAGGTATAGCAGAGCAGCATGCCGTAACATTGAGTGCCGGCCTGGCTACACAGGGGCTTAAGGTGTTTTGCAATATCTACAGCAGTTTTATGCAGCGTGCCTACGACATGGTAATACATGATGTAGCTATACAAAAATTGCCGGTCGTATTCTGTCTGGACAGAGCAGGAGTAGTAGGTGATGATGGACCTACGCATCATGGTGCGTATGACATTGCATTTATGCGCTGTATACCCAATATGATAGTAAGTGCACCCATGAATGAATCGGAATTGCGCAACCTCATGTATACGGCACAGTTGCCCGAAATAGCGTACCCTTATGTAATCCGTTATCCACGCGGGCAGGGTGTATTGCCCGAATGGCGCACCCCAATGGAGAAGATAGAAACCGGCACCGGACGTAAGATATGCGACGGGCAGGAGGTAGCAATTCTTACTATAGGTCACCCGGGAAATTTTGCAGTAGCAGCTTGCCGTATGCTGGCCACAGAAGATCTGAATCCGGCCCACTACGATATGCGTTTTGTGAAGCCACTGGACGAGCAAATGCTGCACGAGGTAGCTACCCGCTACCACAAAATAGTAACGGTAGAAGACGGCACTATAGTAGGCGGTTTTGGAAGCGCCCTACTGGAGTTTATGAATGAGCACGGCTACACACCCGAAGTAAAAATACTGGGCATACCGGACCGCATAGTAGAGCATGGAAAACCTGAAGAACTGCACCGCGAATGTGGCTATGATGCACGTGCAATTGCCGATGCAGTGCGGGAACTGGTGGGTGTGAAGGAAATGGTGAATGCTTAGTATTTGGATATACGCAGAAAAGAGTCTGTTTGCAATTATATTACGGACATTCGATAGAATTTCGGTAAAATAATTGCCTATAACTAACAGACCATTGTTCTATCTTCATAAGACCCAAACAGATACAACGGTTTCATGAACCTGCTCAAAGAATTTTTCGTAAAACGCACACTTATCAACTGTCTGGTATTTGCCTTGCCGGTCAGTTTGTTGTTTTTGTGGCGGTTTGTGAGTCTACGTAGTATACCTTTCTTTAGTGCCGATGCCCTGCAGATTTATTTGGTGTTTGTGGTTCTGGATTTTCTTTTTATCCTGTTTGTATTTTTCATTCTTTTTTGGCTCAGCAAGCGCAAGCAGGAGTATGATTAGCCGGTAAAGCCACTTGAAGGTCGTAGTCCGGTAAACCGTATTCCCAGTCCCGGCCTGCCACTTAGCTTTATTATTCCGTTTTCGTATTGCAGCCCTTCTGCCAGGTCTTCTTTCAGCAGCAGTGGGCCATCTGCATCCACCTCATCCAGCAGGGGTAGCATATTGGCTATGGCTGCTGTGCCAACTGTGCTTTCATTCATAGAGCCCATCATTATCTTTAGCCCCAGCGTGCGTGCTTCCTTTATCATGCGCATAGCAGGGGTAATGCCGCCACACTTTGTCAGCTTAATATTGATACCATCAAAGCCTGCCGCACATTTTTTTACTTCATTCTCTATGCGGCAGCTTTCATCGGCATAGAGTGGTATGGACGATAGTGCTTTCAGTTCAGTCATTTCCTCATTTGCAGTCCGCGCCAATGGCTGCTCTACCAGCGTTACGCCAAGTAAGTGCAATTCGGGCAACAGTTTTTTCGCATCATCCAGCGTCCAGCTTTCATTGGCATCTATTCGAAAGGGTGCTGTTGTCACTGCACGCATCGCCCTGATTGTGTCTATATCATCTGCACTGCCACATTTTATCTTATATACCGGCCATGGGTGAGCATTCATTTTAGCTACCATATTTTCTGTAGTGTCCATACCTATGGTATAGTCGGTAATGGGTGTGTTTTCCCACTTTATACCCAGTAGCTGGTGCAGCGGCTGCCGTCGCATTTGTGCAAATAAGTCCCACGCTGCTATATCCAGAGCGGCAGTAAGGAAGTGCTGATCCGGAATAAGATGATGCAGAAAATGCCAGAAACGTCCCGGGTCGGTAAGTGCATACCGCTCTATCATCGCCCTTTTTGATTCAAGCAATTCCATCATTCCCTCAACTGTTACATCATAATAAGTTATGGCAGGTGCTTCGCCAAACCCTCGCAGATTACCCAGTCCCAGCGAGGTAATCAGTGTAGGCTGGTGGGTTTTGGTTCCTTTTGATATAGTAAAAGGGTATTCAAACGGTAGGTTGAAAGAATTATAACTTAATTGCAGCATCGGATAAAATTGCGACTATTTTTGCGGATAGAAAAAACTGATTGGTTTTCCGGATACAAATGGCCATTAGCTCACAAGTTTCGTCATCTGTAGAAGACCCTTTGGTGATTATATTTATTATGTTCGTGTTTTGTTGATTTCATTATGCCGAAGGTTCCTTTTTGGGTGTTTATACTGATTGCCATTCTCTACTTCACTGCTGTGCGGGTAGACACCATGGATGTAGACGCATCTCAGTATGCCGAGATGAGCCGAGAACTGATGCTGAGCGACAACTACCTGCATCTATACGACAGGGGCATAGACTACCTGGACAAACCACCGCTGCTGTTCTGGCTAAGTGCAGGCAGCATGAAGATTTTCGGCATAAACAACTTTGGCTATAAGTTACCTTCAATACTTTTTGCACTGTGGGCTATCTGGGCTACTTACAGGCTGGGCAGGCTGCTTTATGGCGATACTACTGCGCGCATGGCTGCACTGATACTGGCTACCTGCCAGGGTATGTTTCTGATGACCAATGATGTGCGCTGCGATACTATCCTTATGAGTTGTGTGATTACCGCACTGTGGCTGATACAGGAGTGGGTGGTAAGCCACAAGCTGTTATACCTGCTGGGGGGCAGCGCGGCAATAGCACTTGGCATGATGACCAAGGGACCCATAGCCTTGATGGTACCCGCTTTTTGTTTTGTAAGCGACTGGCTACTGAAGCGGCAATGGAAAAATTTCTTCTCTTTGGCCTACATACCTGCACTGATAGTTATTGCGGTACTGCTCATTCCTATGAGCATAGGTCTGTACCAGCAGTTCGATATGCACCCGGAGAAAATAGTCAATGGCACAAAGGGCATATCCGGTCTTCGGTTTTTTTACTGGACGCAGAGTTTTGGTCGTATCACCGGCGAGAGCCCCTGGAACAACGGTGCAAAAATCGATTTTCTGCTGCTCAATATGTTGTGGTCATTCCTGCCTTGGATATTGTTATTCATTACAGCATTGGTTATAAATGTAGCAGATGTTATCCGCCAAAGATTTCGCTTACAGCCACAGCAGGAGTGGATAACCACGGGTGGTTTCCTGCTGGCATACATTGCACTTGGCTCATCAGCATACCAGTTGCCACACTATATCTTTGTTGTTTTTCCCCTGGCAGCTGTTCTTACCGCACATTTGCTGCATAGTATGATAGATGGCGGCAGGTATCAAAAGTTATTACGAATAATGAGTCCGGTACATACGGGGCTTATGCTGATTTTATTATTCGCAGTGCTGGCATTGTCGGCATATGTTTTCGATGGAGGCTTTATAACAATTGCGGCATGGAGTATATGTCTGCTGTTTTGGCTATACCTTGCATTTAGCAGGCAGCTCAGCGGAAAGTTGTTTTGGTTGCCGGCCGTGGGCATGTTCATTGTCAATATATTTCTTACCAACAATTTCTATTACACACTGCTACACTATCAGGTGGGCTCACAGGCGGGCAGGTATATACGCACACACAATATAGCCCCCGAAACGGTAAGTATCTACAGAGTAGATGACCCCATGAATGCAATACAGTTTTATGCACAGGGCTCTATTAGCAGCATAGATACACTCACCGACCTGAATGATAAAAAGTACCTGCTTACCATGAAGGATGGGCTGAATAAACTCTCAGCCGCCGGCATTAGATATAGCATAGCCCACCAGGGCGATTTCTACAAAGTAAGCGAACTCACGCTTCCCTTTCTGAACCCAAAAACCCGCAGCAGCGCCGTAAAGCATTTCTATCTGGTGCGGTTAAACTAAGCTTACATTCTTTCTTCTGCCCCCAGCCCGAACAATGCATAGTCATACACAGCCGGGTCTTTAGGGTTCAACTCTTTTAGGCGGGAGGTGAGAAGTGTAGCGTTATTCCAGTCGGCTTTTATGTTGGGTATCAGTTCCAGTCTTGCTGCCACCCGTGCCACATGCACATCCAGCGGGCACACCAGCTGGGGCATTTTTATCTTGTTCCATATCCCGAAGTCTACTCCATTATTATCCTTGCGCACCATCCAGCGCAGGTACATGTTTAGCCGCTTGCAGGCAGAGTTTCTCGTGGGTGTTGCCACATGCTTTCGGGTGCGCTCCGGGTGCTCTATAGAGAAGAAATAGTTGTGAAAATGCACAAGCGCCTGTTCGGTGTTTTCTTCGGTATATCGATTCCCGGGCACAAAAGCCGCCTCCAGTGTGTCGTACATTTGATAATGATATTGCAGCAATGATATGAAGTAAAGCAGATCGGTAGCATTAAAGGTGCGGTGCACAAAGTGTACAAAAGGTTTCAGGTCGCTATCCTTGTGATGCAGTATAAACTGGTAGGGAGCATTATCCATCCACGCCATCAACTTGCGGCAATTGTTGATGATAGTAGTTCTGTTGCCCCATGCCAGTGTTGCTGCAAACAGACCTGATATTTCTATATCCTGCTTCAGGGTGTAGCTGTGCGGAATACACACAGGATCTTTTTCTATAAAAGCAGCTCGGTTGTATAGCAATACTTTTGAATCAAGGAAACGCTTAAGGTCGGGTTGGTTTTGCATTTCTATAAAACTACAGAATAGGCACTACATCAATCACTTCTTTTTCACAAAACGGTCGTCGGTAAGAGTGAGCAGAAAAGCTTCCAGGTCTTGTTTTTCTGACGATGTAAGACCCAGCGGCCGCAACATCAGTGTATCAATGTTTATGGGGTTGGCTACAACTTTATACGGGTCGTCATAATAGGCTATTACCTCCTTCAGTGTACGGAACATGCCATTGTGCATATACGGTGCTGTTACTGCTACATTGCGCAAGCCGGGCACTCTGAATTTGCCCAGATCTTCTTTTTTGCCGGTTATGCCATATCTGCCCTCGTCTTTTAAGGTGACACCATCATACAGGCCAATATTACGAAATTCATCGCCGGTAAAGTCGGGCGAGAAATGACAATCAAAACACTTAGCCTTCGGACTCATAAACAGTTCCCTGCCTCTTTTGGCAGCAGCAGATATAGCCCGCTCATCGCCATCCATATACCGGTCAAACGGTGTCTTTGATGTTTCCAGTGTGCGCTCAAAGGCAGCGATTGCTTCTGCCAAATTTTTTTCTGTGGGTGCACTACCAAATATCTTCCCAAACCATGTTACATAGTCTTTGTTTGCCCGCAGCCGTGCTACTGCCTGTGCTGCCTGCAACGACATTTCGTTAGTGTCCTGTATGGGGAAATGTACCTGATCTTCGAGCGAGGCGGCGCGGCCATCGTAAAACAAAACCGGTCTGTCCGTAATGTTGGCGCAGGATTGTGTGTTGCGCTTTCCGGTATGCCCACCTACCCCCCTGCTAAACGCAACAGTATCTGCAAAGCCAAAAGCAGGTATATGGCACGATGCGCAGCTCAACGAACTGTCTGCTGATAGCAGCGTTTCAAAAAACAGCTTTTCGCCCAATTGTTCTTTGGTAGTTGGCGCTCCTTTGAAAGATAGCCTGTCGTCGGTAGCTGCTTTAATACGGCAGGCACTGCAAAAATAGATTGCAGCAACAGTCAGTAAAACAACTACCCACAGCTTTTTCATTAGCGCAAAAATAGAAGGTAATTGCTTTATTTTCTATGATATAGCTACCAGCTTGTCAGATAGGGTAGATAGATTTAACAGTCTACCGCCAAAAATTATTTCCAGATTTCCCCAACGATTGCCAATAAATACACGTCTTATTATAAACGAGAGGTTAAACATAAGATAAAAACCTGCTAAATATTTTTGGTGGTTTCATTTTTTTTAACTTTTTTGCAGTCTTATTTCATCACAAAATCTATTCTTCTATAGCAGAAACTTCTACTTTAACCAACATCAGTCAATGACGTGATACTTTACATTACGTTTAAACCAAGTAGAAGTTATGCAATTTACCAATCTCTCAGATGCAGAACTCGTCCATGCCTATCAGCAAGGACATGAGCAGGCCCTATCCGTACTTGTCACCCGTCATAAGGACAAGGTGTACACCGCCTTATACATGCTGGTAAAGGATAAATACCTTGCTGAAGACCTTTTTCAGGACACCTTTCTGAAAATCGTTAAAACCATAAAAGAAGGCCGCTACAGCGAGCAGGGCAAGTTTCTGCCGTGGGCTATACGCGTAGCACGCAATCTCTGCATGGACTATTTTCGCCGCACCCGGCTGAATGTGTCTGTAACCCTGCCCGACGGCCAGGACATTTCAGCACTGATGGGTACAGCCGAGCTCGCCTCGGATGCCATAGAGCGCCGCCAGGTACACGAGAGTGTGCGCAAACTGGTAGAAGGCTTGCCGGAGGAGCAGCGCGAAGTGATAGTGCTGCGGGTATATGCAGACCTCAGTTTCAAGGAAATATCGGACCTTACAGGAGTAAGTATCAATACATCTCTCGGAAGAATGAGGTATGCACTAATAAATCTGCGTAAACAAGTCGCAGACAAACAGTTGGTTTTGCGTTAATTATTTTTCGTTATTTTGCGAAATGTCTGAATTACACCGTTTTTTTTATCAGGGGGCAATGGTTGCCAAGGGCGTAGTGGAGTTGGAAGCGGATACATCCAAGCATATATGGCAGGTGCTGCGCATGGATGAGGGCGACCGTCTGGTGCTTACCGATGGTAAAGGAACTGTAGCCAATGGGGAAATACAATATGTACAACGACATAAGTGTAACGTGCTGATTTTGGATACATCCTTTCAGGAGCGCAATGGCAGGGAGTTGCATCTGTGTGTATGTTTTACCAAAAACAATGCCCGCAATGAATGGTTGCTGGAGAAAGCTACCGAACTAGGCGTAAGTTCCATCACGCCCGTTCAATCCAGTCGTTCTCAGAAAACACATATCCGGTATGACCGTTGGGGCAAGATTTTGCAATCTGCTATTCTGCAATCTCATCAAAGTTATCTGCCGGAACTCACATCTTTGCTGACGCTTGCCGAAACAATAGAACTGTATAAAGCAATACCACAAAAGCTGATAGCACACTGCGCCGAAGACAAAGACAAGATGCAGTTGCACAAAATGTTAAAACCAACTGAAGATTCCGTTATATTTATAGGACCTGAGGGCGACTTCTCGCCCGACGAAGTAAATTTGTGCATCAGTAATGGTTACAAGCCTGTATCGCTGGGTGTGCAGCGGTTGCGCACCGAAACTGCCGCTATTACTGCAGCAGCCTATTTCAATTTAATATCCTGATGCGAATCACCAGAACCTTATTCATAGCTTTTTTCCTGTTCGTTGCCCATACCTGTGTGCAGGCTCAGGGTATGAAACTGGCACTGCTGGTATATGGCGGCGGCGGCGACTGGTATGCCAACCCCACTTCTCTAAAGAATCTTGCAGCTTTTTGCAATGAGCAGTTATACACAAACTTTGATCTTAAAGAAGCGCAGGTAGAAGCCGGCAGCCCTGAATTGTTTAATTATCCGTTCATCCACATGACCGGTCATGGCCGCTGGGTGGTTAATGATGCGGAAGCCAAAAACATGCGCAAGTATCTGGAAAGTGGTGGTTTTCTGCATATAGATGACAACTATGGCCTGGACCCCTACGTTCGCCCGGCCCTGAAAAAGATTTTCCCTGAGCTGGAACTGGTGGAGTTGCCATTTACTCACCCTGTGTACCATCAGAAGTTCAATTTCAACACAGGCTTGCCCAAGGTGCATGAGCATGATGAAAAGCCAGCTAAGGGCTATGGGATGATATACAAAGGTCGTTTGGTATGTTACTACAGCTTTGGCACAGACCTTGGCGATGGCTGGGAAGACCCCGATGTCCACCACGACCTGCCCGAAAAACGTCAGGCGGCTTTGCAGATGGGGGCCAACCTGGTACAGTATGTCTTTATGCTCAATGGCGACCACGGCACCAGCAATAAGCTGTAGCCGCCTAGTTACACATCATCATCTTTGCTGCTTAGTCTCATCCTAGAATCAACCGGATTCTATTGGTTAATTATTTTTTAAATCAGATATTTTTCATTTGATTTAACAGTTTTTAATTTTTTGATGCATTTACCTTTGGTTACACAAATTTTTTCAACCAAAAACAATCAAAAAGAAATGAGACAAGTTGTAACCTCCTTATTACTGGCTGCCATTACCGTCACATCCGGTATAGTTAGTGCCCAGTCACACTCCTTCGGTTCCCATGGCTTTAGTACCTATCGGGGGCACAATTCCCCGTACAAGCACAGCCGACCCACGCTGCAATCCAAAAATGCCGCAAAAACCACAGCAACTGACGCAAGGCTGATAGCAATAACTGAATTGGAACATGATGGAACTGCATTTATTCCCACAGACTCTACAACACTCAGTTTTGGTGCCAGCCGGGGTGGAGTGTTCGACGAAGTATGGCTTGAATGGAACTGGAAACCTGATCTTGCGTTTTCTTATTCCTACGACAATACTACTTCTTCCTATGAACCTGCATATTTAAAAATATCGTTCTCTTACGATACGGCTGACAATATAACCAAACAACTGGTACAAGAGTGGAATACTACTACCTTGGCCTGGGATAGCAGTTCAAAATCAACCAACACCTATGACACATCGGGTAAGATGCTCACGAGCTTAGAGCAGGAGTGGAACAGCACTACAAGCACATGGGATAACCTATATAGGACAACCTATACATATACTACAGGCGGAAAATTGGCTTCTTCTTTGGACGAGAGTTGGAACAGTACCTCCCTGATTTGGGAAAATGCACAAAAAATTGATTATACGTGGAATGCCTCCGGTGACCTGATCGCGTCTCTTAATAAATATTGGTTGGGCATTACATGGATGGACGGCTTCCGGTCTACTTACACCTACGATGCATCAGGCAACAGAATAGAGCAGCTAAATGAAACCTCATTTGGTATGGGTTGGGATACTTCCGACAAAGTAGTACATAGCGGATTTGTAGTAAATCATCAACCGCAGACAAGTATTTTCATGCAGTATGATGACACTACAGCATCTTTCGTAAATTCTTTCAAGGATAACTATACCTACAATTCATACGGCAAGCCTACGTATTACTATAGCCAAAACTGGGATACCACCAGCGGCACATGGGTGTCAGACACGTTTGCAACAGCTACACGCTATCACTACCAGACCTATACCACCGGCTTAGCCCAGGTAGCAGCAGAGGGCGGCGATGTGCGGATATTCCCTGTACCGGCAACCGGCAAATTATCTATAGCAGCCACATGGGATAATGCGCAGCCGTTTGCTGTGGCAATTACCGACATGACCGGCAAAACACACACCAGATGGACCGTGTCGCCAACAAAACAATACCACGAAACGATTTCTGTGAGCGACTTACCGCCCGGAAACTACCTCTTGACATTGGAAGGCAGACAGGGCCGAGTGACAAAGCTTTTTCAGGTGGTGAAATAGGTAAAAACAAGACGCATTATTAACAAAAGACCGTTTCAGTATTGCTGGAGCGGTCTTTTGGTTTTATGTACTTTATATATCGTAAGGCTGAAGCGATTTCAAGGATTCTGCTATAGTTCAGGAGCTTTGCATCATTTGCACCATTTTTTTCTTTAGTTCAATGCCCGTTTACTTCAGCAATTCCATTTATTATTTAGTGGCGTGATTTTATGGTTGCGATTTCAATGTGCATTTTTGTTTGATTACTTTCTACGCCACACCCCTAAAAAAAAATGGGGCTGTCTCAAAAGAGGCAGCCCTTTTTAGTTTCAGTCAAGAAAATCGGGTGTGTTATCCACAAGATAGGTGGATAAATATTATTTGGCTGAAAGGCAATACTGTAAAGTGTTTTGCCTATATTTACTGTAC
>JAIOYR010000062.1 GCA_021740995.1 Taibaiella sp.
ACCCTGAATTTGCTAATGTCATTTAGGAACTGCCATTGACAAGTATTATTACTTACCCATAAGTTTACCACCCCAGCTGTAAAAAGCCTTCGCTTTTTACAGCATCCCCTCCTAAAAAAGTAGGGGAGCGCCCTCATTTCCTACCCTGAATTTCTGCTCATGTCATTTTTAAAGAACTCACTGTGACAATACGACTATACGCTAGGTCAATACTAATAAAATTGATAGGGGTAGATTGTTCTTGTAGCATGCAGAAATGACTACATAAAAAAGGCACCCGTTTCCGGGTGCTTTTCTTAAATGTGCCTGCAACGATTGATTACTGATTGATCACAAAGCGGAAAACTTTGTTTTCTGTTGCAGTTCTTACATTCAGCATATATATGCCATTTGCGAGGGTGTTATTGAGTGCTACTTTTTCTTCAATGCTGCCATTGACTACTGTTAGGTTTTTAGAGTATACAACCTGTCCTATCATGTTTGTTACTTCCATAGTCACTTCGTTTTCCATTATAGAAGCCAATGTGCCTGTTACTACAAACTGTCCTTTGTTAGGGTTTGGTGACAATCTCAGGTTGCTCAAAGAGCTAACCACTGGTGTAACACCGGTTCCTTCTACAGTGACAACGATAGAATTGAATGTATACCTTCCGCATGCGTCTGTATTTGTTACCTGACAGGTAACAGAGTCATTGTGATTCAGTGTACTGGTGATAAACCTAGCTGTTGTTGCAGATGAAAGTGTAGAAGCAACACCGTTTACTAACCAACGGTAGGTAGGTGCTGTGCCGCCATTTGTAACTACTGCGATGAATGTGTCAATCCTGCCCGGCAAAATGTAAGTGCCATTCAGTGCTATTATGCCAACTATAGGTACAACTCCGGGATTAACGGTCATTGTCAGTGAATTACTGTTTACCGTAGCGGGTACTGCACATGCTGCGCTGCTGTTCAATACTGCATTTACCACATCACCATTTGCAGGTATGTAAGTGTATACAGATGTAGCGCTAACTGTTACACCATTTACCTTCCAGATAAATGTAGGAGTGGTACCTGCATTAACCGATGTAGAGGTAAAGCTAACCGGAGTACCTACACAAACGTTGGTACCTGAACCAGATGCTATCGTCATAGAAGGAACTACTGAAGGTACCGTTGTCATGGTAAGTGTGCTCACTGCTGAGTCAGGTACTGCGCATGTAGCATTGCTGTGCAAAGTGGCTCTAACCACGTCACCGTTTGCAGGTGTGTAGGTAAGCACGTCTGAAGTACTGCCTGTTACTGTACCATTTACCCTCCATGTGTATACCGGAGTTGTACCACCGTTTACCGGGTTGGCAGTGTAGGTAACCGATGTGCCGCTACAAATGGTACCACTGATACTTTGTGTAACTGTGAGTGCCGGACTTACTGTTGCGTTTACCGATACTGTAGCAAAGCTTCTGCAGCCTGTAGACAGTGTATAAGTGATGATAGATGTACCTGCGGTGATGCCGGTAGTCAAACCCGAAGTGAAACCAATGGTTGCAACTGCAGTGCTGCTGCTGCTCCATGTTCCTCCTGTAACGCTTCCCAGCATTGTAGTAGTAGTACCGGTACAAAGGTTCAAAGAACCGCTGCCTGATGATACAGTTGCTGTTGCATTTACTGTAACAATCGCTGTAGCTGTATTGCTGCAGCCAAAGCTATTGGTAACAACATAAGCTATAGTAGAAGTGCCGGCTGCGATAGCTGACACTACACCTGTAGACGATATAGTAGCCGTTGCAGGGTTGCTGCTGCTCCATACACCACCTGTAGTGGTATTGGTCATAGTAGTTACAGTGCCTGCACAAAGTGTTGTAGTGCCTGCTATTGCAGCTACACCCGGTGTAGGATTTACTGATACAACTCTTGTAGCAGAAGCTGTGCCACAACCACTGGTTATTGTATAGGTAATAGTAGCTGTACCCCCAGACACACCTGATACTACTCCTGTAGCAGATACTACAGATGCGATTGATGCATTGCTGCTGGTCCATGTGCCGCCAAGTACTGTGCTGGTGAATGTAGCGTTGTTACCTGTACATACTGATGATGCACCCGATACAACACCTGCTGTTGCTGTGGTAGTAATAGCTACATCATGAGTAGCTGTGGCAACACCGCAAGAACTGGTAACTGTATAAGTGATAGTAGAAGCTCCTGCTGTAACACCGGTTACAACGCCTGTTGATGACACGGTAGCATTAGCATTGCTGCTGCTCCATGTGCCGCCTGATACAGAGCTGCTAAGTGGTATAGTGAAGCCTACACATACACTAGCCGAGCCTGTAATGGTTCCTGCTGATGCGATTGTATTTACCGTTATTACTGCTGTTCTTACACAACCTGTGCTTGCAGTATAAGATATAGTAGCTGTACCTGCCGATACACCTGTAGCAATACCTGATGCTGTGCCTATTGTTGCAACTGCAACGTTAGCACTGCTCCATGTTCCGCCGGTAGTAGTATTGGTAAGTGTAGTGCTCGTGCCGATACATGTAGTAAGTGTACCGCCTATTGCAGCCGGTAAAGCATTAACAGTAACTACCGTAGTAGCTGTGCCTGCACAACCTAATCCACTAGTTACTGTATATGTTATTACTGTTGTACCTGCTGATACACCGGTTACTACGCCTGTAGCACCTACTGTAGCTACACCAGCATTGCTGCTGCTCCATGTGCCGCCTGTAGTAGCATTAGCCAGTGTAGTAGTGCCATTCGAGCATATTGTTGTACCGCCTGTTATTGCAGCTACGGTTGGTAGCGGATTCACAGTTATTACTCTTGTAGCCGTTGCTGTTCCACAACCACTTGAAATGGTATAGGTCATTGTAGCTGTGCCTGCCGATACGCCTGTAACTACACCTGTAGTACCTGCGATAGCAGCTACAGCAGGAGTACTGCTAACCCATGTGCCACCAGTTATAGTGCTTGTGAGGGTTGTAGTTGATCCGCTACATACTGTGGTAGCACCTGAGAGGGTACCTGCAGTCGCTGAAGTAGTTATGGTTATTACCCTGGTTGTAAACGCAGTACCACATGCACTAGATAAGGCATACGTGATAGTAGATGTACCAGCTGTAACACCAGTTACTACACCGCCGCTGGTAATGGTTGCATTAGCATTGCTGCTTGTCCATGTGCCACCGGTTACTGTATTTGTAAGTGTGATTGTCAATCCGGTACATACTATTGAAGGTCCGCTTATAGTACCTGCAGATAGTGCTGGGTTTACGGTAACTACAGCTGTTGTAGCTGTAGCACATCCGAAACCATTGGTTACTCGGTATGATATTGTTGATGTTCCGATTGTAATACCTGATACAACTCCAGATGTGCCTACGGTAGCAATTGCTGGTGTGCTGCTGCTCCATGTGCCACCTGTTGTAGCATTAGATAGTGTGGTAGTAGAACCGGCACATACATTTAATGTGCCTGTTATAGCTGCTACGGTTGGGTTAGCATTTACAGATACTATTGCAGTAACAGTAGCAGTGCAACCAAAACCGTTTGTAACTCTGTAAGATATGGTAGTTGTTCCTGCTGCAATACCAGATATTACACCTGATGTGCCAATAGTAGCAATAGCTGGTGTGCTGCTGCTCCATGTACCACCGGTAGTCGTGTTAGCCAGTGTTGTTGTAGCACCTGCACATACACTCATTGTTCCTGTGATGGCGGATACTGTAGGGTTTGCATTTACCGTCACTATAGCAACAGATGATGTAGCACAACCAAATCCGTTGGTTGAAGTATAAGATATTGTGGTTGTTCCTGCTGCTATACCAGTTACTACGCCTGCTGTGCTTACAGTGCCGGTAGCTGGTGTGCTGCTGCTCCATACGCCGCCTGTTGTAGTATTAGCCAGGGCAGTAGTAGTGCCTATACAAGTACTCATAGTGCCTGTTATTGCGGCTACGGTAGGTGATACATTTACTGTAACTATTGCTGTATCTGTTGCGCTACATCCGAAGCCGTTTGTAACTCTATATGTAATAATAGATGTACCTGTAGATACTCCTGAAACTACTCCTGCTGTACCTACAGTAGCTACAACTGGCGTGCTGCTGCTCCAGGTGCCACCTGTTGTAGTGCTGGATAGCGTAGTGGTAGTGCCTACACATAGAGTCATCGTACCTGTAACCGGAGTTACGGTAGGTGAGGCATTGACAGTAACTATCGCAGTGCTGATACAACCTTCAGTAATTCTGTAGGAGATTGTTGTAGTACCTGTAGCGATACCGGTTACAACCCCTGAAGTGGATCCAATGGTAGCTTTTGTAATATCGCTGCTGCTCCATGAGCCGCCGCTGCTTGTGTTGCTTAGCGTATTGGTAGTGCCTATACAGCTATTCAGTGAGCCTGTTATTGCGCCAATAGCTGCGTTTACGGTTACTACCCTTGTAGTAGATGCTGTTCCACATAAATTAGTGGCAGTGAACGTGATTCTTGCCGTTCCTGTTGATACTCCGGTTACGATACCTGTTGTGCCTACTGTAGCTACAGCGGGTGTGCTGCTGCTCCATGAGCCAGTACCGCCTGCTAATGCGATAGAAGAACCTACACACAGTACAGAATCGCCTGATATAGAACCTGCATCAGGAGTTGGATTTGCGTTCACTGTAACGGTATTGGTAGTCAATGCACCTGTTTTTACCAGTACGCGTCCTGTTACCATTGCCGTAGGATTAAGAAGTGCCGCAGAATTGTTGACGATAAGCGTACCTACAAATTTTGTATTAGCATTCATCGTCACTTCTCCTTCTGTTTTCCAGAATACATTTTTAGCTTGTGCACCATTGATTAGTTTTACTTCTGCACCCGGTGCTGTTGTGAATGCGCCAGCTACTTTTATTACAAAGACTGCGTTGGGGTTTCCCTGCGCATCCAGATACAGTGTATCAGTAAACAATGTAGCTGCTCCTAAAAGATAGGTATGGGGAGTCAGTTTCAGGTTATTACCAAAGGTGGCAGGGTATAAAAGGATGATATCATTTGGCAGTGCATTGATACCTCCGTATACGGTTAGCAAATCTGTAGCAGCTGCATCGGTAGAGCCATCAGGTATTGGATGAATCGTTCCTGTAACAAAAAGTGGATTAAAGCCGGTAGTAAGACCTACGTTAGTTCCTATATCGCCTGTCACAAATGTAAATGTTCCTGTAGTGTTACTTACAGGACCGTTAGATGAAAACAGACCATAACAAGCAGTGGATAGCAGGTTAGGTGCTGCCGGACCAGTAAGAAGCGGGCTGCCGCAGCCTACCGGTGTGCGGACAATTACATTATTTACGCTTATTGCACCATTCATTGCTAAGGCTCTGCCTTCAAGTGTATCGTTGGCCCCCATATTTATAGCGAAATTATGCGCTAAAAAGGTTCCTTTTACATGCACACCAGGAGCCATAGAAATTAAACCCTCTATTTTCCAGAATACATTACAGGCCTTTGCTCCGTTTATCAGTTTTACTTTAGCGCCGGCAAATATTGAAAAAGCCGCTTCTATCTGAAAGATGAAAAGTGCGTTAGAATCGCCCAAACCGTCCAAATAGAGTATATCATCAAGTACAGTAGCTGCTGGTATATGAAATACGCCTGTTTGCAGTGTGTCGCCTGTGCCTAATAGCACCGAGGGAAAGTCTGTAGGAATTGCGGTAGCTAATTCGGCATAAAGTGTTGTAATGTCTGCAGTTGCCAGACCCGTTACACCATCTATGGCGTACATAGTACCATCTATATTACCAAAACCGGTACTGCCGGCACTATTGGAGCCAATATCGCCTGTAATGTGAGTTATACCCGTATTGGTTATCGCGCCCACAGTAGTGAACAGTGCGAAATTTGCAGTGGATCCCAGGTCAGGTGCTTGACCAAAGCTTTTGCCTGGTAGCAAGAACAGCAGCCCTGCTGCTAGTGCACTTAATAATTGTTTCTTCATTTTTTGTTTTGCTTACTTGTGAAAGAATTTTCACCAAACAAAGGTCAAATTGTTACTATTCATAATCATTACATAAATGTGCATAATTGTTACACAATTAACGTGTGTTAGTTATTTTCATGTTTTAAATGAAGTGGATTTAGTAAGTAACATAATATAAGAATCACAGGTTTTTTTGTTTTTTGTTCAAACCTGAAAAAAGTGATAACAGCCAGTACCTGCATTTTTGGAGTTTATCTACCTCCGGTTTTCATACATTTGTATCAATGAAGATTACCCTGGGGCAAGTAGGCAAGCGATTTCAGCGTCATCGAATATTTAAGGATGTCAATTATTCCTTCATATCGCCGGGTGCTTATGCATTGCTGGGGCCAAATGGTAGTGGTAAGTCTACCTTGTTGCGTATCATAGCAGGTATGCAGCAGCCATCTGCAGGCAAGGTGTTGTATGCGCAGGACAATGACCGTGAAATAAAGCCGGATAAGGTATTTGAACATATCAGTTTTTGTGCACCGGGACAGGAACTGGTGGAAGAGTTTACACTAAGGGAGTTCCTCGATTTTCATTTTTCTTTTAAGAAGCCCTTGCAGCAGCTTACTACCTCCCGGATAATAGATATTACGGGTCTTAGTGCCGCTGCAGACAAACCCATATATGACTATTCTTCGGGTATGAAACAAAGGGTGAAGCTGGTACAGGCTATATTTGCCAATACACCTGCTTTGTTCCTCGATGAGCCCTGTACCAACCTCGATGAGGCCGGAGTAGCCCAATACCGGGCATGGATGGATACCTACACTCCTGGCAGGTTGGTTATCATTGCATCAAACGACCCCAGAGAATATGATTTTTGCAGCCATCATTTGGTTATGGAAGAATACCTGTGATGTCCGTTTGTTTTTGTTTCAGCCTCAGGCAGGCCTTATTTTCCGATTTTACGGCAATTTATTTCAACAGGTCGTTTTTTCTTTGTTATTTCAATTTCATAATTGTTTCAGCCTATGAAAACCCTCACCTTTCTCATCTGCAGCATACTGGCAATAAGCATCCAGGCATCATCACAGCCATTTTCACTAAAAGGTCGGTTTACAGATTACAAAGTAGGTGCTGCCATAAAAGTTTTTTTGTTGAAGATAGACCACCTCGATCAGCTGTTTTTAGGTAATATAATGACGGTAGTAGATAGCTCGACCGTAGATAAGAAGGGTAATTTTTCATTCAGCAATGTCGCGGTTATTGAAGACAACACTTTTTATAGGGTCAATGTTGTAGATACAGAACAGGTCGGGCCCGGTGCGATAATGATGGTAGGCACTCATGAAAACTTTACTTTCTTTTTACTCAACAGACATTCTCAAATAGCCTTTCTCACCAACACTGAGCAGGTGGGAGTGCAGCTAAATCTAACAAAATCAGATAAGGTACAACACCTTATCAGGCAATTCGCCGTTATAAGGAAGCCATGTAATGAGCAGGTAGACGTCCTGGTGAAAAGAAGAAACGCATTGAATCAGGATGCACCCTACTACAAAGATTCTGTAAAGGCAATATTTACTGAGATGGAAAAAGCTGAAGTAGCTACACGTTTCTACGACAACATCAGAGATTTTGCAGATACAGTTAGCAATCCTTACGTCTCCTTGCTGGCTATGCAGTATCTGCCTGCTAACGACTATCATGAAGCTCATATGGCAATGAATGAACGATATCAGCAACAGATACCATCCTCTAAATATGCAGAGCAGTATAATGCCATACTAAAAGGCGAAACTACCTACCTGAAACCAGGTAGCAAAGCGCCGGAGTTTCGTATGCCTGATAACAATACGAAGATGGTTGCTTTATCAGATTTCGAAGGAAAGTATGTGCTCGTTGACTTTTGGGCTAGTTGGTGCCCCCCATGTAGGGTTGAAAATGTAATGTACATAAAGCCACTATATAATAATTATAAGGACAAAGGATTTACGGTAGTGAGTATATCACAAGACGTAAATAAAGCGAACTGGCTCACAGCTATCAATAATGATGAAGTAAATATATGGCATCACCTTTCAGATTTGAAAGGACAAGCATCCAAAACAGTGAATGACTACAAAGTAACAGAACTTCCTTACAACTACCTCGTAGACCCCGGCGGAATCATCATTGCCCAAAACCTGCGTGGACCAGAATTGGAGGCGTTTATTAAGAAAACAATTAAGTAGCAGGACGAAAGTTCAACATAAGTTCAACAACCGGCTACTCTGTATTTTCAGGGTGAGCTACACTTGGGTAGTTTGGATTATCTAGCCGCAGGGCGCCGAAAGTAAGTTGTCAACTCTTCACCGCCAACAGTCCCGTATTGCTCATAAATATTTTCACAGCTATGGCTATTAGTATCACTCCGAAAAATTTTCGAATCACAAAAATGCCTGATGGACCGAGCAAACGCTCCAGTAGATTGATAGAACGAAGCGTAATATAAATGATTATCAGGTTGATAAATATAGCTATCAGTATATTGTAATGCTGGTAAGCAGCCTTGAGCGACATAACCGTAGTAAGGGTACCTGAGCCGGCAATAAGCGGAAACGCAATAGGAACGAGTGTGCCGGATTTGGCATCTTTATCGGGCTTAAAGAACTCCAGACCCAACACCATTTCCAGACCCAGTATGAAGATGACTATGGAGCCGGCTATGGCAAATGATTTTATATCCAGACCCATAAACCGCAGCATCTTTTCTCCTATAAAGAAGAATAGCAGCATAAGCCCCCCGGATACCAGCGTAGCCTGCAGCGCATTGATATCACCCATTTTTTTCTTGATACCTATTATTACCGGCAGAGAGCCCAGCACGTCTATGACTGCAAAAAGAGTAAACGATACCGTGACAATTTGCGAAATATCAATCTTGCTGAGTCCAAAAACTTCCATACAAAGTACAAGATACTTAATTGTGTACTTATTTTGTCATCTTGACTTACTTTTACGTCTCAAAACATAACAATGCCGCTACCAAATTACGAACATACTGTTGCCGAAAGATTTATGTGCTATGTGCAGATAGATACGCAAAGCGATCCTGCATCGCCCACACAGCCATCTACCCAAAAGCAGAAAGAACTGAGTCTGTTGTTACTGCAGGAGCTGCACGATATGGGTATCAGCGATGCAGAATTGGATATTCATGGCTATGTATATGCTACCATACCTTCTACTACTGATAAAGAAGTACCTGTATTGTGCTATTGCTCGCACGTAGATACTGCGCCCGACTGCAGCGGTGCCGGTGTAAAGCCCATCCTCCACAGGTCGTACAATGGCAGTGATATTGTATTGCCCGATGATACATCGGTGGTCATCAACACGCAGGAGCATCCTTACCTGAAAGAGCGTATAGGTGATGATATAATTACCGCTTCAGGCACTACGCTGCTTGGTGCAGATGATAAAGCCGGAGTGGCAATTATTATGGACCTTGCTGCTTATCTGGTAGCCAATCCGGAAATAAAACATGGTGATATACGTATCCTATTTACCCCCGATGAGGAAATAGGCAGGGGGGTAGCAGCGGTAGATATGGAGAAGTTGGGAGCACAATTTGGCTATACGCTCGATGGTGGTGAGCGGGGGCACCTGGAAGGGGAGACTTTTTCGGCTAATGCTGCCACGGTAACTTTTCATGGTATCAGTGCGCATCCGGGTTATGCAAAGGATAAAATGGTGCATGCAATCAAGGTCGCATCAGCATTTGTAGCCATGCTGCCGGCTAGCGAATGGTGCCCGGAGGTAACAGAAGGCAAGCAGGGTTTTGTGCATCCCGTAGCTATAGAGGGTGGGCTGGAGCAGGCTACTGTGCAGTTCATCGTCCGCGACTTCGATACCGCGATGCTTGCTGTGCATGAGCAGCGGCTCAGGAGTATTGCAGAGCAGGCTGTAGCGAAGTTTCCCGGTTCATCAGTTTCTTTTTCGGTAAAGGAGCAATACCGGAACATGAAGGAAATTCTGGATGCATATCCGCATGTGATGGACTATGCAGCAGATGCCATGGTGCGCGCCGGTATGACCCCACAGATCAGAAGCATACGTGGAGGCACAGATGGCTCACGGCTTTCATTTATGGGATTGCCATGCCCCAATATCTTCACCGGCGAAATGGGTATTCACTCCAAGCAAGAATATGTAAGTGTGCAGGATATGGAAAAGGCGGTAGAAACACTTGTGCACCTATCGCAGATATGGGAGGAACGGGCATAGTTCCGAAAGGGTAGTATGTCATAAGCATTTTATTGAAGGTAGGTATACAACTTCACCGTCTCTACCGCCTCCTTTACGTCGTGCACCCGTAGTATGTTGGCACCATGTAGCAGTGCTGCCATATTGAGGGCGGTAGTGCCGTTGAGCGCATATTCGGGCCTTACCTTAAGTGGCTTGCATATCATAGATTTGCGGGAGATGCCTGCCAGTATGGGCTTGCCCAACGAGGCAAACTTGCCCAGCATTTTCAGCAGCTCATAGTTATGCTCCACTGTTTTGCCAAAACCAAACCCTGGGTCTACGATTATTTGTTTAATTCCGGCATCGGTACAGCGGTTTATTGCAATTCTTATATGCCTGTGCACTTCTGCTACCACATTATCATACTGTGGGTTTTGCTGCATGGTTTCAGGTGTGCCCTGTATGTGCATAGCTACGTATGGTACATTCAGTATTGCTACCGTTTTAAGCATATCCATATCAAATGCCCCGGCGCTTATGTCATTTATTATGTCTGCCCCGCCAGCTACTGCCTGCCTGGCTACCTCCGAATTGTAGGTGTCTACAGAAATCCAGGCATCAGGGAATGATTTTCTTATTGCTATTATTGCAGGTAATACACGCTTCATTTCCTCGGCGGTGGTTATCAGTGGCTGTCCTGGCTTGCTGCTGGCTCCGCCTATGTCTAGTATAGTTGCTCCATCATTTAACATTTTTTCAGCATGTTTCAGCAAGCTTTCGATATCATTATCCTGTCCTTTGTTGTAAAAACTGTCCGGTGTGGCATTGAGTATACCCATCACGACCGGAGTAGATATATTCAGTATTTTCTTATGACTGGTTATGGTGTGCAAAGTGGGTGAGTTGGTTTTATAAAAGTGAAATTACTGTTATTGCTTTGCATTTTATTTATGTTGCCGTATGTTTGACAAAGTAATTGCCTCTTGCATAAAAAGTACCTTGATTTTGAGAAGATTACAATTTCTTTAACTTCATTATTTGAGCGTAATGGGCGATTAATTTGTTAATTTCACGAACAATTTTAATTTTCGGTATATCATGAAAGTAATCTTATGGATTTTAAGGGTCGCCGTAGGCCTGCTGTTTATTTTTTCAGGAATGGTAAAGGCCAATGACCCCCTTGGGCTCACCTATAAAATGAACGAATTCTTTGAGGTTTGGAACATGGGCTTTATGCTCGAGTACAGCCTTGGTTTCTCGATTGCTATGATTGCTTTTGAGATTATTGCCGGTTTTGCAATGATAGTTGGTAATCACTTCCGGCTATATGTAACCCTGTTGCTGCTGCTCAATATTTTCTTTACCTTTCTTACCGGCTATGTGCTATACTCCGGCAAGATAAAAGAGTGTGGTTGCTTCGGCGACTGTATCAAGATATCGAATACGGCTACTTTTTACAAAGACATAGTGCTTACTGCTGCGGTACTCTTCCTGTTTATTTTCCGTTACCGGGTTTTCCCGCTGTTCAATAAGTCTGCAATAAATGCCTCGATAGTAGGAGTGGGAGCGGTTATAGCTTTCGGATTTCAGTATCATGTGTTACATCACTTGCCTTATCATGACTGTCTGCCTTACAAGGTTGGTAACAATATCTGGGAGAAGATGCAGCCCGAACCAAACGCCACTCCAGCGGTTTTTGCAACTACATTTGTTTACGAAAAGAATGGCGTGAAGCAGGATTTCACATCCGAAAACTACCCATGGAAAGACCCTAGCTGGAAGTTTGTATCGAGCAAGTCGGTAGAGATTACCCCTGCTACCGGAGAGTCTGAAATACATGATTTCTCTCTTACGGACTCTAATGATAACGACCAGACGCAGGCCATACTTACCGCCAAGGGGTATACATTTATTTGGTTTCTGCGCGAGCCGGAGAAGGCTAATAAGGATAACATGGATGTGCTGCGCAGCCTTATGAACAAGGCCAAGGCTATGAACATACCTTTCTATGTGGCATGCTCTGCAGGCAGGGATATTTGCATTACCTACCAGGAGGCATGGAATATGAAAGATATTCCCTTTATGACTATGGACGTTACTGTTAGCAAGACGGTAATGCGCACTAATCCCGGACTGATGCTACTAAAAGATGGTGTGGTGATGAACAAGTGGAGTTATCTGGACTATCCAAAAGAATTAGCATTGCCATAGGAAGCATTGCATAGAATGATACTTTCACATCAAGGTAGGCATACTAACTGCGATAAATCGCTTTGTAAAACTGTATTTAGGTTACATTTGCAATGATTTGAGACCAACAGACAAAAATAGCAGTACCAAACCAAGTAACACTCGGCGCAATATCCGGCGTTTGTGGTTTACGTTCATCTTCCTTGTAGTAACCTTCGTACTGCTTATTGTCAGTATTGAGAATGGCATGGTAGGGTACATGCCATCATTGGCAGAGTTGGAGAATCCGCAAAGTGCAGTGTCGTCAGAGGTGCTGGCGGCAGATGGCACATTGCTGGGCAGGTATTATGTGCTCGACCGCTCCAATAGCAAATTTGCAGAGATATCGCCCAATATTGTAAATGCATTGCTGGCTACTGAAGATGCCCGTTTTTATGACCATGCAGGTATAGACCCTGTGGCAACTATTGCTATACCATTTTATGTATTGCTGCACAAAAAAAGAGGGTCGTCTACAATTACACAACAGCTTGCCAAAAATCTCTTTCCCAGAAAAAGTGCAAGTGTACTGTCTCTTCCATTCATGAAGCTAAAGGAGTGGGTGCTGGCAGTAAAGCTGGAACGAAACCTGACCAAGCAGGAAATAATAACACTCTATCTCAATACAGTACCTTTTGGCGACAATGTATATGGCATCAAAAATGCCTCTATGACGTTTTATAACAAAGCGCCGCTGGATGTAACGATAGACGAAGCAGCGGTGCTGGTAGGTATGCTAAAAGGCAATACCATTTACAACCCCCGCACTCATGCCAAAAGAGCCAGAGAACGCAGAAATGTAGTGCTGGAGCAGATGAACAAAAACAATTACCTGACAGAGGCTCAGCTAAATACACTTAAGGCAAAGGAAACACCACTCGACTATCATAAAATTGACTATCACGATGGTATGGCGCCCTACTTCAGGCAGGTGGTAGAGCAGTATGTCAAACAAGCTTGCAAAGAGCTGAAAAAGCCCGATGGAACACCTTATGACATATATAAAGACGGTCTGAAAATATACACCACCATAGATGTGCGGATGCAGCAATATGCTGAAGAAGCTGTAGAAGAACACCTTACAGGTTTGCAAAAACAGTTTCTGGCACAGCCCGGCTATGTAGATGGCACTATATGGAAACGTAAGGGTAATGTGCAGAATATCATCACATCCAGCATTAAATCATCTGAAAGATACCAGATGTTGCGCAATCAGGATATGAGTGAGAAAGAGGCTATAGCAGAAATGAAGAAGCCTATCAAAATGAAGATATTTGCCTGGAATAAAAGTCGCTCTATAGATACTTTTATGAGTCCGCTGGATTCAATAAAGTACATGAAGCTTTTCCTGCAGGCAGGTTTTATGGCGATGGACCCCTTTACCGGCGAGGTGAAAGCATGGGTAGGTGGTATAGACCATAACTTCTTTATGTATGACCATGTGAATGTAAATACTAAACGACAGGTTGGTTCGACCATTAAGCCTCTGCTTTATTCATTTGCTATAGACAATGGTTTTTCGCCCTGCGGTATAGTGTCTACAGCTCCGCAGGAATTCCCCACACTTGATAAACCTTACGATGCAGGCGGCTCAGATGAGGGTGACATAATGATGATGACCGCACTGGCCAAATCTATCAACAATGCGGCATTATATATACTCAAGCAGGTAGGTATAGAGCCGTTTGTAGACTTTGTACACAAGTGTGGAATTACCAGCAGGCTCGATCCGGTTCCGTCTATTGCATTGGGTGTGTCTGATATTTCATTGTCAGAGATGCTGGGAGCTTACAGTATGTTCCCGAATGGTGGTATGCACACAGAACCGTTCTTCCTGATAAAGATTGAAGATAAAAACGGCATGCCAGTAAAGAATTTTGCTGCCAAGCAAAAAGAACTGATAAACCGAAACACCGCCTACAAAATGGTGAAGATGATGCGGGGGGTGGTGAATGCAGGTACAGGTGGCAGGTTGAGATACAGATATGGCATTCATAACGATGTAGCAGGTAAAACAGGTACTACCAACAATCAGGCAGATGCATGGTTTATAGGTTACACACCACAGTTGCTTGCCGGTGTATGGGTGGGCTGTGATGATCGCGAATTCCGCTTTCGCAGCGAGCGGTTGGGTCAGGGCGCTTCGGCTGCATTGCCTATATGGGCCTACTTTATGAAGCGGGTATATGCTGATAGTAGAACAGGTATACTGCCAAATAAATTGTTTGAGGCTCCGGAGGGTTTTGATGATTGTACTGCAGACAGAACTATGCTGGACGGCGTGTTATCTAGCCCCCCTACTGAAGACATGGAAGAGAAGGCGGCACCACCTACTACTGATTATGATGAATAGATAACCGTCTTTTCGAATCATTATCCGGCTTTGAAATCCTTTGTTTTCTATTGCCTGAACACATGGTGCGGATAAGAAAATGAAGTGTCGAACAGAAAGTCTTTATCCGTTAAGGTGAGTAGGAATGCAATCAGGTCTACTTTTTCATTGGAGCTAAGTTTTATTCCCTTTTTTAATTCTTTTGATAGCGTGTTATGCTCAGTAATACCTGACGTATAATGGTTGATAACATCCTGCAATTTGCGGAATCTGCCATCGTGCATATAGGGGTAAGAAAACTCAATGTTGCGTAGTGTGGGTATTTTGAAATGCTGCGAGTCGCCTGAACTATGGGTAATAATGCCTCTGCCAAAATCATGGAGTATGGTATCAACGGATAAGCCATTATTGGCAAATCCATTGGTAGTAAATAGCGGCTCTCTGTGACAGGAAGCGCAATTTTTACGAAACAGTTTATAGCCGTTTTTCTCCTGACTTGTGAATGTTATACCAGGTTCATGTCGCATTACTTTGTCGTACCTGGAATTGGCACTTATCAGTGTGAGCATAAACTGGGATATGGCTTTGAGGAAATGCTCGCCGGTAATAGTGCTGTCTGCAAATGCCTGATAAAACAAACTTCTGTAGCGGTGCGATAGTCTTAATTTATAGAGCACGGTATCGAGTCCTGAGCCCATCTCGGCAGGGTGGGCTATAGGTGCCAGCGGCTGCATATCCAGATGGTTGACGGCGCCATCCCACATAAATAATTTGCCCCATGCCATGTTCATCAGGGTAGGGGAGTTGCGGGTACCTATATTGCCATTTATGCCATGACTGAGCGCATGATCTACATGGGTAAATGCGGTATACTGCAGGTGACAACTGGTACAAGATATTGTGCTGTCGGCAGAAAGAATAGGGTCGTGAAATAATGCTCTGCCCAGTAGTATTTTCTCTTTTGATAAAGGGTTTTTACTGAAGTCGTAAACAGGTGCCGGCCATCCTCCGGGTTTGCGAAAATGATATGCCACATCGCTACAAAAAGATGCAGCAATAAAGCAGATTACAGAAAGGACAACAATTGCTTTCTTCATTTTTTTGTGGTGAATATCGATGCGGCTTTTTTAGATAAAATCACTGCATCATTGCCCGGTATCATTATGTTGTTTTGTGTCGTCAAATCAATTCCGGAAAGGAATTGTTGTACATCAAATTGTATCGCTATTGAATTTGTATTTTCAGTTGTCAACGCTACAGTTTGCATACTGGCGAAGGATGATGCGTATCCGCCCAAATGAAAATGAAATTCATTATTCCTGCCGGGGCATTTTGTGTTTCTGCCTTCCAGCTTGAAGTTGATGTAGCCACTCTGCCACGACCAGTACATTCCTTTAGATGGGTCCAGATCGCCGCCCATAGCACCGCTTACATTTGTAGTGCTGTCTATACCCAATCTGAACTTAATACTGCTGTAGTGTATTTTTTCCGGTACATTCAGCAGCAATTGCAACGTTGCTGCAGTGGCGGCATCCAGCAGATGATAGCTGTTTGATTCCTTCCATTGCAGCCTGTCATCCTCATAAAATTCTATAGCAGAAATATAAAACCTGCAAGCCTGTATCAGCGTGCTGTCTTTATTTAGCGGTTCATTTTCGTATGCAATATTCAGCGGCTGCAGTCCGTAAGTAAGTACAAATGTAATCGGTAGTTTTTTTGTGTCTTGTGCTGCAGACGGACTGCAAAAAAATGCAGCTACGCAAATCAATGTTACAACGAAGCACTTCACTTTTTGCCGCGTTTGTGGGGTGGTGCAAACAAGGATGCTATCTCTTTTGTCAAGGCGTCAAATGTGGGTTTTTGTAGGTCTGTGCATAGGTCTTTGATATCTTCAAAATGCTTGTAGTGTATGCGTTCTATCTCCTGTTGGGTATTACCTATTGCTACAATGATTGAAGCCTTTGTATTGCTGTCTGCATTGTCTCCCAGGGTGTTGTAAAGTTCATTTTTTAGTTCCATTATTTTATGGTCGGTTCTCCTTATTTCACCTCTGTGCCACTGTATCAGTTCGTCATACTTTGCTACTTGTTCTTCGCTGAAATTAAGCCGTTCTATAATGATGTTTCTGGGGCCTTCGTGCCTTTGCTGAGGAGGGTGATTGCCTTCCTGTTTTTGTAAAGTATTGTTATACATAATAAAACCCACCAACAACAAATTGGATACTAATAAACCCACCGCCAGTATAGATATAAACGTTGACTTTTGCATGGCCTATTCGTATAATGAATTTTGAGGGTAAAGGTTCATGGATTGCGCCAGCTTCGATGCTTTGCCGGAGGTTTTGGAATCAGTATTCCCGGCCACTATATATACGTTAACCGACAGAATAATAGTAAATGATACTGCGCCCACCCAGGCCAATGCAGGAGTAATACGCTGCTCTCTAGCAACCGCTATTTTTTGCCTGATGCGGGTAAACAAAAACGGAGGCGCATCCATTTTAATTATATGGTCCAGCATATCTGCTGGTTCGTTTCTTTTGTTTTGTGTCATAATCTTAGTCTTTTGTTAGACGACAGAGTTTCCTTTAACCTTCGCTTGATTTAAGTTTTATCGACAAATTTGTTTTGGCCCTTTGTATCAGCGATTCGGCCGCCTTCACTGATATTCCCATTATTTCTGCTACTTCTGCCTGCGATTTTTGTTCTGTTTTACTGAGTAGCAAGGCTGTTTTCTGGTTCTCAGGCAGTTCATTTATATATTTGAATATCTTCGATAAAGACTCTTTTTGTTCCAGTTGTACCCCGGGGTGGTCGAAGTGGAATGGGTCGTGACCGGAGCCTGGGTCATCTGAAAACAACGAAATTAGAAATCCAAACCGCTTTTTGCGCTTCTTTGCTTTTATATAGTCCAGCGATCTGTTTATAGTAATGCGGTATATCCACGTAGCCATGTTAGCTTCGTGCCGGAACTTGCTGAGGCCGCTGTGAACTGACAAAAAAACATCCTGCGTTATTTCCTGTGCATCCTCATGATTTTGCACATAATTCAGCGCAAGGTTGTACACCATGTTTTTGTACTGGCTATAGAGTTCTTCGAATGTCAAAGCAGCCTGAATGTAGAATATTTAGTGGATTCGTTTTGGATGTTATTGTGGTACTATAACGGCTAGTAAGAATTTATTCTACTCACACGAAATCAGCGGGTTTTCATAGTTATCAGCCTGGTCTTCGGTTACTGCAGCATCTATACATTTGAAGTCTTTTTCTACCAGCAGAAAAAGCGAATTGCCGTTGGTAAGATTCAGATTGTATTCAAAACCTACTGTTTCATTTGTTGCCCATCCATCTGCAAAAGTTGCCGGCATGTATACAGTCATCACATTATCCCTGTAGCTGGCAGTCAGGTGGTCTATACCTTCTTTGGTCTGTAAAGAGTAGCCAAAGACACCATCATTAAATTCTGTGGTTTCGTCAATAAGTCCCTCAGTGGCCAGTTTCTCTACTTCGGTACGGGAGAGGCGCAGGCGAATGGAGTTGCCTTTTATACGTATTTTCATCGGTTATGCTATTTAGTATCGGTATACAATAGTACACCACATTTGTGTAGTTATCTGTTTACTTATTCACTAATGTTTATCCGTTGTGCACCTGAGTAGATATTTAATCGTTCCCCCCTCAGAAAACCTATCAGGGTAATACCCCATTCATCAGCCATCTGCACTGCCAGACTCGAAGGGGCTCCCACTGCCGCTATTAGCTTTATGCCTGCCATTGCCGCTTTTTGCACCAGCTCAAAGCTTGCTCTGCCGCTAAGCAATAATATGTGGTTGTTTAGCGGTAGCATATCTCTGTTTAGCGCGGCACCTATCAGTTTGTCCAGAGCATTATGTCTGCCTGCATCTTCGCGGGTAAGCAGCAGATTGCCGCCGAGGTCAAATAAGGCACAGGCATGTATGCCACCTGTGTTGTCAAATACTTCCTGATTGTTTCTCAGTATATCCGGCAAAGTATACAGCAGCGCAGCTGGCACTCCAATATTGTCTTTGGTGTCAATTATATTGCAGGCTATCCGCACCGCCTCTATCGACGATTTCCCGCATACTCCGCAGCTAGATGTGGTGTAGAAATTTCGTTCCAGCTTGCTGATATCCGGTGTTATGGTATCTGCAAGAGTCACGTATATTACATTCGCTTTTTCATCATCAGCATGTATTACATTTGTTACATCTGCTGCGCCCGAAATGATACCCTCAGTATACAAAAAGCCAATTGCCAGTTCTGTATCATTGCCGGGAGTGCGCATGGTTACAGATATGCTTTTGTTTATTCTTCCTTTATTGGATTGATAGCTTAGCCTTATCTCCAATGGTTCCTCGGTGGTTACCATGTCTTGCATATTGGTAACTACATTGCCTGAGACCCTTGTTACGGGTAGATGGATGGCTGGCTGCATATCCAAATTTACGGATTTAAAAGTATTTGAGCGATAAAGAGATAACAGATGTATTCAGTAGTTTTACGCCAAAATTTTCTAATGACCGGAAAGGCAGAAGTTGCAGCACTATTCGATGTATACAAACAGCAGTTTACCGATGAGCAGGATCGAATAAAGATCTTTTGCGAATATCTGGAACGTACTGAAGGCGGCCGGCTATATGACCGTAAAAATTTTGACGGGCATATTACTACCAGTGCTTTTATAATAGATATAGCCAGGGCGGAGATGCTGTTGCTTCGGCACAAGTCGCTTGGCAGATGGCTGCAGCCGGGCGGGCATACCGAGGGAGATGATACACTGCTGGCATCGGCACTGCGGGAGGCCATAGAGGAGACTGGAATTGCACCTGCTTACCTTATCAATATGCCGGTTCATATCAATACAGATGTACCTTTCGATATAGATTCACACTACATTCCACCCAATCCTAAAAAGGATGAAGCTGGTCATTACCACCACGACCTCAGGTATATATTTGCTTACAGCGGAGTCAGAGACAATAACTATAATGAAGAGGAAGCTACCGGCATGAGCTGGGTAAGTTTTGCAAGTCTGGCTGCTGATGATACATTCAGGAATGTGGTAGCGAAGCTGGCTCTTACATTGTAGTAAGCAGCGTGTTTATAACCGGAGGACGTTTGAGGCAGCTTGCATATATGCTCTGGTATTCAGCGGCTTTTTGTTTCCCATATCGCTCTTCCAGTAACTCTGTTACAGCGTATTTGCCACCCGTAGCCGATGCAGGTATCATGAGCATGTAGGTCCAGGTGCTGTCGTCATTTTGTTTTTCTGCGGCCAGGAAAGTGACATTTGATACACCTGCTCTTGTGCAGCTAATAGAGAGTGAGTGCAGCAGCACTTCTTTCATAAACTTACTGTAAAGTGGTTTGGCAGATGGTTTTACGATATCGGTGACAACAATAAAAGGCACAGGAGTTTTGTTTTCAGGTATACTGGTTTCATTGATGTTCTCTTTACAGCCCATCAGGGCCGTAGCAGAGGCGAAAACAAATATGAAATACAAATACTGAACCATGTATAAGAGTAATTATCTAACACATAAAGGTAACAGTAGAGATAGTGTAAGGCAATACTACTTTTGTAGTATTATACTATTTGCAGTTTACGCTATTATTTGCTTGCAGTGTATAGGGTAGTGACACCAAAAGTAAGTGGGTGGGCCGATGGTTTCTTAAAACCACACGCAGTAAGTATGCTGCAAAACCTATCACCATCAGGGAAAGCATTTACAGATTCTGGCAGATAAGCATAGGCTGTTTTGTGCTTGGAAAGCATGCCGCCAATTCGGGGCAATATGTAGCGAAAATAGAATTTATACAATTGTTTCACAGGGAAGCCCGCTGGTTGCGAAAACTCCAGAATTGCCAGCTTGCCACCCGGGCGCATTACGCGCTGCATCTCTCTGAGTCCTACTTCCAGATGTGCGAAGTTGCGGACTCCATAGGCGCACATAACAGCATCATAAGAGTTGTCAGGGAAGGGTAGGGCTTCACTGTCGCCAAGCTGCAGGGTAATCGTGGCATTGAGATTTTTATGGGTCAGTTTTTTACGGCCTTCTTCCAGCATCAGGTTTGCTATGTCTACACCTGTTACGCTGGCGCTGGTAGCAGCAGCTGCGGCTATTGCCATATCGCCGGTGCCGGTAGCTACATCCAGTATTTGTTTTGGATTGACGGCTGCCACTTCAGCAATAGCCTTTTTGCGCCAGCCTTTGTCTATACCCATAGACAAAAAGTGATTGAGGAAATCGTA
Source organism: Taibaiella sp. (assembly GCA_021740995.1). GTDB lineage: Bacteria > Bacteroidota > Bacteroidia > Chitinophagales > Chitinophagaceae > Nemorincola. Next base: position 21,000 of record JAIOYR010000062.1, read on the forward strand.
TCGTCCTGCTATGTCATTAAACATATCTGCTACTTGTTCTTTTTTTCCTGCTTTAGAGGTAGCATCAGGTAGAATTGCAGATGCGGGATTCTTGTCGGTGGTTGCTTGCATTGGTGCAAAAGTACGAAAATGTATGTCGCATATTGTTGGAATGATGTACCTAAAATACACAGTTTTACAAGTGAATTTATTTGCAATTGTATTTTTGTATTTTTTTGTTAAAAACGTGTAAAACACTTAACTTTATATTAGGTTAAGAAAATGTAAACTTAATATTGCATTTGGGTTATTAGCACCCTGCCCGTCCCTTTCGGGTGATTATTGAAGTTAAACGATAAAAATAAAATAAATAATAATTAAACTAATGCTTATGAAACGTATCTACTTACCACTGTTATTCTGTTTTCTGAGTCTTGCTGGTTATGCACAGACTGCAGCCAGCTATGTGTTCTCGCAGACTACGAGCACCTATACGACCCTTGTAGGGGGGAGCAATATATATGGTGCAACTACAGCCTGGGATGACAACTCTACTGCAGCCGGAGCCATACCCATCGGCTTTACTTTTAACTATATTGGTACCGACTATACCACAATTGGTGTGAACAGTAACGGCTGGATGACTTTTGGTTCCAGCTCTGCAGCAAGCATATATACTCCTATTAGTTCAAGGACAAGAGTTGTATCTGCAATGGGACATGATTTGCAAAACATGACAGCGTTTTCTCCCAACAATCAGATTACCTATGCTACCCAGGGCACTGCTCCTCAGCGTGTATTTGTACTGCAGTGGCAGAATTTTCAACGTTGGGCTAATTCCACATCAGGACCCATGAATATGCAGATAAGGCTGTATGAAAGCTCTAATGTTATAGAGATTATGTATGGCTCTAATGGCATAACTTCTGCTACCAACTACTTTGCTCAGGTGGGTATAAATGGCGCTGCGTCATCTGATTTTAATAACAGAACTACTACTACCGACTGGTCTGCAACAACAGCTGGTGGCACCAACACCGCAACATGTACCCGTAACAATGTGATATTGCCACCAAACGGTCTTACTTTCAGATGGACACCACCACCTTCGATAGTTGTATCCCCGGCTACTTTATCTTTTACTACCGGAGTTACCACTACTTCCGGTTCTCAGAATGCTACTGCAAGAGCCTTTGGTCTTACCTCAGGTCTGGTGACAGTAACTGCACCTGCTGATTATGAAATTTTTGACGGATCTACCTGGGTTACTTCTTTTAACGTGCCCGTTTCATCGGCATTGGTAGGTACGTATATCAATACTACTGTACCTGTAAGATTTGTTGCTCCCGGTACCGCTGGTTTGTATACGGGTAATCTCACCTTTACAAGTACAGGTGCTACTACACGCACTATAGCACTGGATGGTACTGCTCAGGCTCTTTGCACAGGCACACCCACACCCGGTACTGTGGCTGCATCTCAGTCTACAGGTAGCTGTACACCATATACTTCTAATCTTTCTCTGACTGGTGCAACCATTGGTATAGGCGGTCTCACTTACCAGTGGCGTACTTCACCTGATAATATTGCTCCATATACAGATGTACCCGGTGCTACCAATTCTACTTACACAGCTACAGTAGGTGCTGACATTTATTACAAGGCAGTAGTGGGTTGTAGTTTTAGCGGATTTAGTGCAGAAACGCCCGGTGCGCAGCTTACTTACAATGCTCCGCCTGCGGCTATTACCGGCACTGCAAGTCTTTGTCAGGGCACTACAACCACACTCAACAGCACACCTGCCGGAGGTACCTGGACCAGCGGAACTACTGCTGTAGCAACTGTAGATGTGAACACAGGTGTTGTTACCGGTGTTACCGGCGGTACTGCTAATATTACATATACTATCACAGCTACCGGTTGTACTGCAATTCGTACAGTGACTGTTAATGTGGCACCCCCTACACCTACCGTAACACCTGCTTCAGGTACTGTATGTTTAGGCACAGTTACCACACTCAACGCTACAAGTTCTGGTTCAGGCAGTTCCACTACATCATCAGGACCGATAAGTGTTCCGGTGCCTGATTCAAACCCTGTTGGTGCGTCTACAACATTGCCAGTAAGTAACATACCTCCCGGAGCTACAATAACAGGTGTTTCTGTGAATTTTACTATGCCACATACGTGGGTAAGTGACATTCATATTAACTTAACAGCGCCAAACGGAAATACACTTAACCTCTTTAACCGGCACGGTGGTAGTGGTGATAATTTCACTAATACTACCGTGAGTTCCAGCGGTGTTACTACATTTCTTTCATCAGCTGCTCCATATACCGGAACTTATGCACCATCGGCTGCTAACGCTGTAGGACCAACTGCTTACGTATCAAATGTTACCTCATTTACATCCTTGTATAGTGTGCCAAATGGCACATGGAGACTTAGCGTTCGTGATAATGTCGGTGGTGATGTAGGTACAATAAATAATTTCAACATTACTATCACTTACACAATGCCGCCGGTTACTTTCAGCTGGGCACCGTTAGCAGATCTGTACACTGATGCAGGGCTGACTACTCCTTATA
>JAIOYR010000063.1 GCA_021740995.1 Taibaiella sp.
ATAGGACACTCCCACCTACCCAGAAAATAATTTCGGGCAGCCGGACAATCATAGGTAAGTGCACAGTTTTCTGCCAGATGCTTCACCAGCCTGTTGTGCGGGTAAGCATTCACCAGCACCTCCACACCATAATTTATTTTTTCCTGATCATATCCGCTACACTCCTGCCTTATATCGCGCTCTATGCGCACCGCCGGAACATAAAACTTATCGTCGAGCCAGCCGGCCGCTGTATAGCAAAACAAGGGCAAGGTAGGCGCTTCCGGCATTGTCTCATAAGCCGCAAGATAAAAGCCGGTATGCGCCGGTGGAATAAAGGCAGCAACTGCCCATCCCTTTTCACAAATGCGCATATCGCCGGTTAAAACATCTATACCTATGCCACGCCTGCCCGGCAATTCATACAGATTGCCACCATCAGGTAGTTCTATCCAGTCCTCCTCAGGTATAGGCATAGCATCCCAGCCACTACGCCCTACACTGTACAGCGACGTGTCTTCAAATATCTTTCCCTCCCCATCCGAGTACAATAAATATGGACTGGTCATTATTTCAAAAATTCAATTGTCAAAAAACACTACTCGCCAAAAAATCCCAAATTCCTAATCCGCAATTCCCAAATTAAGCTGGTATTGGTTCCTCTATCTTTTGTTTGCTAATATATTGTTCCCAATCCAAAAGCAACTCCCCCTTCAGCACTCTGGGGAATTTGCTCATGGCTCCTTCTTTACCCTTTGCACGCAGATAGCCTATAAATGTCTCATTGGGCAGTACATTTACAAATACTTCTTTGAGCGCAGACGTGCGTTCAACAAGGTAGTCATCATTTAGCTTGCCCAAGGTTTCGTCAAGTAATTTTTTCAGTATTACCGGGTCTACATCATTATCACAACCTATATACCACTGGTGGGCAAAAAGGTTGTCATACTTTTTACCAGACACCGCAAACTCACGTATTGTAATATTAAGTTGTTTTGAAACTGTTTCTATGGCCTTGTTCATATTATCTATAGACAAGTGTTCACCACACAGACTCAGAAACTGTTTTGTACGACCTACAATAGCGATTTCGTATTCCTTTGCGTTTGTAAACCTTATTACATCGCCTATCAAATACCGCCATGCACCTGAACAGGTACTAAGCAGTACCGCATATTCAACTCCTTCTTCTACTTCGCTAACAGTGACCGTTTTGGCATTAGGCTTTACATTGCCATCTTCGTCAAAGTTCTCTCCGGTAAACGGTATAAACTCAAAGAAAACACCGGAATTGAGTACCAATTTGATTCCGGCATCTGGTCTTGCCTGAAATCCGAATGACCCCTCGGAGGCCATGTATGTCTCTATAAAGGTAACGGGCTTACCCCATATCTTTTTGAAACTCTGCCTGTATGGCTCTACTGATACACCACCATGAATATATACGCTAAGATTGGGCCAGACCTCATGGATATTTTTTACACCATAATGCTTTATCACCCGCTCCAGCACAATCTGTACCCAGGCAGGCACACCGCAAATGATGCCTACATCCCATTGCGATGCTTTTTCTACGATAAGTTTTATACGGTCTTCCCAATTGTGTCGTTTGGAAATTTTTTGTCCGGGCTTGTAAACCAACGAAGATATCCATCTGGGCATGTTTTTTGCGCTGATACCGCTCATGTCGCCCTCGTAATATTCACCCTTTTCGAAAAGAGAAGTAGTTCCACCCAGCATCAGCACTCCTTTCTCAAAGGCCACCGGCCTTATCTTGAAATTTGCCATGCTGTACAATTGCTTGAAACCTACATTCTTTATAGACTTAATCATATCCTGCGTAACAGGTATATGTTTGCTGGCAGCCTCTGAAGTACCTGAACTAAGTGCAAAATATTTTACTTTTCCGGGCCACGATACGTTTTCTTCACCTGCCTGACAACGCAGCCACCATTGGCTGTGCATATCCGAATAGGTATGAATGGGCACGCGCTCACGAAAAGCTTTTGCAAAATCTATTTCCTTACTTAGTATATCACCAAAACCATAATGTTTTCCGAATGACGTATATTGACCGCGCTCCAACAATAGGCGAAGCGTGTGCCGCTGATATGTCTGCGGGCTTGCAACCGGAAGGTTGAATTTTTTACGAAGTTGTAACGAACGGGCTATCAGATTACCTAATATTGCCATTTGTACCTATAGTTGATTTTAAATTGGAGGACAAATGTACATTTTACTTTGTTAAAATGCTGGCAATAATACTTAAACAAGACAATAAACAGATATAGCATGAACAAATGAGCATTGTAAAATTGTTATTATTTTCAAATGAAAGGCCGTTTATTTGCATCATCATGAATTGGAGGACAATTACCGGACTTATTTTGCTCATTCTTGGGGTACGTGCTTTTTACATAGCTATTGTAGCTACAACACCTTCTGCTACCTATACCAAAATTGGAAGTTTTGTATGGATAGGGGTGGGTGTGTTCCTGATTCTTAAAGGCATTACAAAAAAAGAGCAATAGTTTTTTAGCCTATTGCTCTTTCAGAAAATATTATGCAATTGTGTTATCCCTTGGTCTGACTGTTGTATTCTTTAATAGCTGCCTCCAGACAGTCCATGGCTCCGTTTATGGCATCTGTATTCAGTACATAAGCCAGGCGCACTTCCTGCCTGCCCTTGCCGGGTGTGGCATAGAAACCAGCCGCCGGTGCCATCATTACAGTAGCTCCATTGTGTGAGAAACTTTCGAGCAGCCACTGACAGAACTTCTCAGCATTATCAACCGGCAACTGCGCTATGGCATAAAATGCACCTCCCGGCGTGGGGCACACTACCCCATCCATTGCTGTAAGGCGTTTCACCAACAGGTCGCGACGGGCATTGTATTCGGCATGTATGCCATCGAAATAGTCTGCGGGCAGGTCTACTGCCGCCTCACCCAGTATTTGCGCAAATGATGGTGGGCTTAGACGCGCCTGAGCAAACTTCATAGCGGCATCCAGCACCTGCTGGTTGCGGGTCACAAAGGCTCCTATTCTGCCGCCACATGCACTGTATCTCTTCGATATAGTATCCAGCAATATGGCATGGTTCTCCATACCGGGCAATGACAATGCAGATATATGTTTCCTGCCATCGTAGCAGAACTCACGATATGCCTCATCGCTCAGCAGAAACAAATCGTGCTTCAGGCATATTTCTTTAAGTGTATTCAGTTCTGCAGCGCTATACAAATAACCGGTAGGGTTATTGGGATTACAAATCATTATCGCCTTGGTACGGGGCGTCACCGCTTTCTCAAAGTCCTCTATTGGGGGCAGCGCAAAGCCTGTTTCGATACCTGATGGGATAGGTACTACCTTAACACCGGATGTTATTGCAAATCCGTTGTAGTTGGCATAAAAAGGCTCAGGGATAATAATCTCATCACCCGGATCCATACAGGTCATTATAGCAAACAATATAGCTTCTGACCCCCCTGTTGTTACTATTATGTTGCCGGTAGTAACGTCGATATCATTGCGCTTGTAATAGGTGACCAACTTCTTGCGGTAGCTATCAAAACCAGCACTGGGGCTATACTCCAGCACAGTCATGTCGGTATGGCGCACAGCATCCAGTATAGCTTTAGGTGTTTCTATATCCGGCTGACCTATATTGAGGTGATATACTTTAGTACCACGTTTCTTGGCAGCATCGGCAAATGGCACTAATTTACGTATAGGCGACGGCGGCATGTGCCCGCCACGATTTGATATTGAAGGCATGTGCGCAAAGGTAAATGTAAAAGATTATAAGAAAAAGCAACTTTTGGGTGAAGGAACTCAAAAACTCACCCCCATACCAAACTCGGCATACTCTGCTACCACACCATGGGTATTGAGCATTGCAGACAGGAAAAGTTCCTTTACCACTCCTTTTTCTTTATTGAACACATAGTATTTGGCACCCAGCTTCTGATATATGGGGTCAAAATCGAGGAATGTCTGGCGATAATATACCCCTACTATCCCCAGCAACCCTACCCTTCCAACCATAAACTCATTGCCGGCAAAGAAACCACCATCCCACGAGTGTTGTTTTTCCTGACCCAATTCCACGCCATAGTTAATAAGAAAAGCGTAAACATCCTTGTGATAGGCCGCATCTATACCCGCAAAAACCTTGTTTTTACTCAGCCAACGTCTACTTACACTTACGGCTCCGATATAGGCAGCCTTTATTGGTTTATCCTTAGCCCGTGCTTCTTTGTGCGATATGGCACCGCGCACATCTACCAGCCATCTGCTTTTTAGCTGCGGCAAATCCCGTATTATCTTTTTGGGGCTGGAGGAACCCGCAAAATAGCGTAGTCCCACATGACCACCACACATATTTACTCCCAGATTGGGCTCACGATATAGCGCATTAGATATGTGTGAGAAGTTGGCTCCTGCCTGTATATCCAGATGCTCATTCACATGATAGCGAATATCGGTAATGCATACCGCAAATGCGTTGAGATTGGTACTGATTGCAGTGTTTACGGTATCATAATTCGGTAGTAGCTGATACTTCTTGTTTACATATGCTACCCCCAGTCCGAAACGCAATGTCCATTCAAATTTCCCAGATCTTATTATGGGCACCTGTAAGTTGGGGTACACGCCCAGGCACCTGCCGAAAATGTTTTTGCTGAGATAGTCTGTATAAGTGAACCCAAGACCTAAAACTGGAAAACCTCTGCGCTGATGCCATTCTTTCTTACCATAGGTCTGCCATAAAACATTTACGTCCAGTGCTACTGAAGCATCCGGTACCGGAGCGGTAAACTTTGCCGAGTGTTTAATAATCTTACCAGCCAGGAAATTAATTTCCATCCCTTTTCCGTCGTAGCTGGAAGTATCCTGCGCACACAAATTCCCACTTATTAAAAGCAAAAAAGACAGGGCAAAAAAACTATGTATTAACCTATACATACACCGAAAAAAAACAATTATTGCAGATAAAACACGAAGCAGCGTTTACCGGGCATTTACCAATTTATATCAATATTCTGCTCCCGCTTTGCAGTAGATCTTACATAAGTAAAATTACTCCAACCTGAAATTCGAAAAATATTGTTTGGATATAGCCTCATACTTTTTTGCCTCCACCATGTTTCCCATCTTCTGATAGGACAACGCTATGTATGGAATATCATTGATAGCCTTTTGCTGGTCTATCTGTATTTCCTTATTAATGGTTTCAATCGTAGCCTGGTATTGACCAGAAAAATAGTAAGAACGTGCAAGATTAGAATAAGCATTGATATATGAAGGATTGAGCGCAACTGCCTTTTTGAAGTATTCTACAGCCTCGCCATATCTTTTTGTATTGAGCAGTATAGCACCTATATTGTTAATTGTATTTGCATCATCCGGCTTCTGCTTCAGTATCACTTTGTAGTAATATTCGGCCGAGTCATACTTAGCCATCATAAAGTAAGCAGTACCGGTTTCCTGATATACATCCAGATTTTGCGGCTCAAATTCAAGCAGCTTCTTATAGTTAATAACTGCAGAGTCATATTGCTGCAACTGATTGTAACAGCGGGCTATATTCAGGTAAGCGTATTTGAAATTCGGGTTATACTGCATGGCCAATAAAAAGTAAGGTATTGCCTCACGATACCTGCCGGCAGTAAGCATGACACTACCCAGATTGTTATTTGCCGTAAAATCAATCGGGTTTAGATTCAAAGCCAGCTTATTGTATTTTATTGCAGAATCGTACTGCTTCTTACGGTCATAAATACGTGCCATTTCTACATACAAACCAGAGTAACTTTTATAGATATCTATGCCTTTTCTCAGGTAAGTAATGGCCTCATCATCTATCTGTATCTTTTTCAGAGTGTCCGTCTCAGACTCATACAACTCTTCAGCCAGTGCCGCAGCTACATTATGATACAGGCGCACATCATTTGGTGACCTCAGAATGTCCGCTTTATACAATGTGAGATTATCTTTCCATTCGGCATTTCTGGCAATGGTAAGACCACCAAAAATGAGACACAATGGTGCGAGTATTGCAAGCACCTTTGTGCTTTTAATAATGCTTATATCCGCATTGGTAGCCTTTATTATCCAATGCTCTATTGCCAATGCCATGAGCAAACATATACCTGCAGATGCAAAGAATGCAAAACGCTCGGCCAGCTCGGCACCCATCAGGAAAGGGAAGTTGGAGAAAAGAAATATTGTAGCAAGATAAAACAGTATACCAAAAGCCCAGGGGTCTTTTTTGTCCTTAAGAAAACGGGTAACCATAAAGTAAATCATAGCTCCATATACCAGCAGCGACACCCAAAAACCAATACTTGCCAAATCGGCAAACGGTATGCTATTGTATGAATAGGTGCTGAGCAGGGGGTATGGCAGAAACATCAGTTTCAGATAAATACCCATTACCACTACCTTGGTTGCAAATACCTGAATGGCTGTTAGGGGCATATCAGGAGCTCCACTCAATGCATTGTCTATAAACTCTACTGCTGCTGCCGGGTTATTGGCGTCATATGCGTTAAGCACAGATGACCTGATACCCATAAATACCGCAAATGCCATCAATGTAGCTCCGGTAATATACATTGCCCGAGTCTTATTGTCGTTTTTGTAAAAGAAGAATAAAATGGGAATTAGCCCTACAAAAGCAATAACAGTCTCTTTTGAAATGATGGACAGGTAAAACATCAGCATACCCAATATGAGTTGCAGCATTTTACCATCTTTCATGTAATTCATGTAAAGATTGAGTGACCAGATACCAAAAAAGAAACACATTAGCTCATCGCGGCTTTTGATATTGGCAACAACCTCGGTATGTATGGGATGCACCGCAAAAATCAAAGCTGCAATGAAAGCAACAGCCATACGCTTGCCATCAAAAAACTTATTGAAAAACTGAAACAGCATGATACTACATCCTGCAAAAGTGAGCACATTAAAAAAGTGGTGCATAGCAGGCGACAGCCCGAATAGCTGGTATTCTATAGCAAACATCACCAACGACAACGGCCTGTAAAGGTCATTGGGGATAATCAGGTACCCCCTCATGTGGGGGGTAGACAACAGTTCGGGTACGGCACTCATACCCTGTAGTACCATACGGTTCTCCTTGAGCACCATTACATCGTCCATCACAAAGCCATTCCATATAGTATTGAAGTAAACCAACACTGAAATTACACCCAAGGCGATACAAAGGTTCCTGACGGTGAATAGTCCGGTATCGATAGCAGTTTTATCCGAATTAGTATTTCTTACTACTGGTTTTACTGCCGCAGCTGCCGCCTGTGGCTGTGGGGTATTGGGTCTTTTATTTGGTTTGTTTGCCATTGGTGCTTTATTCTTACAGTATTGTCAAAAGTAGAAAGCAAAAAGTAGAAAGTCAAAGGTATATGCATAAAAATGGAAAGTTTATAGAAATAGCAATATACAGCTACCCATACATATACCAAAGCATCAACTATCAGAATGACGCGGTGGTAGCAGAATGAGTCGATTATTGACTGATAATTAAATACCATTACTGTTTTTTCAGTACGATACAGTACCTTAGCACCCTCATTAAAGGCGATAGTTTTTATGCCTTTCTGTGTTATTTCTTTGATTCTTTATTTTTGCTTTATTAATGCAGGTACAATTATTTATCCCTTGTTTTGTAGACCAGCTTTATCCCGAAACCGGGATGAACATGGTGAAAGTGCTTGAAAAACTGGGCTGCACCGTCAGCTATAATACAAAACAGACATGCTGTGGACAACCTGCGTTTAATGCCGGCTACAGGGACGAAGCAAGATCTGTGGCCACCAAATTTCTGCACGACTTCAAAGACAACACCTACATTGTTAGCCCCAGCGGCTCGTGTACCGGCTACGTGCGCAACCTCTACGACAAGCTATTTGAAAACAGTAGCGAACACAATCTATGCAGTCAGGTGCAGGGCAATGTATTTGAGTTTACAGAGTTTATCACCAATGTACTTAAAACCGACAAAATAGGTGCCACTTTCAACGGCAAAGCCACCTACCACGATGCCTGTGGCGCCCTGCGCGAATGTGGCATAAAATGCGGTCCGCGCAAATTGCTGGCAAATGTGGAAGGGTTGGAATTGGTAGAAATGGCTGAGTGCGAAACCTGCTGTGGCTTCGGCGGCACATTTGCAATAAAGTATGAACCCATATCAATGGGAATGGCACAGGTAAAAATAAAAAGTGCTATGGAAACCGGCGCCAAATACATCATTACTACCGATGTATCCTGCATGATGCATATGCAGGGCTATATAGACAACAACCGCTTCCCAATTAAGACGGTGCATATAGCTGATGTTTTGGCCAGCGGCTGGTAAGAATAGGTAAAGGGATAAATTCTTAAAAGCTTAGACGAAAATCACTAGGTTAACTCACTGCTATTTGCTGGATTTTCGCCGCTCTTTTTCGATAATAATATACAAGCTGCCGCGAAAGGCAACAACCAAATCATCTTACATCCGTACCTGCCATTGACTACACTGAGTGTGGCGCAATCCAGGCAATTGAGCAAAACACCTGTTATGCCTACAAATACGACTACTTTCAGTTGACCGGACAATCCATTCCATTTTAGCACTCCATATCCTATCACCACAGCAGACAATAACACCAGAATAGCAAACACCCGGTTCGGTAAATAAAAAGCACTCCGGATATCCGATTTATTCTGTCTGGCAGCATGAAACATGGCTGCTTCATGGGGAAAATAGGCGATTATTCTTTGTTCCACGTTAGACCCTACCGAAAAAATGTCATTTCCATCACCTATACGAAAAGTGACGGCTTGCCTGAGGGCTTCACCTAATGATGCATTTATAAATAGCCACAAATATTTCGGTGTTGTCAGCACATCATAAATAATCTTGTTAAACTCCGGCTTCGTGCCCTTCCAGTCACCTATCTTGTATAGCGGGCTATCGCTCTCCCAAATAAAATGGTCGGAGCTATTGCCGAGCACATCTCTGTAAGCACATATCCTGAAATCGTGAGTTGCACAATTATCCTGCAAATAGGTATGCAATACCCCTTTTTCCAGCAATGACCCCATGAAATACACGTGCCGAGACTTGGAAAAAGCAGACCCCATTACCAACATACTGGCAGCACACAACAATATAAGAGTAATAGTTGCTACTCCTTTTTGCTTCCTGTCGCCTGCAGCATATACCCTTCTCACAAACCACAACAATAGCACAACACCTGCCAGCAGTAGCGGATGTGAAAGATGCACGGCCACCGAAATGAAAAAGAGCAGATACAGTGCTATTTTACCAGCCTTGCCCGCTTGTCCCATCAGCAAAAGTATAATACACAAAAACGCTATTGGTGTAAAAATATCGGGCTGAACCTGACAAACCACCCACGACAAGCCGGTAAACATTGACAAAAATAATAGGGTAAGAACTCCTTTTAATAAATTTGCACCACCATCCATTAGCCTTTTCAATATTCTAAAAATCAACGTTGTTACCAGTAATGCCTGAGCATAAACCACCAACCATAGCGAAGCGCCATTCAGGCTAAACAGCCGCAAAAGCAACCCATAAGTAATAGGTCGGTCGAAAGGTGTTTCGGGCTTAAAACCGGATGCCAGATAAGTAGCCGTATCAGGGTTCACCAGTGGGTAGCCGTTGTAAAATGCAGGGATAAGCAGGAACAATGCGCTGACAAATACCGCTGTATTTTGCGGTATTTTACCCTGTAAATGTCGTATCCGCTTATTGCTCACGTTTGATAAAGATAATCCGAAGTTATCCACAATTTTAGCCGATTCTTTGCAATGCCCTCCTTTTTGTTGATTTTTGTGATAATCGGACTTACGACTGAAAACAAAATGGCAGAATTAGAAAATCAATATAACGAAGACAGTATCAAATCGCTCGACTGGCGTGAGCACATTCGCCTGCGCCCCGGCATGTACATAGGCAAGCTGGGCGATGGCAGCAGTGTGGATGATGGTATCTATGTGCTGGTAAAGGAGGTAATGGACAACTGTATTGACGAGTTCGCTATGGGGCAAGGCAAGCGTGTGGAGCTTACTATTGCCGATGGGGGTGTTACAGTACGCGACTACGGCAGGGGTATACCACTAGGCAAGGTAGTAGATGTGGTGAGCAAGATAAATACCGGTGCCAAGTACGATAGCAAAGCGTTTCAGAAGTCTGTAGGACTCAATGGTGTGGGTACCAAGGCTGTGAATGCACTCAGTAAGTATTTCAAGGTATCCTCCTTCCGGGAAGGAAGGGTTAAAGTAGCTGAGTTTGAAAGGGGAATTCTAACAAAGGAACATAAAGAAGCAGCCACCACCGAAGCCAATGGCACATTAGTTGTCTTTCGCCCTGATGAAACTGTTTTTAAGCATTATCACTTCCTGCACGAGTATCTGGAAAATCAGGTATGGAACTATTGTTTCCTCAACGCAGGGCTGCTCATACACTTCAATGGTCGCAACTTCATCTCCAGAAATGGTCTGCTCGATCTCCTTACCCGCAAAACAAATGTAGAGACACTACGCTACCCTATCATTCACCTGAAGGGCAGCGATATAGAAGTGGCAATAACGCATACCGGCGACTACGGCGAGGATATATACTCATTTGTAAACGGACAACATACTACACAGGGCGGCACACATCAGGGTGCTTTCCGCGAGGCTTTTGTAAAGACAATCCGCGACTTCTATAAAAAAGACTACGATGCATCTGATGTTCGGCAAAGCATCTGTGCTGCTGTATCGGTAAGGGTTCAGGAGCCGGTTTTTGAGTCACAAACCAAAACCAAGCTCGGCTCACAATATGTATGGGAAGGCGGCCCTTCTATGAAAGCATTTATAGCCGACTTTCTGGGCAAGGAGCTTGACAACTTTCTGCACAAAAACCCTACTGTTGCCGATGCGCTGAAAAAACGCATAGAGCAAAGTGAGCGGGAGCGCAAAGAATTGTCGGGCATACGCAAGCTAGCCAACGAACGCGCCAAAAAGGCAAATCTGCATAACAAAAAGCTCCGTGACTGCCGCATACATCTAAATGATGAACCACCTGTAAAAGGACGTGATGAATACCACCAGAAACAACTGGAATCTACTATCTTCATCACCGAGGGCGACAGTGCCAGCGGTAGCATCACCAAAAGCCGGAGCGTAGAAAGCCAGGCGGTATTCAGCCTGCGGGGTAAGCCGCTCAACTGTTATGGTCTTACCAAAAAGGTGGTGTATGAAAATGAAGAATTCAACCTGCTGCAACATGCGCTGAATATAGAAGCAGGTATGGATGGGCTGCGCTACAACAACATAGTAATAGCCACCGATGCCGATGTGGATGGCATGCACATTCGCCTGCTCATAATGACCTTCTTCCTGCAGTTTTTCCCTGACCTGGTGCGTGGCAACCATATTTACATTCTGCAGACACCTCTGTTTCGGGTGCGCAACAAGCAGAAAACACTGTACTGCTACAGCGATGAAGAACGCCAGCGTGCCATAGCCGAGATAGGCAGCAAAGCTGAGATAACCCGATTCAAAGGACTGGGAGAGATAAGCCCGGAAGAGTTTGCACAGTTTATAGGCGACGATATACGCAAAGACCCCGTGCTGATAAGTCAGGATGCACAGATACAAAAGCTGCTGGAATACTACATGGGCAAAAACACGCCTGACCGTCAGGTATTCATCATCAACAATCTGCGGGTAGAGAAAGATCTGGCTGAGGAACTGGGGGTGGAGGTAGAGGCGTAGGAATAGCAAGTACAAGACAGATCAGTTTTAAGACTAGCAACCGGCTCCATGTATGGAGCCGGTTGCTACTTATGATCAGTTTTACAATGCGCCCAGTTTATCTTTTATATACGATAGAGATTGTAGTTTCATGGTGACTGGGATTACAAGATTTGTGCTTATTGTGATTCCTTTTTGTTCAGCATAGTAGTAATTGCCATATTTTTGAGACACTACAATAGCTGTCAGTGCCGTACCCTCAGGCAAGGAATACTTTTTGAATGAGACAGAAACTCCGCTCGCATAAGAACCGTACGCGTTGCCGACAGAGTTGACAGAGGGGAATACAAAAAACACTTCTGTATTGCCGATATGAAATCCGGTATCAGCAATTGATACAGAAACAGTTGTCTTTGGTGCAGTTGAATTCCAAAAATAATCGCAGTTAATCCAATTGAAATCTATACATGAATCGAACTGATAGTAGTTATATCCGCTACCGCCCCAGCCGGAAGGTACAGTGCTGGTGTCAGCAGTAGTATCTGCAGTAGTATCTATCAGTGTATCTACAACAGTACCACCGACAATAGCACCCAAAGCCGTAACTTGTGCCCCCCAGGTAGCAACAGAGTCTTCATTTGCAGTATTACCATAAAATAATGCCATATCCTGTGTTGATGATACAGCCTCTCTAAATCCTACGCCATATTTCCGGGCATAAACCGGAGCACCACCCATAGAAGCGCTTATGCGTATTTGCCCGCCACTCATGAGCTGCCCACCAGATGAAGTTGTAGTTGCACGCTCTCCAATCATCTGGCCGGGTTTATACATTTCTACAAGTTTTAGTGTTACGGTACCACTGGTGATTATACTGCCACCTGCATCTTTAAAAGAATTTGGGTAAAAAGTAAGTTTTGTGCCTTTAGCTCCATACACAACCTGATATTTTCCTGCAGTAACATTAATTGTTTGCGGTGTTGTACGCAATGCAGCAAATAAAGCATTCAGCTTTGTTTTGTCTGCTTTAGTGATAACCGGTGGTGTATACGTAGTAGGCGTCGAGGTAGTAGTTGCAGGGGTAGTAGTACTTGTTGGTACAACCGGGCTGACCTTCTTTTTACACGAAAGGAAACAAAGAGTTCCAATCGAAAATAATATTGACAATTGTTTAAGTGAAAGTTTCATAATATGGTAGTTTAATTATCCATATAGACGAAACCGTCACCCGTAATGTGAGTGTATTAATATAACTTTATTTATGCAATACAACAATTAATACAAAACGACTTTTAGCTATACCATAAAACGAATGTGTTTTACATTGAAATCTATCGAATACTTGCTCTTATTAATAATTCATACTAGTTACTATTGTTTGGGCCATATCCCTGTGCGATGCTGCTTTTGGTTTGTACTTCGCAGCATAGTTTTTCAGGGCATCATCATTGCCTTTATTTATCTCATCGGTATAGATGTCGTCGGCAGCAGTCATGTGGTCAAACAACTGTAATTTCATGTATGACGAATCAAAGTTGCGACCAGACTTATCTTTCAACGAAATGTGTACAGCCTGATGCTCCAGATCTGAGTTTCCGGGCAGATTGTAATCTCTGTCGCTGGCCAGTTGTTTTAGCTCATTGAGTGCAGCTGTGTGCTCGGCAACCATAGTTTGGGCATAAGCAGTTACTACTGCTTCGCTACCCCTGCTAATTGCTATATTGCCACCATCTATCATCCCTTTGTTGTAATAGGCGGCTCTTTCCAGAAACTCTTTGTCAGCGTTGTTCATTGCGTCTGTACCCTTCTTATTGCATCCGGTCGCGGCTATCAGTAGAGATGCTCCCAGTAATGTAATCATTGCTCTTGCTTTCATATTGCGTTGTATTAATGTTAATTACAAAATTACTAAACACTAAAATTTTATAATTATATGAATCAGCGAGTATTTTACATAATTATCACATTTCGCAGAAACCTATGTGACTTCTGCCAGCTAAATCAAAAAACATAAAATGCAACATGAAATTTTCCTACAAATCTATCAGTTCTGCCAAGTCTTGCCAGTTTTTGGGTGTAGCATTGATATGGAGCAGCTCGGCTATGCTGGTAAATATAGCAGCAGGTGTTACTCCCTGCTGCCGTAGATAATGTATAGAGGTTGACCCGAATGATTTCGAGAGTTTAAGACCGTCGTTTCCTATCAATAATGGATGATGGTAAAAACGTATATCCCTAAAATTATCAAATCCTAACTTGTATGAAAGATACTGCTGTGCCAATGTGGATGCCAGCAAGTCTTCCCCTCTTACAACAAGATCTACCCCAAAATACAGATCATCGAGCACAGACACCAACTGATAGGCGGGCAAGCCATCTTTTCTTCTTACTATAAAATCGTGCATATTTTCTGGCAGCCTTGATTTGAATACTGTGCCACCGTAGTTTCTGACTGTCAGATCTATTATATCATCTGTTCTCAGGCGCCAGCATACTTTATCAGACTCAAGTGGAATGTTTTTATGTCTGCATGTTCCCGCATATGCACCCTGATTATTCCCACCCAATACCTTTGCCCGAGAACAGGTACAAGCATATAAATGTCCGTTTTCTTTCAGCTGCTGCAATGTGTTTTTGTAATTGGCAATCCGATGCTGCTGAGAATATTCATTTTCATATTCCTGTATGTTGCGCGGACCTGCACTCCAGGGAATTTCCAGAAAATTGAGTGTGTCAAAAATATCCTGCACATACCTTTTGTCCGGCTTTTCCCAATACAAATCATCTATACGCAGAAGAATTCCTACATTTTCCTTAGCAGCAATTTTCGACGTAATTACAAAAGAGAGTATGTTACCTACATGCAGGTAACCGCTTGGAGTGGGCGCAATACGGGTTTTCCGGAAACTAATATTGTGAGTCATATTGCGCCATTTCTGTAGAAATGTCAATGAAAATACGAAATTTACTATACAGCCAATTCGCTCTCTCTCTTGCCTGAAAGCAAATAGATAACCGCCATACGAATGGCGACTCCATTTTCTACCTGATCAAGTATTATAGATTGTCTGGAATCGGCCACATCAGAATTTATTTCTACACCTCTGTTGATAGGCCCGGGGTGCATAATCACTATATCTTTCGACAAGCTATCCAGCATTTCCCGGTTTACACCATAATAAAGGGCATATTCGCGAAGTGTAGAAAACAATGGTTTGTGCTGTCGCTCTAGCTGAATACGCAATACATTAGCTACATCGCACCACTCCAATGCTTTTTTCAGATTGTATTCAACCCTTACTCCCAGCGACTCTATGTGTTTTGGAATCAATGTAGGTGGTCCGGCCACTGTAACTTTTGCTCCCAGCTTGTTGAGACAGTATATGTTGCTCAATGCCACTCTGGAGTGCATTATATCGCCGATAATGGTGATGTGCTTTCCTTTCATGTCGCCTACTTTCTCCCGCATAGAGTAAGCGTCCAGCAATGCTTGTGTAGGATGTTCGTTAGTGCCATCGCCGGCATTAATTATCGAGGCATTGATATGATTAGCCAGAAACCATGGAGCACCGCTTGCTGCATGCCGCATTACTACCATGTCCACTTTCATCGCAAGTATATTCTTTACAGTATCTATAAGCGTTTCACCTTTAGATACAGAAGAGCCGGAGGCTGAAAAATTGACAACATCTGCCCCCAACCGCTTCTCTGCCAATTCAAAAGAGAGACGTGTACGGGTTGAATTTTCAAAAAAAACGTTAGCTACCGTAGTATCGCGAAGTGATGGAACTTTCTTGATGGTACGTTGTAGCACCTGCTTGAAGTTATCGGCTGTTTTGAAAATGAGCCCGATATCTTCAGTATTCAGTTCTTTTATTCCCAGCAGATGTTTTACTGATAGCATGCTTTATATAAATTCCAATTGTCAAAAAATACCTAAAAAACCTGCCTGTGTCTTTATACTTTATCTATTAGCACTACTTCGTCTTTACCATCCTTCTCCTCCCAATATACTATTACTTTTTGGGTGAGAATTGTATCAACAGTATAACCTGTATAATCCGGGTGAATAGGCAACTCCCGGCTAAACCTGCGGTCTATTAATACCAACAACTCCACTTTTTCAGGTCTGCCAAAATCAATGAGGGCATCCATTGCAGACCTTATAGTTCTTCCGGTATAGAGTACATCATCAATCAGCACTACCTTCTTTCCCTCTATGCTAAACGGAATATCGGTAACAGAAGGCACATGTATCTCGGATGTATGAACATCGTCTCTGTAAAAAGTAATATCCAGTTTACCGTATTCTATGTCCTTATTCCCTGTTATTTTTTTCAGTAATTGTACGATACGACCTGAAAGATGTATGCCTCTGGGCTGCAAACCAATCACAGCCGTATTTTTGAAATTAATATGATTTTCCACTAACTGGTGAGCCAGTCTATGTAGTGTCAAATCCAGTTGTTTATTGCTAAGCAGGGTCTTCAATAGCTTTGATATTTAACCTCAAATTTAATGATACGCAACTTAAAATACGAATTAGTAAGGGAAAAATGTTTTTCCACAAATTTTTAGCATCTCCTAATTTGGTAATTTCGCATCAGAAAACAAGAATTGTTTCATTGTCCCTACTAACAGGCAATGTAACTAAATCTCATTTGTGATACGATGCAAAGTCTAGATACCTTTTTTGAAAATTACGCCAAAGCCCTGCAACAATATGATACAAAAGGCCTGTCAAATATGTACAATATTCCATGCACTATGTTGTCCGATGAGGCTACTTCACTGTTTAACGACTCAGTAAAACTCGAAGGTTTTTTCAATCAGGGAGCAGGTTTCTATAAACAATTCGGCATCAGTCATGTTCGTCAGGATATATGGACTCGTAAACTGATAACCTCAAAAATTACAAGCGTAAAAGTAAACTGGCAATACTTTGATGCGTTACAGCAACCAATTTATAGTTGTGACTACCTTTATACAATGAAACTGGATAAAAACAATCAATGGAAAATTGTTGTTTCTGTTTCGCTAAACGAAAAGGAGCGTATGGAAGAATGGCAGGTAAAATTGAAAAATGCCATTTCCAACCGATTGTCCGGGCACTAATAGTATGTTGTATTACTCCATCAATTTAGGGTAACTCATAACAGTATATTTGGACAAAGTATCCAGTCTAAAATAAAATTTATTGAGGTTTGCAGCTGGGTACTTGGCAAAACAGCCAAGTAAAGTATCCTGAGATAATGTGTAAAATCCCTTTATACGATCTGAATCAGAAAAAATAAAAGCACGTTGCGGCTGTTCATTCTTCAACTGAGATATTATCATGCTTTCTGCAGGCGCCCCCCAATTCATCAGTAATGTTTTATCTGCATCATTATATGGAGGCATTATTATTACCTTAGATAGTTTCTTTTCCGCCATTTTTTTATTAATATTCTCCAGCAATACAATTCTCTCACTGAATGCGCTACCAGCAATACCAATATAAATTACACGAACAAAATAAATAAGAGAAATGCAAACAAGAGCATGATTCTTTTTCAGTTTAGCAAGTATAAAATACACAAACGGTGTGGTACTAATAATGGCAAGTGGCATATATTCAATTTCCAGATAAAATTTATTGTAATCCACATCCCAATATGTAATGAAAAGAAGCAGCAGATAGCCTCCGGTAAAACAAATTGTCAATAGAAAAAGAATGTATTTTTTGTTTTTGATCAACACACCTAATCCAGCTAATAGGAGGAGTACAAAGAGCCAAAAGTCATTAATGCAGTTTTTTACAAAAAACCTGAATTGAGGTGCGGAAAACAAATCCAGAAGCCTTTTAGGTTCAAACAAAGTTATCATCTCTATCTTCCCGCTATCATAACCATGATTTTTGCCCTGATAATATTTTATAAACGATAGCACCAGGATTACTACGCTGTAAATAATAGAGTTCCTGCGGCTGTAAGTCCACGATATCCCACCAAACCACATGAAAAACCATAAAAAAATTGCTGGAAGCATCACTAGTGGATGTGTCCATAATGCGAGAAAAAAGGTGACAACAAAAACAGGAAAAGCTACAACAAACCGTGTCTGTTTCTGAGATATCCTTGAGTTAATGGCAAAAGCCAAAAACAACAAAGCAATCCCTTCATTATTGAGATAGTAGTAGGCATCACTTACAAAAATGGTCAAAAACAATCCGTAAAGCACAGCCAGAGCATACTCTTTAAAATAGAATATGAGAATGGAAACTGTAACTGTGAAAAAAATATAAAAACTAACAGAATAAAGCATCATAATCCATGATAGCGGAAAATGCAATCTTGCACCAATGAGTGGAAATATCTGAGTGATAGCCAAGCCATACCTTTCTGCTTCAACCTGCACAGAATTATAATTTATGATTCGGAAAATATTGTGCGTGGCATCGCTAAAAAGGGTTCTTTCTCGAAAAAAAATGACCGATCCTACCAAAAATAATAACATCAGTAACAGCGAAATATAGGCTGCATATTTCAAGGCAACTGTATTATTTGGGTTAATATTATCTTGTTGCATGCCATAAATATATACACTTTATCTTTTCGTCACTCAATTTTGCGAACGTTAAGTCATTCACTTTTACATATTAATTTTCTAACAAAACAAACTCTGAACTTACAAAACAACAATCTGAATTATTTGCTAAAGCCAATCTAGTCTGATTTTCTACTTTTCGGGTAATTCAAAATTTCTCTATTTGGGTATATTGCTTACATTTGCATTCCATATTAAAAAACTAATCTTAATGGCCACAACAGCAGACATGCGTAATGGGTTGATATTGAAACTCGACGGTAACCTCTATTCAGTAGTAGAATTTGGACAAAACAAAACTGCACGTGCCGCAGCTAAGGTATGGGCGAAACTAAAAGGTGTAGATAACAACCGTTCTATAGAACACACCTGGAACTCAGGCGACAACATTTTTCCGGTAAGAGTAGAGAAGCGCAACTACCAGTTTTTATACAAAGATGAATCTGGTTTCAATCTTATGGACAACAACACTTTTGAGCAGATTATTATCAATGCTTCCATGATTGAGCGTCCGGAATTATACAAAGATGGGCAAGAATGTTTTGTTGTATTCAACACAGAAACCGAGGTGCCAATGGGCGTAGAGTTACCGCCAAGCGTGACACTAAAAGTTACCTATTCCGAACCGGGTGTAAAAGGCGACACAGCAACCAGAGCCACTAAAGCAGCTACTGTAGAAACCGGTGCTACTGTTATGGTCCCGCTTTTTGTGAATGCCGATGAGCTTATAAAAATAGATAGTAAGACAGGCGCCTATGTTGAGCGTGTTAAATCTTAGTATTTACAAGTTGGCAAAATGTCAATCCATTTGTGTCATTTACTAGATAATTGATCTCTTTTTTGCTCTTTTATTGTTTTTTTATTATTATTACGCTTGGCACAATTACAATAATCATCCGAAACACTACCGTATCATATTTCATAAAATTACTTTTTATTTAAACGAACACCAATGGAGTACAAACAAATACAGGAACTGATAAAAACGATTAACAAATCGAACATCAGCGAATTGAGCATTGAAGAAGGTACTTTCAAGATCACTATCAAGCAAGACTTTTCCGGTCAGCCACAGTATGTAATGGCACCTCAGCCCAGCCATTCACCACAGCAGGTAATGCATTATGCAGCTCCCGCTTCAGAAGCTCCTGCTCCTGCCAAAACAACACCTCAACCCACAGAAAGCAAATCGAATGAGATTATTATTAAATCTCCTATGATTGGTACGTTTTACCGCAGTCCATCACCTGACAAGCCGGTTTTTGCAAATGTTGGCGATGAGATAAAGAAGGGACAGGTTCTTTGCATTATAGAAGCGATGAAACTATTTAATGAAATTGAAAGTGAAATGAATTGCCGCATCATAAAAGTAATGGCAGATGACACAACACCTGTAGAATATGACCAGCCGCTTTTCATTGTAGAGCCTATGTAAATTCTCTCCCGGCTTCCGGGATATACATATTATTAATGGCCTTACAAAAGGCCATTTTTAGTAAATATCATTTTATTAAATTTTACATTAAATTTTTAAAAGGTGTTCAAGAAAATACTAATAGCCAATCGTGGGGAAATAGCATTGCGCATTATACGTACTTGCAGGGAAATGGGTATTCGTACTGTAGCAGTATACTCAACCGCAGACCGCGAAAGCCTGCATGTCAGGTTTGCAGATGAAGCAGTATGTATAGGTAAACCACAGAGTTCAGAATCTTACCTCAATGTTCAGGCCATCATGGCTGCCGCAGAAATAACTAATGCAGATGCCATACATCCGGGTTATGGTTTTCTTGCAGAAAATGCATCATTTGCCGAAATATGCGCCCAATATAAGATAAAGTTTATCGGACCGACACCGGCTATGATCAATGCAATGGGTGATAAAATCACAGCCAAAGAAACCATGATAAAAGCAGGCGTTCCTGTTATTCCTGGTTCAGATGGACTTTTGCAAAGCGTTGACGAAGCTAAACAACTGGCAAAAGACATGGGCTATCCGGTAATTATCAAAGCTACTGCTGGTGGAGGCGGAAAAGGCATGCGGGTAGTGTGGCAGGATAGTGAGATTGAGCATGCTTATAATACCGCAAAAATAGAGGCCAAAGCATCTTTCAAGAATGATGGCATCTACATGGAGAAATTTGTGGAGGAGCCTCGGCATATCGAAATACAGGTAGCAGGCGACCAGTTTGGTACAGTATGCCACCTGAGCGAGCGCGATTGTTCTATACAGCGCCGACATCAGAAACTGGTGGAAGAATCTCCCTCACCGTTTATGACACCTGATCTGAGACAGCGGATGGGTGAAGCTGCTATTAAAGCGGCATCGGCTATTAACTACGAGAGTGTGGGCACTATTGAATTTCTTGTAGATAAACACCGCAATTTCTACTTCATGGAAATGAATACCCGTATACAAGTAGAGCATGGTGTAACCGAAGAAGTTATCAGCTACGACCTTATAAAGGAACAGATAAAAATAGCCGCCGGAGTAGCTATAAGCGGCAAAAACTATGAGCCAAAAATACATGCTATAGAGTGCCGTATAAATGCAGAGGACCCATATAATGATTTCCGCCCATGCCCAGGTAAGATAACAAACCTGCATACCCCGGGAGGACACGGCGTGCGTGTAGACTCCCATATATATGCCGGCTACACTATCCCACCCTATTACGACTCTATGATAGCAAAGGTGATAGCAGTAGCTCAGACACGTGAGGAAGCCATCAACACCATGGAGCGTGCACTAAATGAATATGTGATTGAAGGAATAAAAACAACAATCCCTTTTCACCTGCAACTGATGAAGAACGAAGATTTCCGCAATGGGAATTTTACTACTAAGTTTATTGAAAGCTTTAAGCTGGTGTAATTTTCATTTTGACAAGATATTAAGCAATTTCTAACAGCAGTATGTAAAGAACTGTTTCAATTATTTTTACTTTCGCACCATGAAGAAAACATTGCTCATTACAGGTGGAGCAGGATTTATAGGCTCACACGTTGTACGACTTTTTGTAACCAAATATCCGGATTACAAAATTGTGAATCTCGATGCACTTACTTATGCCGGCAATCTGGAAAATCTGACCGACATTCAGGATGCTCCAAACTACATATTCGAAAAAGCAGACATCACTGATGCTCCGCATGTGGTCCGTTTGTTCAACCAATATAACTTTGACGGGGTAATACACCTGGCTGCCGAAAGCCACGTAGACCGCTCTATCCTTGACCCTAATGCCTTTATACAAACCAATGTAATGGGTACTGCCAATCTGCTCAATGCTGCAAGAGAAGCGTGGAAAGGCAATATGGAGGGCAAACGCTTCTATCATGTATCTACTGATGAGGTTTATGGCTCACTGGGCGAGGAAGGCTTCTTCCTGGAAACGACACCTTACGACCCACAATCTCCGTACTCTGCGTCTAAAGCTGCATCAGACCATTTAGTACGTGCATATGGAAATACTTATCACATGCCATTTGTAATCACCAACTGTTCTAACAACTATGGTCCAAACCATTTTCCGGAAAAACTGATTCCGCTTTTTATCAATAATATTTGCACCAACAAGCCCCTGCCTGTATATGGCGATGGTAAATATACCCGCGACTGGCTTTATGTAGTAGACCATGCCAGAGCAATAGATATGGTATTTCATGGCGGCAGAGACGGAGAAACCTATAATATAGGTGGCTTCAATGAATGGCAGAATATTGAGTTGGTAAAACTCATGTGCAAAGAAATGGATGTAAGGCTGGGGCGTGAAGCGGGTGAGTCTGAAAAACTAATTACCTATATCAGAGACCGGCCGGGACACGACCGCAGATACGCAATAGATGCCAACAAAATTAATAAAGAATTGGGTTGGTATCCTTCAGTGACTTTTGAAGAAGGTCTGCGAATAACCATTGATTGGTACATGAACAATCAGGAATGGATGGATCATGTAACCTCCGGTGATTATCAGAAATATTATGACAAACAATACTCACACTAATTAAAATTCTATGAAAGGAATCATTCTGGCAGGGGGCTCGGGCACAAGACTTTACCCACTTACTATTGCAGTGAGCAAACAACTAATGCCGGTATACGATAAGCCAATGATATATTACCCATTGTCTACTCTTATGCTAGCCGGTATCAATGAGATCCTCATTATTACCACTCCCGAAGACCAGCCAGCTTTTAAGAAACTATTGGGCGATGGCAGCCAGATTGGTTGTAGATTTGAATATGTGATTCAACCAAAACCGGAAGGGCTGGCTCAGGCATTTATTCTTGGAGCAGACTTTATAGGTAAAGACCCTGCAGCTTTGGTACTTGGTGATAATATATTTTACGGTTCAGGTATGGGCACATTGCTCAGAAACAAGGTAACACCTGACGGTGCAGTAGTATTTGCATATCAGGTGCATGACCCGGAAAGATATGGTGTTGTTGAGTTTGATAAAAACTTCAAAGCACTTAGCATCGAAGAAAAGCCGGAAAAACCAAAGTCAAACTTCGCCGTACCCGGGCTTTACTTCTACGATAATGATGTTGTAGCCATATCAAAAGCAATAAAACCTTCTCATCGCGGAGAGCTCGAAATCACCGATGTAAACCGCGTTTACCTCGAAAAGGGTAAGCTGGAAGTGGGTGTACTGGATCGTGGTACTGCATGGTTGGATACAGGC
>JAIOYR010000064.1 GCA_021740995.1 Taibaiella sp.
ACATAGGAGATGGAGATTTTTCTACCCTGGCTTGTATCCCCGTTGGTACCATGGGAAAGGCAGTACTCAAGATCAAGGAAGATGGCATTCTGGCAGGGGTGCAGTTGGCACAAGACATTTTTCATTTTCTGGAGCCTGAGGCTTCATTTACCCTGCACAAGCAGGATGGTGATGCTGTGACAAATGGCGAAACCGCCTTTGAGGTTACGGCTTCTGTTCATACCATACTCAGGGCAGAGCGGCTGGCACTCAACTGTATGCAGCGCATGAGCGGCATTGCCACCCTCACCAGCCAATATGTGGACGCTATAAAAGAATACCGGGCCGAGATACTGGATACCCGCAAAACCACGCCACTGTTTCGCCTGCACGAGAAGGATGCTGTGCGCATAGGTGGCGGCTGCAACCACCGTATGGGGCTATACGATATGGTGATGCTCAAAGACAATCACATAGACTTTTGTGGGGGTATAGAAAAAGCCATAGAGCAGACCAACAACTACCTGCGCAGCCACAATCTGGACCTGAAAATAGAAGTAGAAACACGCAGCATAGACGATGTGCGCCGTGTGCTGGCAGTAGGCAATGTAGACCGCATCATGCTGGACAACTACACACCCGCACAGCTCGCCGAGGCAGTAACACTCATAGATGGCAGGTACGAAACAGAAGCATCGGGCGGCATCACACTGGATAACATTCGTGAGTATGCTAAAACCAATGTCGATTACATATCAGTAGGTGCTATCACCCACCATGCAGTAAGTATGGACCTAAGCCTCAAAGCACAGCTTACATGAGCCATAAACATGTAGTATTTATCGTAAACCCCAAGTCGGGTGTAGAGCGGCAAAAGGAAATAAGCCTTGCCGTCAGCACCCATCTCGACAGCGCACTATACACACACGAGATATTGCTGACGCAATATGCCAAACATGGCACTACCCTTGCTCACGAGGCTGCCACAAAGGGCGCCTATGCAGTAGTGGCAGTAGGCGGCGATGGCTCTGTAAACGACGTGGCACATGGGCTTGCCGGCACCGGCACACTGTTAGGCATCATCCCGAAAGGGTCGGGCAATGGTATGGCACGCACCATAGGTATTCCGCTGGATGTGGAAGGGGCCATAAAAGTCATCAATGCCGGCAATATCGCGGCAATAGATATTGCCTATGCCAACGACCGGCTGTTCATCAGCAATGCTGGGGTTGCCTTTGATGCCCTTATCTCCAAAAAATTTGCGAAAAGCGAAAAGCGCGGATTGCTGGTATATAGCTGGCTGGTAACCAAGTATCTGTGGCTCTACAAAACCTGGGATTTCAGCATCACCATAGATGGCAAAGAAATGAAGGAGCGCGCATTTATGGTAAACGTAGCCAACGGCACACAGTTTGGATACAACTTTCGCATAGCACCCATGGCCATTTATACCGATGGGCTGCTCGACGTCATCATTATACGCAAGTTCCCCAAAATACTGGGGGGTATCATAGCGCTCAGAGCCATGACGGGTACCATTGCCGGCAGCCGTTATGTACAGCACTTTACCGGCAGGGAAATTACCATCTCTCACCCCAAACTAAACCTCATGCAGACCGACGGAGATGCACACACCTGCACCAGCAGCATCAACTTCAGAGTGGTGCCCGGCGCACAGCGTGTTATAGTTCCGTAATATTGCAATAATACTACTCCCCTTGCTGCGTATTATTTCATTTGTCCTTGCGCTGAGCACACTTGTATCCTGTCAACACAGGCAACATGAGGTAACCCGTGGATTTTACTATTGGAAAACCGTGTACAAACCCACCCAATTCGAGCAGCAAAGATTAAGTGAACTTAAAGTGCAACACACCTACTTGCGCCTGTGCGATATCGACTGGAATCACCACACTAACCAGCCCTACCCAGTGGCAGTGGTGCGCATACAACACACCCTACCTCGCGGCATGACAATAGTGCCGGTAGTGTTTGTCACCCAGGCCACAATAAACAATGTATCAAAAAACAGCATTACCAACCTCAGCCAGCGCATAGCCAGCCTTATACAAACCATATGCACCTACGCAAGTATAAAACCCGCAGAGGTGCAAATTGACTGCGACTGGACTAGCACCAACAAAGGCGCCTATTTTGCGCTGCTGCGTGCGTTGAAACAACATCCTTATATGGTAGGCAAAACACTATCATGCACCATACGCATGCATCAGGTAAAGTATATCGTAAGTAGCGGGATACCCCCTGCCGATAGAGGACTGCTCATGTGCTACAATATGGGCAACACCCGGAAAACCGGAAACCACAACTCGATACTAGACACTAAAACCGCCCAACAATATCTTAGCGGTATAGGTAGTTACCCGCTACCGCTGGACATTGCACTGCCTTTATTCTCTTGGACACTACAGTTCAGAGAAACACGTTTTGTCGGCATACTACGCGATGTAACACCAGAAATGGTGAAGAACAGCACCTTATTTACAGTGAAGAACAGAAACGAATACCTGAGCGTCAAAGACACTACGTGGAATGGCTATGAACTAAGAACCGGCGACAGGATAAGAACAGAAGCAGTAACACCACACGACCTGAAAAAAATGGCGGCATACACGGCACAACGAATAAAAAACACTGAAATTGCTGTCATTTACTTTTCGTGCGATAGTCTAACTTTATCAAAATATCTGACCAATGAACTGGAAACGGTTTACAATACTTATCTGTAGCATAGTAGGTGTAGTGGGCATTATAAAACTGGCTGAAGCTTGTGGCTGGGACTACGACCCCTATGAAGAAGCCTCGTTTTTTCTGAGCTCCATAAATAACAAACCTCTATTTCTACCATTCCACTACAAAGACAATAGCGCAATCTATAATGACGAAGAAGTGCCAAGCTTATCCAATATTAAAAATGAAATAAACAGAAAAAGCTGGGAAAAATATACCGCTAATGCTGTCCCTGATGCAGACATAGACAGTTTTGTGTATCGCTATAGCAGTGCTGATGTGCAGCATATTTACGAGCACATTCGCAAGGGTTATACCCTGAAAGTGCCTGCTGTGGTAGCTGCCAACAAGTTTACACAATGGCTCATCAGCCACAAAGACCACGAGGCAGCATTATATCTCGCATTTGCCAAAGCCTGCGAACCCCATGCAGCCGAACCAGATTATAACTGGAATGAACACACATACAAATATGAAAGCAACAAGCGCGACTCGGCCGCTATGCAAGAGCTGGTACACGAGGGCATAAAACGGGTCGTGAACACAAAAAACCGCGAATTGAAACTGCGCTATGCCTACCAAACCATGCGCATGGCTTTTTACAGCGGCGAGTATACACAAACCCTTATGCTGTTCAATACTCTGGTGACTCCTTCACATCACTTTCTATATTTCCGTTGCTTGTCGCTGAGGGCTGGTGCACTCTTCAAAACCAACAAAAAAGCAGAAGCGGCTTTCCTCTACAGCCATGTGTTTGATAGCAGCGATGAACTGAAAACAGAAGCGCATCTTGGCTTCAGGTGGGCTACCAATGGCGACCTTAAAAAGGTGCTACCCCTGTGCCGCAGCAACCACCAGAAGGCTGTGCTGCATCTAATGAAGGGCATGTATGACTTTGATGGCGACACCAAAACAATGTTTGCCGCTCTTAAAAACACCTATGCGCTCGACCCAAAAACAAACGGTATAGATGTGTTGATGACCCGCATCATCAACAAAATGGAATACCACCTGATACAAGAAATACTGAAACCCGACCCCGCCAACAAAGACCTATACTCACAGCTTACATCCTTTGCGAAAGGTGCTGCCACCGATGGCAAAAGCGGCACTCCCGCATATTGGCGATTGGCAGCCAGCTACCTGTATCTGGCAGGTGGCGACTGGCAAAACTGCAAAAAACAATTGGACCTCGCTGCAAAGAATATGAGTACCAAAGAAAGTGTAGTCCACAACACCATTACTGCCCTGTACATGATACGGAACGCCGGTAAAATATCCACTACTATTGAGGCCGATTTATTGCCTATCCTCAAACAATTAGAACTGCGAAACCAAAATATAAAATCCGACAACTCTGACTATTCCCTCATGATGGTGCATATTCTCAGTAAGGCTTATCTGCAACAGCAAGATACCGTAAAAGCGCTTTTTTGCATGTCAAAATACAATGCTCAAAACAACTACTTGGCAAGCTACACTGCCTTCTGGCCATCCTATTTAGAAGGGTGGGACCTTATGGAAAGAATGAGTATAGCACAACTCCAAGAAGCCGAACACTTCCTGAATAGCAACATTAAAACATCTTATGAACAATGGCTTACCGATAGGTCGAGAATAACCGCAGGCATACTTTGGGAGTTGGCTGGCACTAAATACATTAGGCAACATCAGTTTGCAAAAGCAATAATATTGTTGCAAAAAGTACCAGACTCATTGTTGCGCCGATGGACGCTGCCAGATGTATTGGTTAGTCATATTTCGGATCGCAGTGACTGGAACAAATCTGACAGAAGGGTGCTATACAGTAAACTGACATTGGCGCGCCGCATGGCCGATTTGCAAAACAGACTGGAAGAAGACCCCAAAGATGCAAGAGCCGCTTATCAGTATGCTAATGGGCTGTATAGTATTAGTTATTATGGCAAGGCTGTTCATGCACACAGTTACTACCGTAGCACTTCAGACAATCGAGCCTATTACCAAAGTAAAGAGAGAAATAGTAGCAACTACGAAGACAACGAATTCTATGGGCTGGGGCAAGCCGAACACTATTACAAGCAGGCATTTGCCAATACTACCGACCCTGAGCAAAAAGCAAGATGCCTTTTTCTGGCTGCAAAATGCTGGCAGAAAAATTGCCCGGTCGAAAACGAAGAGGAATACTTTTTTGGAGATCAGCAATTCTACTATAAAAACGCACTGCAGAATCCATACTTCTCTCAAATGAAGAATGGTTATGCTAACACAACTTTTTTTAAGAAAACCCGTGGCACCTGCTCCTATCTGCAGGATTATTTACGTACACGAAAGTAAAATTGTTGCGTATTACAGAACAGAGATTTGACAACTTTTTTTAAGTTGTCAAATCTGCTATAGATTGTTTCTCCGGTGGCACATCATAATACCTTATGAAAACTCACCTGTCAGGTCATATATTTTCTGTATACCGTGCAGCACCTCGTCAAAGTTGATATTGAGGTCCTTTAGCTCCCCTGTTTTCAGGTCAAAAACCCAGCCATGCACTACAGGGTATCTGTTGGCCAGATAGCTGTTTTGTACCACGGCTGTTTTTATCACATTTATTGCCTGCTCCTGCACATTCAGCTCTACCAGCCGGTTGTAGCGGTCATGCTCATCGTCTATCCCATCCAGCTCTGCCTGATGTGTACGATACACATCACGTATATTGCGCAGCCAAGGGTTCAGTATACCCATGTCCTTGGGCGTCATTGCCGCCTTCACCCCTCCGCAGTTGTAGTGCCCGCACACTATTATATGCTTCACATGCAGGTTGGCTACAGCGTAGTTTATTACCGACATTACATTCATATCAATGCTAACTACCAGATTGGCAATATTGCGGTGCACAAATACCTCTCCGGGGTCCAGACCCATTATCTCGTTAGCAGGCACACGGCTGTCTGAGCAGCCTATATAGAGGTACTCCGGTGTCTGGTCTTTAGCCAACTTTTCGAAGAAATCCACATCCTTTTCTTTCATAGACGCGATCCACTTCTTATTATTCTCAAACAGTTGCTCGTAAGTAGTCATATACAGTATTATTTAGAATTACTCCTTGATTAAGAATAAACATTTCGCAAACACAACAGATAGGTTATTTTTACACCCTCAATCAATCTGAAAATGAAATTAGTAACTTTTTCTCAAAGTGGCAACGAAACGCTCGCGTTCCTCATCAATGATAACTTATATGCTACTACAGCAGCCGATAGCACACTACCTGCTACCATGAAAGACCTGCTGCAAAACTGGGAGCAATCAATAGATAAAATGAAGGCGGCAGACGCTGCTATAAAAGACGGCAGCAACACTGCGCCGGGTATCCCTTTTGGCTCCGCCGCCATACTGGCTCCTGTGCCACAACCCACCTCCTGCCGCGATGGCTATGCTTTTCGCCAGCATGTGGCTGCTGCCCGCCGCAACCGCAAGGTGGACATGATTCCGGAATTTGACCAGTACCCTATTTTCTACTTCACCAATCATAATGCCATACAGGGCCCCGGCCCCATACCCTGCATGCCTGACCATTTCAAAAAACTCGATTTTGAGCTGGAGGCTGCAATAGTTGTTTGCAAAAAAGGCAGAAACATCACAGCCGCACAGGCAGATAGCTACATAGGCGGCTACATGATCATGAACGACATGAGCGCACGCACCCTGCAAATGGAGGAAATGCTGCTCAATCTGGGCCCTGCCAAGGGCAAAGACTTCAGCACAGTAATAGGTCCTATGCTGGTAACACCCGATGAGCTGGAACCCTACAAAATACCCGCCAAACCCAACCATACCGGCAACAGCTACAACCTAAAAATGACCTGCAAGGTCAATGGCATACAGGTAAGTGAGGGCAACTTGGGCGATATGGACTGGACATTTGCTGAGATTCTGGAACGTTGTGCCTACGGAGTAGACATACTGCCCGGCGATGTGATAGGCAGCGGCACAGTAGGCACCGGCTGCTTTCTGGAGCTCAATGGCACCGGCAAACTCAATGACCCCAACTACAAAGAACAGTGGCTGCAGGATGGCGACATAGTAGAAATGAACATAGACTGCCTGGGCCACCTCAGCAACACCATAGTAGCAGAAAAAACAGACTGGAGTATATTGGGGTTGAAGAAAACTATTTAACCGTAGAGGCGCGAAGTCGCAGCGGTAAAAAAACATTTATTTATGAGTCTTATAATTGGCATAATAGGTTCAGGGGCTATGGGCGCAGGTATTGCGCAGGTAGCCGCTATGGCGGGGCATAGCGTTGTACTCTACGACAACAACGCTGCTGCACTGGACAAAGCAAAAAACAACCTCGCCGCCACACTACAGAAACTGGAAGAAAAGGGCAAAATCAGTGCTGCGAGCGAAGTGCTGGGCAGATTCACCTTTGCCGGGCAGGTCGATGCTTTTGCATCGTGCGGGCTAATTATAGAGGCTATAGTAGAGCGGCTGGATGTGAAAAAAGCAGTATTCGCCGAAGTAGAAAAAGTAGTCAGCGATACCTGCATACTCGCCAGCAACACTTCGTCTTTGTCCATCACCTCTATTGCCGCAGCTTGTCGCCTGCCATCCCGTGTCATGGGCTTGCACTTCTTCAATCCGGCTCCGCTTATGGCGCTGGTAGAGGTAATACCTGCCATACAGACCGATGCCGCACTTATTCCCCTTGCTACCGCACTTATGGGGCAGTGGGGCAAAACACCGGTTATCGCCAAAGACACACCCGGATTCATTGTAAACAGGGTAGCCCGCCCGTTTTATGGCGAGGCTATACGGATTTATGAAGAAGGTATTGCTGATATGGCCACCATAGACTGGGCTATGACCGAAATTGGCGGATTCAGGATGGGGCCATTTGCCCTTACAGACTACATAGGCCACGATGTGAACTATGTGGTTACCGAAACCGTTTTTCAGTCATTTTTCTTCGACCCCCGCTACAAACCCTCTTTTTCCCAAAAAAGACTGCTGGAGGCTGGCTGGCTGGGCCGCAAGACCGGAAAGGGCTTTTATGACTATGCACAGGGCGCAGTACTGCCACAGCCTGTCAAAGACCCGATACTGGGCAAAATGATAGTAGAGCGGGTAGTGGCAATGCTGATCAATGAGGCTGTAGATGCGCTCCACCTTGGTGTTGCCACTGCTGCCGACCTCGAAACAGCAATGACCAAAGGAGTCAATTATCCGCAGGGTTTACTGGCATGGTGCGATGCCTCCGGAGCCTCCAAATGGCTCGCTGTTTTAGACGATTTGTACCACCATTATCACGAGGATAGATACCGCGCAAGTGCACTATTAAGAAAACAAGCTATGGAAAATAAAAATTTTGTTTAATTTTCGGAGATGAAACCAATACTTCTGGCTCTTATACTATCTTTTTCTGCGTTTAAGGGCTATTCTCAGAAGAATACAATTGTGGGTGTTTTTGCAGGTGGCGGCATTGCTACTACCAGCAATTACAATGTTGCCCTATCGGGCGGGCTCGACTATGCCAGAGGGCTCAACCTGCGCTCTTTTATAGGCCTGGAGCTGTTCTACCAGCAATTCTCTCTTTTATACGACAAAGAAATAAATGGTGCCAAACACGCCACAGGCTCCGAAGGTGAAATAATAAGCCATAGAAGTGCGTACATTTTTCTGGCCCCTAAATTCAGGTTTTGTCTGGGCAGCAAGCAGAACAATCATTTTTACTTAAGCGCAGGTATCGGCATGAATATGGGTGGCTACGATTCTTTACGCAGGTTCAACTCTCTTTCTACTCCTTATGGTTTTGTGCGCTCAGATACCACTGTCGATATGTCTAAGAACATCAACAGCATGGTAATGCGCATAGGTGTCGGCTGTACACAATACCTGCCTATCGGCAATCACTGGCGGTTTACTATTACCGAGGATTTCGGATTTCTTCCAGGCAGCCTCACCAAGACCGGCGATTATGAAGATGTGACCCGCAGCTCCTACAGTCCCGGAAAGTTAAACCCCGGTTACATATCTATAAGATTAGGTATAGCACATACCAAGCTGCCATAGGCTACTGAACTTTTTGAAACCCAAATGAGGTCCCGTGCTTTAAAGTACGCTGTCCTTACTTTGCCCGCTCGAACAAACCGTAAATAGCAGATCCTGTTCCGGTCATAGAGGCATATACTGCACCCTGCTCATACATCTGTTGTTTTATAGCTGCCAGCTCAGGATATATGCTGAATACAGATGCCTCAAAATCATTGCTGATCTGGTGTCTCCATTCGGAAACGGGCAGCTTGCTTATACCCCTCAGGTTAAACGGCGCCATCCGTGGTGTGATGCGTGCAAAAGCCTCGCGGGTAGACACATGCACACCCGCACATACCACCCGTATCTCATACCCCGACAAGTCCACCTGCATAGGTGTCATATGCTCGCCCCTGCCCGTTGCATACTGAGGGGTGTTGTATATAAAGAACGGACAGTCTGAGCCAAGCTGCAGCGCATATTCAGCCAGTTGCTGCGCCGATAGGGCCAGATTGCAGTAGTCATTCAGTAGCCGCAGCATGAATGCCCCATCAGCAGAGCCACCACCCAGCCCGGCACCCATGGGTATCACTTTGTGCAGGTATATATCCAGCGCCGGCACTTTGTCGCTATACAGCTCTTTCAGCAGCTGGTATGCCTTCCATACCAGATTATCGCTCGTGTTGCCACTCACCCCCAGCCCGCTCAGGTGCAGTTGCGGCTCTGCTATGGCAGGTACCACTTCCAGCACATCATTCAGTGGTGCAGACTTGTGCTCTGTTACCGGATAAAACACAGTTTCCAGATCATGGTAGCCATCTTCCCGCTTGCGGGTAATGAATAGTCCTATATTGATCTTACAATTTGGAAAGCAAATCATACAAAGGGTGAAATTATGCGTATTTTTGAAATTGTATAGAATAATGTGCCCTTTTGATGAAAGAAGTTATCAGGCTGAACGAGATACGCAAAAGCTACTACCTGGGTAAGCAGGAACTACCTGTACTTAAGGGTATATCTGCGGTCATACACAAGAGCGAATATGTGGCACTCATGGGCCCCTCGGGCTCAGGAAAATCTACATTGATGAACATCATCGGCTGTCTGGATACACCCAGCGGCGGAGAATATATACTCAACGGCAAGAATGTAAGCAACATGATAGACGACCAGCTTGCCGATGTGCGCAATGTGGAGATAGGCTTTGTGTTTCAGCAGTTCAATCTCCTGCCTCGGCTTACAGCCTGGGAAAACGTTGCCCTGCCTCTCATCTATGCCGGTGCCGGCCGCAAGGAGCGTGAAGAGCGTGCCAGAGCCATGCTCGACAAGGTGGGGCTCAGCGATCGCGCACATCACAAACCCAACGAGCTCTCCGGCGGACAAAGCCAGCGTGTGGCCATAGCACGCGCCCTTATCAACAACCCTTCTATACTACTGGCAGATGAGCCTACCGGCAACCTCGATAGCAAGACCTCTGTAGAAATCATGGAGCTGTTCAACAACATACATGAACAGGGCAATACCGTAATGCTGGTGACACACGAAGAAGAAATAGCCAACTATACCCACCGGGTAATACGTATCCGCGACGGTATGGTAGAAACAGACATAATGCAAAAACCAAGCGGAGGACTGGTAGTGGGCAAATAGACCCTGGTAACTATCACTGATTGGAATTTGGATTTTTTTACTTTTTATATTTTACAAGCAGTGTTCAAGATATACACAAAAACCGGAGACAAGGGCGGCACCAGCCTCATAGGTGGTGTACGGGTTCCTAAGAGCCATATCCGTATAGAAAGTTATGGTACGGTAGATGAGCTCAACTCATATATAGGCATGGTAAATGACATGGCAGCCAATGAGCTGGTAACAGAGTGGCTGCGCGAGATACAGGACCGGCTGTTTACCGTAGGTGCTGTGCTGGCCACAAACCCCGATAAAGAAGTGAAAATGAAGCTGCCCGACCTGCACGATGCGGATGTGGTTTGGCTCGAAGAACGCATAGATACTATGAATGAATCATTGCCGGAGATGCGCTCCTTTATTTTACCCGGCGGTAATCTTGCCTCATCTACCTGCCATGTAGCACGCTGTGTGTGCCGGCGTGCAGAGCGCATATGCGTAGCCATGCAGGAAAATCAGGAGTTTATACCACCCATAGTTATACAATACCTCAACCGGCTGTCCGACTTTCTTTTTGTACTCTGCAGGTATTTAGGCCACATCAACAATGCTCCGGAGATACCATGGCGCGCCCGCCTGTAAAAACAGGCTGATTTACTGATTATATTACTGTAAACTCAAAAAATAGTCCAGATGCTTTGCTTCCGATAGCTATCGGAATTGCGTAGAGTCAACCTGTTCAGAATTACTTAACCTTCGGGCATCCATCTATTAAAGATCGAAGATTAAAATCGTGGTAAATGCTCACGAGTTACCTAACACCTCCCTTTAGGGTCGGGGTTTTCTCACGAGTTACATAACACCTCCCTTTAGGGTCGGGGTTTTCTCGTGCAGGTACAAACCTTTGCGCCTTCGCCTGAAAACACATCTATTCCTGCTGTTAGAACTTCCTATGACTCCACCAGATATTGCTTCTGCTTGGTACCTTGAAAGAAAAAGTAACAGTAAGCGTAGAGTAAGCATCGTTGTTACCCGGATTGCCTCTTAGTGTTCCCGGCGTGCTAGGTAGTGCATTGTTATAGAATGGCTGCTTGTCTGCAACCTGTATCGCCTTCTGAGCCTCATTTGGTGCCAGATTCTGGTTAAACTCAAATGCACTTACATACTTGCCGCTTACACCATCCAGATAGTCAAACATCGTCATGCGGTACATATATTCTATGCCCAGATTCAGGTGGTCGCCCAGATCCCAGCGGTAACCTATAGCCAGCGGAAATGCCGGCTGCCACCTGCCATTTTGTTTTGGGTAAGTACCACCTTCCCATCCCTGACCCTCCAGAGACAACTCATAAGTTTTTACGAAAGTCGGGCTTTTGCCGATAGTGCTGTATGGGGTGTAGTGAAACAGTGCCACACCTGCGGCCAGGTAAGGCTGCCTTCTTTTAAATGCTTTTCCGCCTATGTTGAATCTGCGTGGAGTTAACTCCAGCAAAACCGAAGATTCAATTATGGTAGACTTCGCATTCTGCGAGCGCAGGTAGCGCTGCACATAGTCCTTTCCCTCCAGCAGGTTATCGCCCTTCACACCATCATAGTTCCATTCATCAGTGGCATATGCGCTACCTACGTTGAGCATAAACCTCACTGCAAATACCGGATGGAAAGAATATCGGCCAAACATGCCGCCCATAAAGCTAACCTTGTCAAAGTATTTACTGTTGGTATAGTGATCCAGTGCACTTTTAGTGCCCACATCGCCCCACATGTCGGTCGTGCCTATGTTGGCACCTATAGACCAGCCATCAGGCTCTACATAGGCCCTTAGTGGCCTGTACTTTTGCGCTGCTGCATTATGGTTCATCATCACCGCAACACATAACACCAATAAGATACGGATAACCTTAGACTGCATTTAATAGAAATTTAAAGGTTGAAGATATAAATTATTTTCCTTTAAACACAGGTTTTCTTTTTTCCAGAAAACCCGATGTACCTTCTTTCATGTCTTCCGTCATAAAACACTCCCCAAAACGCACTATTTCATGGTCAAAGCTATGGTGGTTACCATCTGCCGCCTCGTTTACACAAGCTATTATTTTTGTTATGGCCAGTGGCGCCTTGGTGTGTATTTTTTGTAGTATTTCTTTTGCCTTGGTCAGCAGTTCCTCCATAGGTACCACATGGTTTACCAGACCCAGTGCTTTGGCCTCATCGGCACCTATCATGTCTGCAGTCATCAGCAGCTCCATAGCCTTGCCCTGACCTATCAGGCGGGTCAGGCGCTGTGTGCCGCCATATCCCGGTATCAATCCCAGATTCACCTCAGGCTGGCCAAACTTTGCATTGGCAGACGCTACCCTGAAGTGGCACGCCATAGCCAGCTCGCAGCCACCACCCAGTGCAAAACCATTTACAGCCGCTATTACCGGCTTTGGGCAGTTTTCTATCTTGTCAAACACCAGTACCCTGCCACGTGTAGCCAGTTCAGCTCCGCCTGCTGCGTCCAGTGTAAGAAACTCACTGATGTCAGCACCCGCTACAAAAGCTTTTTCACCGGCACCGGTTATTATTACAGACTTTATTTCGCTATTGTTATATACCTCATCCAGCGCAGCGCCCAGCTCTTCTATCACATCTTTGTTCAGCGCGTTCATCTTGTCCGGACGATTAATGGTAATGATGCAAGTCCCGTTTTCTGTTTGAGTAAGTAAAGTGTTGTACATTATTTTCTGATTTTTATATTTTATAGTTTGTGTATAATATTTAATAAATTTCGCTTTTATTCAATCTCCTTTGCATCTTCTCAGCTAACGTTGCGTTTATGCCCTTTGCAACCTCTAAACCACTCTCTGCTTCTTAGCGTCCCTGTCTGCCGCCAGGCAGGTCCG
This sequence comes from Taibaiella sp., assembly GCA_021740995.1. Lineage (GTDB taxonomy): Bacteria > Bacteroidota > Bacteroidia > Chitinophagales > Chitinophagaceae > Nemorincola. Next base: position 13,251 of record JAIOYR010000064.1, read on the forward strand.
CGGTTAAACCCCTTTTTTACAACAGTTCCCCTCTATGCTCGTGCACCCACTCATTTATATAGCTGCTTATCTCCGATGTCGGCGTACCCGGCGGAAACAGCCTGCCCACACCCATATCCTGCAGTTCTTTCATATCCTCGTCCGGTATTATACCGCCACCCGTCAGCAGTACATTGTTTATTCCTTTTTCCTTCAGCAACTGCATCACCCTCGGGAAAACCGTCATGTGCGCACCACTCAGTATGCTTATGCCCAGCGCATCCACATCCTCCTGCAGGGCAGTATTTACCACCATTTCCGGCGTCTGCCGCAGTCCGGTGTATATCACCTCCATCCCTGCGTCCCGCAGCGATGTGGCTATTACCTTAGCACCGCGGTCATGTCCATCCAGACCCACCTTGGCTACCAGCACCCGCACCGGGCGTTTCCGTTCATTACTCATTCAGATACATTAGAGCCGCAAAAGTAGTATTTTATAGCAGGTTTGCATAGCTTGTTTTTTATGCTCAGGTAGATGGCTATGTATGGAAATCCAGACCAGCGAGGAAATACCCATGTGGGTTAACAAAAAATCACCCAAGCGCTTTTCTGTAATTGTAGATTGAGAATCAATCTATTGCAAACATTTGCTGAAATAAAAGTTCCCACTTTTCTCCCACTTTTTTCTCCCGTGGGAGTTTTGTGTTTGCAGTTTATGTTCCGACTTTTTCCAGTGGGCTATGGGACGTTGCAACACACTTTTGGAAGTGAAGCACAAAGGGAAAACTCCCACTTTCATTTTCAAAAAATCTACACAAAAATTATGGGTGTAACCCATTGATAATCAAATATATATTGGTTGTCGGTGATCCTAAAATCTCCCAATTTTCTCCCGCTTTTTTCTCCCGTGCGAGTTTTGTGGTTGCTGGTTTATGTTCCGACTTATTCCGGTGAGCTTTGGATAGGTGTGCTAAACGCCGGAAGTGTGGGACACCGGAAAATCATATTATGACATACAAAGGGGATGAAAAAAATAAGAAACGCCAAAACAAGCAAATTGAACAACAACATGCAACAAAACACGTGCCAAAAACGAAGAGAATGACAAAAAACTGGTGAAAGATTACAGTAACAGCTCCGTCCTCGGTGCGCCTCCCCGCTTTTTCTGTGGGGGACTCGCCGACATCAAGGCGCCAAGCTGCAAAAAAACATCAACTAGATCCCTGAAAAAGACCACTCGGCTGCCGCATATAGACACCCCTACAAAAAAAGCCCCCAACTTCCGTCAGGGGCTTTGTATCAAAAATGCTTAAGATTAACTACTATTTGAACTGTGGAATCAAGTCCTGAGCCAGTTTCACCATTTTGGCAATACCATCTTCAGGCAATGCTCCTTTTTTGAATTCCTTCAGTACATCCGGAAGTTTCATTTCCATCTGCTGCAGGAACAGCTCTTCAAAGGCTTTTACGTTTTTCACAGCTACCTCACGTATCAGGTTGTTGGTACCCAGGTACACCATAGCTACCTGTTTTTCTACGCTATATGGGTTGTACTGTAGCTGCTTCAGGATTTCCACGTTGCGGCTACCCTTGTCAATGATGTTTTTGGTAGCAGCATCCAGGTCACCACCAAATTTAGAGAAGGCTTCCATTTCACGGTAGAGTGCCTGGTCCAGTTTCAGTGTACCTGCCACTTTCTTCATCGACTTGATCTGTGCATTACCACCCACACGGCTTACAGATATACCCACGTTGATCGCAGGGCGTATGCCGGAGTTAAACAGGTTTGACTCCAGGAATATCTGACCATCGGTGATGGAGATAACGTTTGTAGGGATGTATGCAGATACGTCACCAGCCTGTGTTTCGATGATAGGCAATGCCGTCAGCGAACCACCACCTTTTACCAGGTGTTTTATGCTTGCAGGCAAGTCATTCATCTGCTTGGCCACTTCGTTGTTGTTGATCACCTTGGCAGCACGCTCCAGCAAGCGGCTATGCAGGTAGAATACGTCACCCGGATAAGCCTCGCGACCCGGTGGGCGGCGCAGCAGCAGCGACACCTCGCGGTAAGCCACAGCTTGCTTCGAAAGGTCATCGTATATCACCAGTGCCGGACGGCCGGTATCGCGGAAGAACTCTCCTATAGCCGCTCCTGCAAATGGTGCATAGAACTGCAGTGGTGCAGGGTCTGCCGCAGATGCTGCTACTATGGTAGTATATGCCATAGCACCTGCATCTTCCAGGGTCTTCATTACACCAGCCACGGTAGATGCTTTCTGACCTATGGCTACGTAGATACAATATACCGGCTTGCCGGCTGCAAAAAATTCTTTCTGGTTGATGATAGTATCTATACAGATAGCCGTTTTGCCGGTCTGGCGGTCGCCGATTACCAACTCACGCTGTCCGCGACCTATAGGAATCATAGCATCAATCGCCTTGATACCCGTCTGCAACGGCTCTTTTACCGGCTCACGGAAGATAACGCCAGGTGCTTTACGCTCCAGTGGCATTTCATACAGTTCGCCTTTTATTGGTCCCTTACCATCTATTGGCTCGCCCAGTGTGTTTACCACGCGACCTACCATACCTTCGCCTACATTGATAGCCGCAATCTTGTTGGTACGACGCACTTTGTCGCCCTCACGGATACCTGCAGAATCACCCATCAATACCACACCTACATTGTCTTCTTCAAGGTTTAGTGCGATAGCTTTTACCCCATTGGTAAATTCTACCAGCTCACCCTGACTAACACCTGTAAGGCCATACACACGGGCGATACCATCGCCTATCTGTAATACGGTACCTACTTCTTCCAGGCTTGCGCCACCATCTACCTGAGCCAGTTGCTCACGTAAAATCGCCGATATTTCATCCGGTTTAATATTAACCATGACTTTTGTATTTATAATTTGTTAGATATACGCTTATTGCTAAAAATCACTATTTACTAACTCCCTAAAACCCATTAACTCTTTACCCAATTGACCAATCATCAAATCTTAGTCTCATAAGTATGATCCAGAATCTTAGTTCTTACATCATTGAGTTTCTTCTTTATACTCGCATCAAACAACTGGTCTTCTACCTCCAGCACAAAACCACCAATAAGACTGGCATCAATATTTGTTTCCAGGCTCATGCTATCATTTGGCATAAAAGAGGCAACCTTTGACTTAATTCTTTCCTTTACTATATCCGTTACCGGTGCCGCAGTTGTCAGCTTTACTGTCCTGATTCTTTTCATCAGGTTATATTGCTGTATGAATGCGGTAGCTATTTCGGCAAGGTTCTGCTCACGACCCTTGTTCACCAGTAGTGTAATAAATCCTTTGGTCAGTTCGTTTAGTCCCTGACCTGCAAGTACGGCCATTATTACTGCCTGCTTTTTGTCGCCTTTTATCACCGGGCTCTGCAGCATTATCTCAAACTCCGGGCTTGTTTTGCATATCTCATGCAATCTGCGCATATCTGCAAGCACAGGCTCCAGACTATTGCGCTCTACAGACAGATCCAGTATTGATTTCGCATAGCGCGATGCCAGCCGGGGATTTCTCATTGTTTATTAATTTGACTATTTGACAACAGGGTTATTGCCGGATTGATTAATTCAATTTAATATCTTCAGACAGCAGTTGCATATAAGCATCCTGTCCTTCTGCAGCGCTCATCTGCTTGCGCAGGATTTTTGTAGCTACTTCTACTGCCAGATTACCTATTTCGTTTTTCACTTCGGTAAGGGCAGCCATTTTTTGCTGCTGTATCTGGTGCTGAGCGTCTACAATTATCTTGTTAGCTTCTTCTTTAGCCTGTTCTTTAGCCTCGTTCACTATACGGTCTTTCATTTCTTTGGCTTCGCGGAGCATTACAGTGCGCTCTTCGCGGGCCTGAGCCATGAGTTTTTCGTTTTCAGATTTGAACTGAGTCATTTCTGCTTTGATGCGCTCTGCACTGGCTATAGAGTCGGCTATGCCTTTCTCGCGCTCGCCCAGCGAGCTAAGAATAGGACCCCATGCAAACTTGCGCAGGATGAGAAAAACAGCGATAAATGCTATCAGTGTCCAGAAGAATAATCCGAGTTCCGGGGTGAGCAAATCCATCTTGTATGATGTTAAAAGGTTAAAATGTTTGTTGGTCAAAAGGTATAGAGCCTTGAAACCAGCTTTATTTTTGGTTGTTTTTTCTAATTTTAAAATAACTGCATCCTCTGCCCTCTGCGTCGGATGCAGTTATACTGTCGTTGGCCGACTACTATACGAAGATAGCGAGGATGCCTGCGATTACCGCAAACAGAGCCACACCCTCTACGAAGGCAGCAGTCAGGATCATGTTAGCGCGGATGTCTCCTGCAGCTTCTGGCTGACGGGCGATAGACTCTACCGCACCTCTACCGATCTGGCCGATACCTACACCTGCACCCAGTGCAGCGATGCCTGCGCCTACAGCGCCACCAGCTTTAGCCATGTCGCCGGCTAACATAATTGTGTTCATTAAAACTGACATGTTATTATGGTTTTTGATTAAAAAAAACACTCTTTATATATCTGGAATTCGGAATTGGGGATTTGGAATTGGTTCCCTTTTTCGTCCTTCCTTCTTATTTTTACTTTTTCAACTCACTCACTCGCTCTTTCGCCCTCTCACTCCGCACTTATCAATGAGCGTGTGCTTCATCGTGAGCATGTACCTCTTCAACTGCCTGACCAATAAATACCGCCGTAAGGTTGGTAAATATGAACGCCTGTATAGCGGCTACCAGCAACTCCAGCATAAACATGAACACAGAGAAAGCAAGTGATACCGGTACAAAACCTATACCAGCAGCCTTACTCATAGCACTGAATATGAATATCATAGATACAACACACAATATAACAATGTGACCCGCCAGCATATTGGCGAATAGACGTATAGTAAGTGCCACCGGCTTAATGAACAAAGATATTATCTCGATAGGTACCAGCAAAAACTTGATACCGGTGGGTACGCCCGGAGGATTGAGCAGATGCCCCCAGAAATGACCGTTGGCACGTACCAGCAACACTATGAACGACACCAGTGATAAACAAAGGGTAACGGCTATATTGCCCGTAAAGTTGGCACCGCCAGGCAGCAACCCTAAAAGGTTATTGACCCAGATGAAGAAGAAAATGGTGAGCAGCATAGGCATATACTTGGGGTGCTTCTTGCCCAGGTTTGGCTTGGCTACTTCGTCGCGTATAAATATGATGGCAATTTCCAGTGCGTTTTGGAAGCCCGTTGGCGCAGCTACAAGTCCTGCTTTGTATTTTTTTGCAGCAGATATCATCAGCCAGAATATGATAACTACGCTTATGAGCATAGAGAGTACATTTTTGGTGATAGAAAAATCGTAAACCTTAGAACCATCTTCTGCTTTAATCTTTTCCTTCATGTTTTTTTCTACATAAAGGCCATCGTAGGTAGTATTGCTGATATGGTTACCGGCATTATCCAGGTACCAGCCGCCGTGAAACTTGCTGTAAGAAAATACAGACAAACCTTTTCCGGGTCTGTACAGGATAACAGGCAGGGGAAGTGCAATTTCTTTTTCGTGACCGTGCTCACCCTCTAGGCTGAATAAATGCCACTCGTGAGAGTCAGATACGTGTCCGAAAACAAGCTCTGTAATGTTTAGTTGTTTTTTTCCTTCGTGCGCTGCTCCTTCGTGTTCATTATGTACATTTTGGTGACTGACCTCCTCCTGAGAGAAAGCAGAAACAGTATTGCCTAACAGAGCGAAAAGCAATATCATTAAGGGAAAAAGACGTTTGAAAATCATTACCTATTCCAAATTTTGTGCAAAGGTATGTGTTTTACTTTCAAAAATGATTTTTTAGGAACAAAAAAAGATGGAAAATATTAAGAAACAATAATTACAGCAGGTGCGCATTCACTTTACCTGATAACTGCCATATGATGGCACCGTGTAAGACCTGCTTACCTGAAAATATTATACTTGATAATACAATATAAGGCCCTGAAGGCATCTTTCATTCCTATCTTTTTACCTTCCTCGTAGGTGCGGCCGTAGTAAGAGATACCAACCTCGTAAATGCGCACTTTTGGGTAGCGGGATATTTTTGCTGTTACCTCCGGCTCAAAACCAAAACGTTTTTCCTGCAGTTTGATGCTCTGAATGATGCCCCTGCGGAACACCTTGTAGCAGGTTTCCATATCGGTGAGGTTCAGATTGGTAAACATATTGGAAGCGGTGGTGAGCCAACGATTGCCGATAGAGTGCCAGAAGAACAATATGCGGTGGGGCTTGCCACCTATAAAACGGGAGCCGTAGACCACATCGGCAAAGTCGGCAAGGAGGGGTTTCAGCAGTATGTTGTATTCTTCGGGGTCATATTCCAGGTCAGCATCCTGAATGATAACGTAGTCGCCGGTAGCCTTTGCTATGCCTGTGTGCAGTGCTGCGCCCTTGCCCTGATTTACCTCGTGCTTGTAGTAACTGATTGGGAGCTCCGGGTTTTCTGACTTGTATTTGAGAATGGCAGCTTCCGTATCATCTTTTGAGCAGTCATTTACTATTATTACCTCCTTCTGCATATCATTGACCAACACTACCGCTTTTACCCTGTCGAGTATGCGGTGAATAGTTGGGCCTTCATTGTAAGCCGGAATAACAATAGATAGTGTGCTCATAAGGATTGAAGGTCAAAAATAGATAGTAGTGAGTAGAAAGCCAAAATAATTAAATACAGGCTATAATGCCTGCAATGTTATAAAGAAAAAATTAAATTTATGCACTCGTCCGTATATGATTGGTTGATTTCATAAATTTACCAAACAAAACCATCCTGCAATATGCATCGGCCACAACCGGGTGAATACATCCCCTACTACCAGAAATATATTGACCTTATTCCTGATGGTTCTTTTGCAGCACTGCTGCGGGAAAATACTGAAAACACAACAGCATTTTTCAAGACGATACCGCCTGAGAAGCAGAACTACCGCTATGCTCCGGATAAATGGACGGTGAAAGATGTGCTCATGCATATTAATGACACAGAGCGGGGCATGTCGTTCAGGGCGCTGGTGGCGGCAAGGGGCGATAGCGAAATGCCGCTGTGTATCATGGACGAAAACCTGTATGCGAGCAATGTAGACCTCACAAACAGAAGCCTGGAAAGTATAATAGAAGAATTTTCTGCGATACGCAAAGCGACTGAGCTTTTACTCACAAATATACCTGAAGCGCAAACCAGGTGGACGGCCAATATAGCCGGCAACAATATAACGCCGCGTGCGCTGGGCCATATGATGATGGGGCATGTGGTGCACCATGTGAACCTGATAAAGGAGCGGTATTTGTAGTGTTTTTTCCGGCAGGCTGTTTTTACCACAGAGACGCCAAGGATTGCTCTTGGCAGTGGCTTGCGTTAAATGTCGCGGCGGCATTTAATAGTGTTAGCTATGTAGCTTTTCTAAAATTTCCATCTTCTTCATACATACAATTTTTATTTTAAGGTACTAACAATAATTGCAGATAGGCCGCCTCGTATAGGGCATGTCAATGAATTGTAATGCAAAATACAAAGAGAAATGAATTATATATTTAACATAACCGCAAAAACGCATGTATAATCCGGAAATATTATTAATTTTATAGACACCACTTATAAATATTGTGAGGATATACCTATGCGCCTCTTCTATCTTATCATATTATTATTCGCGTCGTTTACGTCTGCGAGCGGACTAACTGCCGGGTTTACAGCCAGTTTCACAGAGGGCTGTTCTCCGCTTGTGGTCAACTTTACCAATACGTCTACGGGTGCTAGCAGCTACTCGTGGAATCTGGGAAATGGTACCATTACACCACTTACCAATCCATCTACGAGTTATCTGGCGGTTGGCACTTATACCGTTACGCTTACCGCATATAGCGGCTCATCTTCGAGCGTGCACACTATGGTTATTACCGTGCACCCTTTGCCTACAGTGGGCTTTACCGCGAGCGATACTACTATATGCCCGGGCACTAACGTATTATTTAACAGCACCAGTGTGGGGGGAGTGCCCGGACCCATGACCTTTGCATGGGGTTTTGGCGATGGAGGTGTGGGTACGGGAGCTTCCCCTTCGCACATATACAGCACCCCGGGCAGTTATAATGTGACCCTGTCGGTTACCAATGCGCAGGGCTGCATCAAGACACTGACCAAAGTAGGTCATATAGTGGTTTACCCGCGACCAACCGCATCGTTTGCAGGTAGCCCGTTGAGTATTTGTAACCCGCCGGGTACGGTCAGTTTCACCAACTCGTCTGCGGGTGCGCTGCCGCTCAGCTATTTATGGAGTTTCGGCTCAGGGCCGGCATCCACAGCTACATTGCCATCAAACATATACAGCTTACCCGGCACCTACACTGTGAGGCTGGTGGTAACAGATGGTTTTGGCTGTAAAGACAGCCTCACCAGACCCTCCTATATTTTTGTGGGCGATGCGGTGGCATCGTTTACGCTACCTGCTACTGCCTGTGTGGGTGCGCCCGTAACATTCACCAACACCAGCGGCACACACACCAGCCGCACCTGGAACTATGGCGACGGGAGCACAGCGGGCACATCGCTTCATGGCACACGCACATACAGCACACCCGGCACTTATACGGTGACCCTGACTATAGTAAACGGACCGTGCACCGATGTAGAGACACACACTATTACCGTACTGCCACCAATCGCTGCAAGCTTTTCTATTTCACCAATACACCCTTGCCCGGCACCTGTTACGATATTTTATACAGGCTCGGTGCCAGCCGGATGCACTGTAAGCTGGGAGTATGAAGGTGGGGGCACCAGCAGCGGCACCAGCGGATTCCGGAGCTATACGACCAATGGCGTAAAAACGGTAAAGATGATCGTTACCGACCCTATGGGGTGTGTGGTAACCGTGGTGAAAAAAGACACTATCTATGATATGATATTTAACGGGCATGCAGACCCCCGGGAAGGCTGTGTGCCGCTGAGTGTAGACTTTGACGTGACCCCTGTCTTTACCAGTATGCCCGATACGACCCTACCGCTGAATGTGTATCCTCTGCCGGTGGTTTCGTATGTGTGGAATTACGGAGATGGCTCACCCTTAGGCAG
>JAIOYR010000065.1 GCA_021740995.1 Taibaiella sp.
GATTCGGAAATGCGCTTGGCTCTATCGGCGGCGATTTTGCCAGTACCAGTGTCAACCCCGCGGGACTGGGTGTTTATCGCTCGTCAGAGTTTACGTTCACTCCTTCGCTCCGCATGAACTCATCAAGCAGTCAATATTTGGGTGTAGTGACTCAGGATAATAATGTGCGGTTTAATGTCAATAACTTCGGTATGGTATTTACGGATGCACCCAAGGGTAAGCGTTATGAGCGCAGGAAGTGGAAGGCAGTATCATTTGCATTTGGTATGAACCGTGTTGCAGATTTCAATCGCAATTATAGTTATAGTGGTGTAAACTCATCCAGTTCTGTAACTCAGGTTATGGAAGCTGATGCAAATATGTTTCCAGATGACCCGGGCAGTACAGTTCCACTCACAGTACCTGGTTATCTGGGCTTTCAGTCTTATTTGCTCAATCAGACATCCGGTGGAGCTTATTATTCTATAGTTCCATTTGGTGGAGGTGTGCAGCAGGAAAGAACAGTGAGAGAGCGGGGCAGAATCACCGAATATGCAATATCGCTGGGTGGTAACTATCAGGAAAAACTAATGCTGGGTGCAACAATGGGTATACCTTCTGTAAAGTATTCTGTAAATTCTACTTTCAGCGAATCGCTGGCACCCGGAAATACTTCACCTAATCCCGATAAATTTTCTTCACTCAATTATAGACAGTCTTTGGCTATAAACGGTACAGGGATAAACCTGAAATTAGGTGCTATATATAAAGTAGATGATAACTTTCGTATAGGTGGCGCTTTTCATACACCTACAGCATACGCGCTTGAAGATTCTTACACCCCCGGCATCACATCTGTTGTAGACAATATTACACTAGAGATGTCGCAGTCAAATGGAGCAGCAGCAACCAATAAATTCAATTACAGTTTTATTTCGCCCTGGCGTGGTATTCTCAGTGGCTCTTACATAATGAAGGGTATAGGTTTTATAACGCTGGATTATGAATATGTGGGTTACAATTCTATGGGTTTTGTGTATCCTACGGATGATGGATATGGTAATAACTACACACTGGAAGAAACAAACATGAATCGCAATATAAATAGCACCTACCAAAGCACCTCAAACGTGCGGTTGGGTGCAGAGGCGCTACTCACTAAATATTTTATGGCCAGAGCTGGGTTTGGATATTATGGCAATCCATACAAAGCTACAGGCGTGAATGGTCAGCGCATGGACTTCAGCGGTGGTATAGGTTTTAGAGACAAAGATTTTTTTGCAGATATAGCTTTTGTGCATAGTGCCTATACGGTACAGGCTCAGCCATATGCCATCAACTATGATTATGTTATAACCGGAAACCCGGCTACTATTCCCACAGCAACTACTGATTTTGGTATCAACAATATCGCAGTTACAGTTGGTGTTAAGTTTTAATAGTATTATTATTTTTAAAGTGAACTGCGGATATGTAAAATATCAAATCTGATATTTTTGATTTTCTTTTTGTTTTCGTTAACTCAATTATCTGGATATATTAAATAGTTTTGCGGTAATCCATTCTCTCAACTAAATTATTAACTCAAAGTTTATGAAATTAACACAAATCATGTTTGTAGGGGCGGCATCGGCGATGTTGTTTTCCTGTAGTGCACCAAAAAAATTAAAGAAATGTGGTGAAAACTACACAAGGCTGGACAGTACCTATAGAGTACTGATGATGGAAAATGCAAAATGTCAGGCACAGCGCAACGCTGATATGGATAAAATGAAAATGCTGGAAGCTCAGCTTGCAGACAGTAAGGCAAACAGCAATCAGGTACTCAATCAGTTGAAAGACCTGTCTGTTATATCCGGCTCACAGGCTGAAAGCATAAAGAAATCACTGGACAATATAGGTGTGAAAGATGCTTATATCAAGGATCTTCAGTCTGCTATTACCCGCAAAGACTCTATGAACATGGCATTGGTGATTAACCTGAAGAGCGCAATAGGCAATCTGGAAGATCAGGACATCAATGTAAAGGTGGATAAAGGAGTGGTATATGTAGATATATCGGACAAAATGCTTTTCAAAAGCGGTAGCTATGAAATAACTGACAGAGCTAGCGAAGTACTGGGCAAAGTAGCTAAGGTAATCATCAACCAGCCTGATATTGAGTTTCTGGTAGAGGGTCACACAGACAGTAAGCCTTTCAAAGGTGGCGGAGTGCTGCTTGACAACTGGGATTTGAGCGTAAAGCGTGCTACAGCAGTGGTACGTGTATTGCAAAACAAATATAATGTACCACCAAGCCGCATGACAGCCGCTGGCCGTGGTGAGTATATGCCTATCGCATCTAACGATACTAAGGAAGGCAATGCTACTAACAGGCGCACTCGTATAGTGATCCTTCCTCAGCTCGATCAGTTCTTCAAGCTGCTGGAAAAACCACAAAACTAATAACAGGAGATTTCAACATGGAAATTCCAAATTAAAAATGCCCCTGCTGTGAAATAGCAGGGGCATTTTGCTTTAAAAGCGGCAAAATTTTATAGTGATATTTTTTAACCTTTTTCCCTCGGAAAATTCCCTTAAATTGCGGGTACACAAATTACTATGAACAACTACGATTGGCTGGTAGGGCGGTTAGATGCTTTTATACGGAAATATTACGCTAATAAAGTCATACGTGGCTCGCTCGTTTTTTTGAGCTGCCTCTTGTTTTATGTCGTTACGGTGAGTGTAGGTGAATACTACTTTTACCTGCCGGTATGGTCTCGTATTGCCATCATGTCTTTGTTTGTGGGGTTGGGGGTTTCATCACTTATTGCATGGGTAGTCATACCGCTTACCAAAATGGCTCGCCTGGGCAGTGTCATCTCGCACGAGCAGGCAGCATCTATTATCGGTCAGCATTTTCCCGAGGTGAGCGACAAGTTGCTCAACATTCTTCAACTACGCAACAGTCAGACAAGTACTGCCAGCCGGGAGCTTGCAGAGGCCAGCATTAGCCAAAAGATAGGCCAAATATCAGTAGTGCCCATTACATCGGCAGTAAATTTCTCAGGCAATAAAAAGTATCTTCCTTATTTGTTGCCACCATTGTTTGCCGGTATTTTTATATTGGTAGCAGCGCCCAATGTGTTCAAAGAAAGCTCATCAAGACTGCTGCAGCCAACTAAGACATTTGAGAAACCTGCCCCTTTTAAGTTTCTAATCAAAAACAGCTCGCTTATTGCCGTTCGCAATGCAGATTTTACCATCACTCTGGAAGTGCAAGGCGAGGCCCTCCCTGCCGATGCAGCGATAGAGATAGGCGACGACCGTGTGCCGATGCAGGCATTGCCTGGGCATACGTTTAGGTATACGTTCAGGAATGTTACAGAGGCTGTTAATTTCAGATTCTATGCAGCAGGCTTTTACTCACAGCCCAATGAACTGAAAGTGGTGCAACGCCCCCTGCTCAAATCATTTCACGTAGACATAACGTATCCATCTTATACCGGTAAGAAGAATGAAACCCGCAACAGTCTGGGCGATATGGTGGTGCCTGCCGGTACTTCTGTAAGCTGGTCGCTGGTGACGGGTCATACAGATGCGGCAAATATTCGCTTTGGTAGTGGTGCTCAGATACCACTCAATGGAAATGCTTCGGACTATGGATACAAGTTTCGTTTCCTGAATGATACAGATTATACGCTCACATTGCACAACAATAAAGCAGGTATTTCAGACAGCTTTCGTTACCAGGTGCAGGTAATACCAGATCAGTTTCCGGTGATACAGTTGCAGCAGTTCAAAGACTCGGTAAGTGGTAAGCAGATATTGCTAAGTGGCAGTGCAGGAGATGATTACGGTATTACCCGCATCACTTTCAACTATCAGGTAAGCGAAAAAAACAAAACAGTAGTCAACAAAACCATACCGGTAAAAACCACTGGTGGTGCACTTGCCAGCTTTGAGCAGTACTTTGATATTCAAAGCCTGAACCTGAAACCTAATCAGAAAGTTACCTACTACATAGAAGTTTGGGACAATGATGGAGTGTATGGAAGCAAGGCATCGCGCAGCGATATGATGAGCTTCCAGATGTTTGATGCAGAGCAGCTCGATTCTGCTATAAATAAAAACGCAGAGCAGATAAATGCCGGTATCAGCAGCAGTGCAAAGCAGACCAAACAATTACAAAACGACTACAAGAGTGCAGAGAACAAAATGCTGCAAAGCACCAACATGGACTGGCAGATGGAGCAAACCCTGCAGGAGATGATGGAGAAGCAGAAAGAACTGAAAACTCAGGTAGAGAATGTGAAGCAGCGGTTTGAGGAGCAGATGCAGCAGACAGAGCAAAAAAACTACAGCGAAGACCTTAAGGAAAAACAAAAGGAGCTGAACAAACAACTGAACAATCTGCTGAATGAAGAGTTGAAAAAACAAATGGAGAAACTGCAGGAGCTGATGCAGAAACTGAACAAAGAGCAGGCACTGGAGGCAATGAAAGAGTTGGAGCAGGAGAATAAACTCTTCAACATGGATATGGAGCGTATGCAGGAGCTGATGAAGAAAATGGAGCTGCAGATGCGTATGGAAGATATGGCCAACAAAATGGACGATCTGGCTAAAGAACAAAGAAAACTTCAGAAGCAAACAGAAGAGAAAAAGATGGATGCTGCTGCCTTGAACAAGGAGCAAAAGAAGCTGGAAGACAAACTGGAAAAGGCGCTGAAAGAAGATATGAAGGAAGTGCAGCAACTGGCAAAGGAAACAAAAGAAAAAGACAGGCTGGAGAACGAAGAGCAAAAGGGTAAGGACGCACAGGCAGACATGCAGGAAAGTGAGAAGGAACTGGACAACAAACAAAACGACAAAGCAGGTAAGGAACAGGACGAGGCTGCCAAAAACCTGGAAGACATGGCTAAAAGCATGCGGGAAAAAGCAGCCGGCATGGACATGGAGCAGATTGACATTGATATAAAGGCTACCCGGCAGTTGCTTAGCAACCTAATTAGACTTTCTTTTTCGCAGGAAGACCTGATGGATAAGGTGAGGCGCACATCCGCATCCAGCCAGGCATATATAGTCAATCAGGAAGAGCAAAACAGGCTACACCGCAACTCGCAGATGATTCGTGATAGTTTGTTCTCGCTAAGCAAGCGCATAGTGAAGCTGGCACCTACCATCAACAAATCTACTACCGACCTGGAACGCAGAATGCAGAAGGCAGTGAGCAATCTGGAAAACCGCAGAATAGACCTTGCTGCCACAGACCAGCAATATGTAATGACCTACACCAACAATCTGGCATTGCTGCTCAATGAGCTGCTTGCCAACCTGATGGATATGCAGAGTCAGGGCAAAAAGGGTGGCGGACCGGGAGGATCCTGCAAAAAGCCCGGTGGTAAAAAGCAGGGCTCAGGGCCCGGACAACAACTATCAGATATCATTTCTGAGCAGCAACAGTTGGGAGAGGGAATGAAAAAAATGCAAAAGCCCGGTGGTAAAAAACCAGGTGGAGAGCAGGGCGAACAGAAAGGACAAGGAAATGGTAAGGCGCCGGGGCAAGGCGATAAGCCGGGACAAGGGCAGAATGGAAGTGGTAGCGGAGGAAGTGGCGAGGGTCAGGAGGGTGAAAATGGCGAGTATGGCAACTCTGAGCAACTGGCAAAACTGGCCCAGAAGCAGGCAGCCATCAGGCGGCAGCTGGCAGAGCTGGCCAGTCAGCTAAACAGCAAGGGCTTGGGTGCTTTTGCCAAAGAGCTGCGCGAACTGGAGCAGAAAATGGACAAGAACGAAACTGACCTGGTGAATAGGCGAGTGAACCCTGATCTGGTACTGCGTCAGCAGGAAATTCAGACAAGATTGCTGGAAGCAGAAAAATCACTACGGGAGCAGGAGCAGGACGATAAACGGTCCTCTAAATCGGCAGAAGAAATAAGCAAACCGGTGCCCCCCGCACTACAGAAATACATAACCGACAAACGTCAGATGCTGGAGCAATACAAAACAGTGCCACCACAACTAAAACCCTACTACAGGGATATGGTAGAGAATTACTTTAAAATCATTGGGACGAAATAGTATTCACCTTTGATAATAAAATATGCACGTTGCTTTCATCAACTGCAGCACTTAAGGCCATAAACAAATTGGGCTGTCTCGAAAAACTGAGACAGCCCAATTTGTTTATATATCTGAAAAGTACAACTACTTCGCCTTTAATATTTCAACAGTTTCTCCACCTTTAGCAGCATATTATCACTGTCATACAGGGAAAGAATGTAAACACCACTTGCAAATTCTGTCAAGTCTATAGTGGTGGCGTTCTCTTTCTTCAACAGTATCCGTCCATCTATACTGCTTACTACTGCTGTCATATCTTTTGCACCGTCTACGAAGACTATACCCTGTACCGGATTGGGGTATATTTTAACTGTAGATAGTTCTGTTTCATCAATTCCGGTTGTAATGCCAGAGCCTGATTGTACATAGGTGGCTGATACAGATTGGCAATTGTTGGTGTCCGTAACTACTACTTTGTAATTGCCGCTGCCGGTAAGTACAGTGCTGTATGCCGAGGCGCCGGGTATAGCTACCAGATTTTTATACCACTGATAAGATGTGTAGAATGGGTGTGTGCGGAGCGTAGTGCCACTTTTTACTACAATAGGGTCGGGTAGTGGCCGCTCGGTTACTGTTATTCCTGCTGTGGTACTTACACAACTGCCCGGCACAGTGATCCTGCAACTATAGCTGCCCGATGCATCGGCACTATAGGTACTTGCTGTTGCACCGGGTATTGCTACGCCGTTTTTAAACCACTGGTATATCACAGAAAAGCCTACAGGTGCAATATTTGTAGCAAGTAGCGCACTGCCGCCCCAGCAGAAAGTAGACGGCGTTAATGGCAATACCACAGGCGAAGATACCTGTGTTACTACGGTGTCGGCATGGGTCATATCAGTACAGCCGGTAAGTGTATTGGTTACCCTTACCCTATACCCGCCGCCGGTTAGTGCTACATATGCGCTACCCGTTGCCCCCGGTATTGCTACTCCGCCTTTATACCATTGGTAACTATATCCTGCACCGGTGATAGAGCCAAGCGTTACACTGCCACCTGTACAAAACACCTTTGGGCCACTTAGCGAAATGGAAACGTTTGGTAATGGGTTTACAGTAACACTGCTTATTATTGAATTCACAGAACAACCAAAGCTGTTGGTGATTTCGGCATAATAGCTACCCGATGCCGATGCTGTATAGGTGCTGTTTGTGGCACCGGGTATTGGCACCAATGTATTGTACCATTGGTACGTATAGCCTGCGGCCGTTTCAGCAGTCAGTACTACATTGTTTCCATTACAAAATGTGAGTGGGCCGGAATAAGTAAGAGCAGTGGATGGAGATGGAAGAATAGTTACTGTTACAGGACTCGATACATTAGAGCATCCGGTACTGTTGATAATCATGACAGTATAGTCGCCGCTGGTAGTAGCGGTATAACTACTGCTTGTGGCCGCAGGTATAGCTACACCACCCAGGAGCCACTGATAACTGAGACCCGGACCAGCTGTTGCATTGAGTACAATAGGTGAGGCAGCACAGTCAGTCGTTGTCCCACCCGGAACAGTAATAGTTGCAGAAACGGAATTTACAAGAACTGCTACCGGGGCAGATACCCAGGGGCAGCCAAGTGTGTTGGTTACTCTCACACGGTAATTTCCGGTTAAGCTGGCTATATAGGTTGCTGTGGTAGCACCCGGTATTGTTATTGCGGCTTGTAGCCACTGATAAGTCAGACCAGTGCCGGTATTTGCCGTCAACACTACAAAATCACCTGGGCAGAAAACAGTATCGCCCAATGGGTTAATAGTTGCCGGAGGGGCCGGATGAACAGTTGTTATTCTGGTGGCACGGCAGGTAGTCGGTAATGTATAAGTAATTGCTACTGTTCCGGCTGCTACTCCGGTTACTACACCTGATGCTGCGCCTACGGTAGCCAATGTTACATCGTCACTCGCCCATGTGCCACCTGCAGGCGAGCTGGTTAAGGTGATTGTCAGTCCCGGACATACTGTTGCTGACCCGGATATCGGAGTAGGTAATGGATTTACTGTTTGTACCCGGGTTACAAAGCAACCGGTAGCAGTTAATGTATAGCTTATTACAGATGTACCAACTGCATTGCCAGATAAAACACCACTTAAGAGCCCAATAGTTGCAACCGTGGTATTACTGCTGTTCCATTCTCCTCCTGTGGTAGTATTTATGAGTGTTGTAGTGGCACCCAGACAAACACCAGTTGGGCCGGTAATGGGAACTGGTATTGGGTTTACGGTCATCGTTATTGTTTTAATACAGCCGGTAGCTATAGTATAAGTAATAGTAACAGTACCTGCCGATACCCCTAGTACATTGCCACTGGCAAGACCTACAGTAGCTACTGCAGGTGTGCTGCTACTCCATGTACCGCCGAAGGTAGCATTGACTAATGATCGCACGGCCCCTACACATACCTCAGGAAAGCCACCTATATCGTCCGGAAGTGGGTTTACTGTTACGACAATAGCAGAAAAGCAGCCACCACCCAGCATATAACTAATCACAGCAGTACCGGCAGCAATTCCTGATACTATTCCACTTGCTGCAGTTACGGTTGCGATAAGAATATTTCCGCTACTCCATGTGCCACCTGCCGATGTGTTGCTTAAAGTAGTAGTAGTGCCTGCACAAACAGATGCTGTGCCCGTAATAGGCGCCGGAAATGGATACACTGTAACAGTTGTGGTGGCTATGCAGCCTGAGGCAATGGTATAGGTTATGTTGGTAGTGCCGGCTGTTATACCTGTTACCACTCCGCTGGCAGCTATTGTCGCTACTGCTACATTACTACTGCTCCATGTGCCACTGCCGGTAAGGCTGCTAAGTGCAGTAGTAGTACCCTGACACAGCGACATGCTGCCGGTAAGAGGTGCTGGTGGAATGTCTACGGTAACGGTAGTAGTAGTTACGCACAGGGAGCCAAGCATGTAGGTAATGGTAGCAGTACCGGAAGCTACACCGGTTACTACGCCCGTTGCTGCTGCTACGGTTGCGATAGCCACATTGCTGCTGCTCCATGTGCCACCAGCCGTTGCACTCGATAATGAGGTAGTGAGCCCCGGACAAACCAATGTAGTGCCTGTGATAGCTGCCGGTGCACTATTTACAGTGACGGTAGTCGTTACCGGAACAGAAGAAGTTGTACAGGACAATGCATCTGTGACAGTAAGGGTATATACTCCTGACGCCGCAGGCAATGGAGAAAGGATAGATGGGTTAGGCAACGTACTGCTGAATCCGCCTGGTCCGGCCCAGCTATATGTATATCCGGGTATGCCACCGGAAGCGGTACCCGTAAAGTCTAATGTTGCACCAGCGCAAACTGGAGAAGTGCTGGTAGCAGTTGCTGTAACAGGCGCAGTAAATCCAGCTACTATCATAGTGCCGTCATTAATTCTTAATGTTCCTGCCGTACCGGTAGCTCCCCAGCCATATAGTCTGAATGTAATTGTTTGACCAGGACCAACACATACATTGTGTGATATGTTAAAGTCCTCAGGTGCTGCATCATGCACTGTAGCAAGCGGACTACCAAAGTTGTTAGTAACAGCACCAATGGTATAGGTAACCTGCACATTCTGAGGTCCTGTAGCACTTACCTGCGATCTTATAAATAGTCTTGTTATCTGTAACTGTACTGTTGCACTATTTGTTACAGTAAAAAATATGCACCTGTTATTTGCCTGTGCAGTTGCCAGCGTTCCGCCCACCTGCCAGTTATTGCTGTTATAACAGCCTCCTGCAGCATTTACTATCACCGCGCCTCTGTTCCATTGAGATACATTCACTGTGGCTGCTCCCGGCACAGTAGTTGCTGGAAGGGTAGCAAATCCACTAGGCCCTGCTGCTGATGCAGGACTACCGCTCCATATTGAAGGGGTTACAGGCGTCTGTGCACAACTGCTATTTGCTAGAAACAAACCAGCGCAAACAACTAGATTATAGGCAAAAGTGGATAGGTTTTTGATTCGAAATATCATATCAATTTTCTTTAGGCTAAAGCAAAAAGCTGCACAAACGAAGCAGAAAATGCGGTTAGATTTAATTGATAAAATTATAGCTGTAATATAATCTCAGGAAAACTGAATGATTAATTATAGGTTACCATTTCGTTATGGCAACTTCAATGGTACCCCCACTTAATATTTAGATAATGCAATGTTAACCTCAAATTACTTAGATGCTCTGAATTGCAAAATAACTTGCACCTTCCATAAAACAATCACTGTTCGTTTAAACAGGTAAAGCCCATTCAGTAAATGACTAGAAGATTTATATTGTTGTTGATAATAGCGTTTTCACTTCATGCAAATGCACAAAATAAAATTAAGTATTACTTCACGCAGCCGGTAAATACCAGTGTGTCAAAGGGAGTTAATGCACAGTACCTGAATAACACTATGGGTGATACAATTATTGCGTATATCAATAGGTCTAAATATACTTTAGATATCGCTGTCTACAATTATACATCTACTTTTCCCGGAATCGCAGTGGCTGTAAATAATGCACATAACCGGGGAGTCAAGGTTCGTTGGATTTACGATGTAAATTCATCAAATACCGGTGTTCCACTGCTCAATACTGCTATCAACAGACTTGCAAGTCCGCCTGATGCTGGCAATTATACTATAATGCACAATAAGTTTATGGCTATAGATGCTAACTCACCTAACCCAGCAGATGCTATTGTGTGGACAGGCTCCTCTAACTGGAATGCACAACAATTTAATGACGATTATAATAATGCTGTTGTGATACAAGATCAGGCTCTGGCAAGGGCTTACAGAGCACATTTTAACATGATGTGGGGCGATACCGGAATAGCTCCTAATAGTTCACTGTCAAAATTCGGTCAGTACAAAACAGACCTTGGTGCTCATAGTTTTGTAATAGAGGGTAAAGTGGTAGAACTGTACTTTAGCCCGTCAGACGGTACCAATGCTAAGATACAAAACGCAATGAACAGTGCTAATACGGATATGTATTTTGGTATGTCTACTTTTACGCTTACTTCGAATGCTTCCCTGCTTGTCTCTAAACATAACAGCGGTACTTATGTTTTGGGAATCAATGATCCTTCAATTACCACGTCATTTACCTACTCTATGCTCACCAGCGGCATGGGTAGTAATTTTAAAGTGCATACTGCCGCCGGTCTGTATCATCACAAATTCCTTATTGTAGATCCATCCAATTCCTGCTCCGACCCACAGGTAGTAACTGGCTCTCACAACTGGAGTTTCAGCGCAGACACTAAAAATGATGAAAATACGCTGATAATTCACGACAAAACAGCAGCAAATGTATTTTATCAGGCCTTTCATGCTAACTTTGTTTTGCTAGGTGGCAGTCCTGCATCGATAGCAGATTGCCCTACCAGTATACCTTTGGCCGTAGTGCCTGTAGAAGAACCAACTGTATTCCCAAACCCGTCTAACGGCAATTTCACAATCAAACATCATTTAAATTCTACTCAAAAAATTAGGATAGAGGTTTGCAATCTTATCGGTCAAATAGTGTTTTCATATGAGTCGGATGATAATATAAGTGCCGGAGAATATACGTGGCCGTGTAGTATCAGTACATCGGGTATGTACGTGCTCAGAGTAAAAACAGAGGAGGAAATATTTACTAAACTTATCACAGTAGATTAATAGAATAAATTTGCAATAAAAAACCGCTATTGTAAAATTTCATATTCCCTTAATGCTGTGTTAACCTAGCCTTAGGTACTTTGTACAAAGTTACATGAGGTTATGACAATCGCCTATTCTTCTAAGTTTTTATTTATTGTTCTAATTCTTTTTCCATTTCTTGCTCCGGCACAACTCACCGTTACTCCTAGTTTACCTGTTGCGACTCTGGCGGCAAAACTAGCAGGTCCGGGTATTACCATTTCATCGCCTTCCCTCGTATGCGCCGGCGTGGCTAATGGTACTTTTATATCAGTCACTACTCCTATTGTCATAGATAGTGGTATCATCCTTTCTTCAGGTAGAGCTATCAATACAGCAGGGCTTGAGACATTTCTAGCCAGCAGCAATAACAGTATGCCGGGAGATCCGGCATTGACAGTGCTGGCAGGTACCGGTACTTTTGATGCTTGTGTACTCGAATTTGATTTTGTACCCAAAGGAGATACCGTCAGTTTCAATTATCAATTCGGTTCAGAAGAGTATATAAACTCTACCTGTGGTCAGTACAATGATGCGTTTGCTTTTTTTATCTCCGGACCTGGTATAGTTGGTTCACAGAACATGGCACTTGTTCCCGGAACAAATATACCCGTTACTGTAAATAGTATTAATAGCGGGGTGCCTGGCCCTCCTGGATTTCCTGGATTTTGCAATATTGCAAATTGCACATCTATGGGACCGGGCTCTCCATTCACTACTTATTATGTCAATAACACTGGTGGTACACAAGTTACTTACAGAGGTTACACACGAAAACTAAAAGCTTTTCATGAGGTTATACCATGCAGCACATATCACCTTAAAATAGCTGTAGCTGATGCCAGCAACTCCCTTTACGACTCTGGTGTTTTTATTGAAGCTGGCAGCCTCAAAACAAATTCTTATGTATTCAAGCGTTCTGATTCTATAGGACACACTATAGGCGGCATACCTAATTCATTTGTAAGAGGCTGCGCACCGGCATCTCTTACTGTTGTCAATAGCCGTACTACTGGAACGCCGCAAAAAGTTTATTTCAGTTACAGTGGAACCGCAGTTCAGGGAACAGATTTCACAGCCCCGGATAGTGCTTATATTCTTCCCGGCGATACAAGTGTTATCATAACCCTTACCGGTATCCTTGCGCCTGCTACAGGAGTGAAGACAGTGTTTGTTTATCTTTCATCACCTTTTAGCTGCGGGGTAATAGATACACTGGCTCTTAACATACTTGATGCTCCTTCGGCAAATATTATCACACCAGATACCTCCATTTGCTTAGGTACCTCATTTCAGATTCAGGTGGCAGGTACTGCGGGTTTGGTCTATAGCTGGACACCTGCCGGTACACTCAGTAGTGCTACAGCCATGATGCCTATTGCTTCGCCCGTTGTCAACACCGTTTATACCATGACCGCTTCATTACCCCTTTCGGGATGTGCGCCTATAATCAGAGATATTAGCGTTATTGTCAACACTGCAGATTTAACTATTATTACACCGGATACATCAATCTGTATAGGTGCCAACCAACAAATAATGGTAAGTGGGACTGTAGGTCTGGCATATACATGGACCCCTGCTGCTTCTTTAAGTAACGCCGCTGTACAGAATCCAATTGCTACACCAACCACAACTACTACCTATACTGTATCTGCTATTTCTACTATAGGTGGATGCCCGGCTATTCCTCAATCAATCACTATAACCGTAGTGAACCCAATAATAAATGTAGTTACCAAGGCTGCTACGGTATGTGTAGACGGGTCTTATGCAATATCTGTAACCGGTGACCCTTCTTATTCTTACAGCTGGTTGCCTGTTGCTGGGCTCGATAATCCCGCTACAAAAGACCCTATTGCAACACCTGAAGTGCCTACAGTATATACTGTTACTGCTGCGGTTCCTGGTCTGTTATGCACTACTACCGGTACCTTTAGCGTGTCCATTCATCCGCTCGTAGTAGCTGATGCTACTCCTGCTAAGTCTGTCTGCTTGAAACAGTCCATTGAATTGAGTACTTCGCCTCAGGGAAATAATTATTCTTATAACTGGAGTGGACCTGCAGGTTTTAACTCCATCCTTCAAAGTCCATTTATCAGAAATGCGCTTCCGGTAAATGAGGGTATTTATTCCGTAACTGTAACCGATAATACGACCGGCTGTAGTGGCAGCGACACAACATATATAACAGTAGGTACTGATTCGTTGTCACTAACCGATGTTACACATAGCCAAACGATAAAATTCGGCAGCAGTATACAGCTCTATTCAGCCAATGCAGTGAAATATACATGGACGCCTAATGATGGCTCGCTCAACGATCCGAACATTAATAATCCAATAGCTACACCCACTGCAATGACCACCTATACAGTCATGGCAGTAGGTTTGAATGGCTGTATAGACACTGCAAGCGTCACTATTGATGTTGCTCATGATGACGATATTTTTATACCCACTGGATTTACACCAAATGGCGATGGGCTCAACGATTTATTCCGTATTTCCAATTCCAGTTTATTCAGGCTTATTCAGATGAGCGTATTTAACAGATGGGGTGAGGTGGTATATCACACAGAAACCGGAGATAATAAAACCGGATGGGACGGTACTTTCAAAGGGAAAATTGCTGAAATGGGTAGTTACAACTATTTGATTATCCTTAGCAAATCAGACGGTAAAGTGCAGATCTATAAGGGTGATGTAACGCTAATCAGGTAGTTACATTTGTAGCGCCAGTCATCATTAGTTTCACTTCTCAATTGATACGTTTGTCAAAGTTATTCGTTTGTCGAAGCGAACTGGTTTAACAAAAAAGCTATGCCACACCTTCAGGATGTGGCATAGCTTTTTTTTAAGGCATTATTGTATTAATGGCTTTCCAGTGCTCCCAGATATCTTTCAGCATCCAGTGCTGCCATGCACCCGCTGCCGGCTGCACTTACCGCCTGACGATAAATTTTGTCCTGTACGTCGCCGCAGGCGAATACCCCTTCTATGTTAGTGCGCGTACTGTCAGGTTGGGTGATAATGTATCCCTGCTCATCCATGTCCAGCAATCCTTTAAATAAGCCTGAGTTCGGCTCGTGGCCTATGGCTACAAAGAACGCCTTTACCGGAATGATACTTTCCTCGTTCGTCTTATTGTTGAGCAGTTTTATACTATCTACTTTATGCTCTCCCAGCACTTCCAGTGTTTCTGAGTTCCAGTAAACTTTTATGTTTGGTGTCTTAAGTACCCGGGCCTGCATTACCTTACTGGCGCGCATTTCTTCCCTGCGCACTATCATGTGCACTGTTGTGCACAATTTCGATAGGTATAGAGCCTCCTCGCATGCCGTATCTCCAGCCCCTACTATTGCTACTTCCTGATTTTTGAAGAAGAAACCATCGCACACAGCACATGCAGATACGCCGTGACCGTTGAGCCTTTGCTCAGACTCCATGCCCAGCCATTTGGCAGATGCACCTGTGGCAATTATGATAGCATCTGCTTCAATCCATTTTTCTTCATCTATTTCTACTTTGTAGGGCCTCGCAGAGCAGTCTACTTTTGTAGCCATTCCCCAGCGTATGTCCGCACCCATTCGTTGTGCCTGCTGCTCAAAGTCAACCATCATTTGCGGTCCCATTACACCATTAGGGTAGCCGGGATAGTTTTCTACATCGGTGGTAATAGTAAGTTGCCCCCCCGGTTGCATGCCCTGATAGAGTACTGGTTTAAGGTTGGCTCTGGCAGCATATATTGCAGCAGTGTATCCTGCTGGTCCTGAGCCTATAATTAGGCAGTGTACTTTTTCCGTCTCGTTCATTTTGTTTGTTATTACTATGGTAATTGAATTGCCTTTTGGCGAAAATAATTCTTAAAGGTGCGAAAAAATCAGGAAATTGATAAATATCGAAACGTTAATTCAGTATTTAAGGTACTTTAGCGGTTTTGATATGTACGCCATAACCAGCCCATATACCTAAAGCGCCATTTTTTATATTTGTCATTGGGTTTATGGGTGTAGAAAAAGGATTGCCAACTGCGCTTTTCGCAAAGTCAAGTGAATTCCAGAAGTTGTATACACCTTTATCTATAGCACACCATTTCAGCGTTACTTTTTCTCCCGGAAAGAAGTAGATAAGGGAATCCCTGTTTTTAAATGTGCCGTCATTTGAATAGCCTCCAATAAGCCCTATTTTATTCACGGTTTTGCCATTTATAATTTCGTCTGAAAATATTCCTGACGAATAGAAGTTTTCATTGTCCCTCTGAGTATAATAGCGCACATAGTCCCCTGGAGTATCAGGGTCGTTATAGTTTACATACATTTGTTTGGCACTGTCTGGTGTACTGTTTCTCGGAAATTCCGGCTTGTCAAACCACATGCTGTCTACTCCTTGCGGATTTGGGATTTTGGTTACAGAAGTATATTTTATGCCGTTGTGGGTAATGATTAGGGTATAATGTTTGCCGTTTTGTCCCAGCATCAGGTTGGCAATATTTGCAGTGTCTATGGTATATACATAGAATTTAAAAGAGCTGCCGGTGTCTAGTGAGTATTCTTTCAGAGTAATAGTTTTGATGCCGTCAGATACTTCTACTTTAGCACTATGTATAAAGCTGTTCTGTAGGGTGCCAAGGTCTACTTTTGAGAAGAAGCTGAAGCTCGAAGTAAGTAATACATAAGGTACGCCATTTGTTTCTATGCCACCCTGTACCACTATTTGCGCCGGAGAGTTTTGCAGGTTTATATTTACTTCTTTTTCGCATGAAGTCTGCATTACTAACAGAAGCAAAGCAATAAGTAGCTTATATGAGCGGGCAGATAAAAGGAAAATGTACTTCATGGAAAATCGAATTGACATTTTTGTATTAATTCAAAAAGTTTATTTAGTATATGTAAGATCCGTCAGGTGCATACATAACGGGTAATAGTTTGTGATATTGTTCGAAATACTCGTATCCCTTTTTCAGGTTTGCCCAAAATTGTTGTTTACTCAAATTGCCGTCATATTCTTTTATCAGGTAGCTAATTCCATGCTTATTCATACGGGTAGGGAAGATGTGTACAGGTATATATTCCTGGCCGTTGAGCCTTGCCTGAAGGCATGCGGTATATATCTCCTTTATCCCGTTATTGTTCATTGGTAGGCAACCCACTGTCAGGCAGCCACCATGAATATAAATATCGCCTCCTGGTTTACCATTACTTTTGTTCTCGTCAGAGTAGTTTGGGTAACTAAGCAACATCGAAAGATGGTATTCGCTTTTGGGGTTAAAGTCCTCAATGAAATAATATCCTTCCGGTACCTGTTTGTCTCCTTGTTGTCTTTTAGGTCCCAGACTGCCCGAAACAGCACATACATTGTATGTTTTAATTTTCTTGTATTCACTGGCGGCATTATTTCTTGCCCACAATTCCATTTCATTTTGAGATTTGAATGCCCTTATATAAACATCGGATGGTGGCCAGTTTAGGTTTTTTGATCTAAACACTTTTTGGAGTGTGTCGTTATATTTACTCATTGCTTCCCGTACTCTTTCGGATGAAAACTGGTACTCCCGGAAATTCTGAGCATCAGTCTGTGAATAGCATTGCAAGTCTGTGACTAGAACAGCCAGACAGAACACTATATAGAAAGGCATTTTCGTGGTCATGCTAAACGGTGGGAAAACACAGCTGGCAGTAAAATTAAAGCAACATTATCAAATATTATCTTAAAATCGCTAAGGGATTAGAATGGATATCCAATAGATACATTCAGAATTATATTGTCTGTACGCCATGTGTTGCTGCCGAAGTTGATTTCGTTGAATACCCAGCCTTTATTGGTTAAGATGTATGGCTTTTTTACCGGTATCGCCATGTCTACTCTTATAGTGAGAAATGACGCAATATCAAAACGCGCACCTGCTCCTATATCCATTGCAATGTCTTGCCCCAGTTTACTCAAGGCCAATTCACCACCCGGGTATCCATCACTTTTATTAGCCAGCCATATATTGCCTGCATCAGCAAACACTGCACCATTCATCTTTAGTGCGCCGGCAAAAAGCGGGGCAATAGGGAAGCGGTATTCGCCATTCAGTTCCATTTTTATATCACCGGTTCTGTCTATGCGGTTTAGTTGCCTCTTGCCGGGTATTGTATCGCTGGGGCTGATGTAGCTACCCGGACCTAAAGTGCGTATTCTCCAGCCACGAAGACTGTAAGGGCCACCCGCAAAGTATTGTTTGATGTAGGGCAAGGTCAGTGAGTTGCCATATGGAGTACCTACACCGCCATATAGCCGGAATGCCAATACAGAGCGTTGCAAAGTGAAATAGTGACGGGCATCAAAATCGAATTTTGTATATAGCGAATATTGTATCGTGTCTGTGCCATATGTTGCAGCACCTACTTTATCTATCAATCTCAGAAGACTGCCGGCTTCTTCAAACGATAATCGCACATACGAGTAGTTGATGCCTCTTTTCTTTACATTATTATCCAGCTTGAAAGAAATGCTTTCACCTTCTATAAATGTATTGCGGTAGCTGTTTGCCAGATACTCGTTTGAGTCTAGCAATGTTTGAAAAGAGGGACTTTTGTAGGGTAGTCTTATAACGTTAATAAATGCTGGTGTAAGCCCCCATGTTTTTATATCTGTTTCATGCCAGTTATAAGAGAAATTGGCACTGCTGTTTACCAGTCTGAAATAGTCCATTCGCTCTATTACATTTTCACCGCCACTTACTATAGTATGTGGCATGTTGCTTCTGGTGAACAGCGAAGAACCGAATGGTGCCAGAAATTTAGGAAAGTCAATGCCCGCATTCAAGCCATAATAGGTAGTAAGAATTCTAAAACGATTGAAGATATTGTCTGATAGCTCATCGTAGTAGAAAGTTTCTAGTCCGCCCGTCAGGCTCACAAAGAACTGGTTGGCACCTTTCATGAAATTGTTGTTTCTGTAATTGAGGCTTAGCGAATTTCCCAGGGTATAGGTAGTGCCATTCGATACCTCGTAGTTTACGGTAAAGTTGTGTTTTTGCGACCTGTTGAGGTATATGTTAAAGTCTACACTATCTCTTGTTACTCTGTTTTCCCTTGCCTGAATACGTATATATTGAAATATGCCTAGTTCGCCAAGCCTGGCAGTAGTTTTGTCTTCATTCGATTTTGAATATGGGTTTCCGGGATTCATAAAAATATGATTGTATAGAACTTTGGCTCGCACATATTCTTTGTGGTATCTGAATTCAATGCCATTTATGTTTTTTGTAATCATAGTAGAGTCTGTTCGGTCGCTTGCCCGCGTATAGTCTGGGAATACAGTGATTTTGCCAATGGTATACTTGTTATATGCAAGCGTGTCTTCAGTTTTCTTTATCAATACATCTATATCCAGTGTGCTTTTCTTGTTGCTTTTGGTTTGCGATATAAAATTTACGGCGTTTTCAAATGGGCTGCCAGCCACCCTGAATATGGATTTATCCATGGTGTCAATCTTGAAAGTTATATTTTCAAGGCTAAAGCGCCGGTAGCCATGATTAGCAACTAAATTAGCTATTCTGCTGCGCTCCTCCTCAAGCATACTGTATGTAAATTCTTTTCCTTTTTCAAGTACACTGCTATATGCATTTCGCCGCACTATCTGTGCTATTGCGTTATCATCTACTTTATAGTTTATACGGTTTATCAGGTAATTTATACCCGCATTTATAGTATAGGTTACGATGGCTTTTCTTTTGTTGAATACTACTGAGTCTTTGATGGTTGCATAAAAGTAGCCTTGATTAAAGAGATAACTTTTCATGTTCTGTACAGAGCGAGGTGTGCTGCCAGTATCATATATAGTTGGTCTTTCTACGGTTTTGGGCAACAGAGAGTCTGGTCTCGAAGAGTACTTTTTGTAGCGTCTGTTATATCGCCATAATCGCATAGGTATTTTAAAGAAGGTAATGCCCATATAGGTGCTGTTCGGCTTCTGGCTAATTATTCGTGCAAGATTGTCCCTTACTTCACCCTTATTGGTCATTACCTTATCAGAATTGAGTTCAATTCTGTTTTTCCATAGCAGATATCGCCCCTCAGGTACATGCTTAGTGGTGTGGCAACTTGCCAGCAATACCAGCAACAGCACATTAAGTATACCGCAGGCAATTTTTCTGTTATAAAATTCGGTGCTGCTCATACGCAGGTAACAACAATTAATTTAGATTTGCAGTATATGCTATCGAAAGCGCAAAATAAACACATTCGCTCGTTAACACAGCAAAAATTCCGCAATGAATACAGGTTATTTGTAGCAGAAGGAGTTAAAGTCGCAAACGAATGGCTGCAATCCGCTAATCCTGTTCAAATAATACTCGCTACAGAGCCTTGGGCTGCTGCAAATATAGATTTGATAGCAAGGCATCCTGAGGCTTCTCTACACATCATTTCAGACATAGAACTTTCTACACTTTCTACACTACAAACGCCTAATCAGGTTTTGCTGGTTATCCCTTATCCTGAAGCAAAAAGCGTACCAATATTGAATGAATGGTATCTGGTACTCGACGACATACAGGATCCGGGGAATATGGGCACAATTATTCGCGTTGCCGACTGGTTTGGTGTCAACCATGTTATCTGTTCCCCTGGCTGTGTAGATGTGTACAACCCTAAGGTGGTGCAAAGTGCTATGGGGGGGCACTTAAGGGTCGCAGTTTATGAAGCAGAACTCACCGATGTTCTTCCCACATTGCCAATGCCCCGGTTTGCAGCTACACTGGGTGGTAGCAATGTTTATGATGTCGGCACACACAGTGCAGGTGTACTTATCATCGGCAATGAGTCGAAGGGAATATCAGGCATAGTGCTTGCTATGGCTACGCACCAAATTACAATTCCACGTAAGGGTGGGGCAGAGTCCCTTAATGCGGGGGTGTCTGCAGGCATTCTTTGCGCACTGTTGTTATCACGTTAAAATTTTGCTCTGATAATTTAAAACCTTGCCAATAGAAACATATTGGTACAATTGTTGAATATATTTACACAACAAAAAGAGATTTTATCTTATGAAAAAGCTGATATTATTGCTTGTTGTAGCATTCATGGGCATAGCAGATGCAGTTGCGCAATCCCAGTTGCGGGTGCATTTGGCTGATAATTCCCGCATTAGTGTGGCGGTAAATGGCAGGCGTTTTAATACTCGTGGTACATCTGTTACAATAGGCGACCTGCCTCCGGGTAGGCATTCACTCAGGATCTATGCCCTTACTTATGACAGATGGGGCAGGAGTTATGATAGGATAGTCTATCAGGGTTCGGTAGTTACCAGGTACCTCATGGCTACACATTTTGTGTACGACAGGTATTCGCGCAGGGTCGACGTTCGCAACATTTCGCTAGACGGTGCTTATAGCAGGTCATCGTCTGGTCAGCATCCTGATAATAGCCAGTATCGGATGAATTATGATGATGGTTCTGATAGAAATGCAAACATTAATAGCTACGAAAAATACGACAAAAACCGGCCTGATGTAACAGACGATAAAAACAAAGTTAATCCACCACAGTCAGGTCCTGTAGCATCACCAGTGCCCACAGGTTCTTTTGATGATGCTGAATCTGAAAAGCTTAAATCAAAGGTAGATGCTAAGGGTACAGATACAGAAAAGTTGAAACTTATAAAAGAGTCGTTGAAAAGAGAAACTGTAACTACTTTTCAGGTAAGTTATATTATGGATTGGTTTCTGTTCGAAAGCACAAAAGTTGAGTTTGCTAAGTGGGCATACACCATCACTACAGACAAGGATTTTTACAACGACATTTCTGCAAAGTTCAATTACAAAAGCTCCAAGGAAGAACTGGATACGTTTTTGCAAAACCGCAGATAGATCAACTCAGTTCTTATTTTCTTGTCATTTTCAAGGAAATAAGAACTGGATTTGGCAGAAATAGAACAGAGGCTTATTATGGCATCACCTGAAATTAGCTACATAAAAATAGTGTTCCGTTTCGTTCGGAACTGCTATTAGTTGAGCAACAATATATTCACACTCCTTTGCAGGATATTGAATGCAATTTCAGCCATCATATTTTCTTTGTCCAGCGTAGGGTTTACCTCTGCTATCTCGAAACAACAAATCTTATGGTGTTGCATGAAAGAGGCTACAAGGTCTTCTGCTTCACGCTCTTTAAGACCATTGCTTACAGGTGTACCTGTCCCACGCGATATAGAACTATCAAGGCTATCCACATCAAAGGATACATAGATGTCGTCACAGTTCGATAGGTGTAGAAATGTTTGGCGCACTACATTCTCTACTCCTTTTCTTCTTATCTCCGCAACAGGTATTACTTTGATATTTCCCTTCTTTAAAATTGCTTCTTCTTCCTTCTCAAAATCTCTAAGGGCAATGAAAACAATATCTTCCGGTAGAATTTTTGGCTCTATTTTCCCCATGTTTTTTAGCTTGCGCCACATCTCTACTGTCTGGGTGTCAGGATTGTGCAATTGGTTTTCTGCATTATCATCTCCCAGCGACACAGCCAGCGGCATGCCATGCATGTTGCCCGATGGGGTTGTGTAAGGCGAATGCAAATCGGCATGTGCATCTATCCATACTACCCCTAGTCTGCGTT
>JAIOYR010000066.1 GCA_021740995.1 Taibaiella sp.
GCCTGTGTTTGTAGACAGCGAGGCCGACACCTGGAATATGTGCCCGGTGCTGCTGGAGACCGCCATAAAAGACCGTATAGCAAAAGGCAAAAAGCCTAAAGTAATAATGCCGGTGCACCTGTATGGTATGCCCGCAAAAATGGATGAGATAAATATAGTGGCAAGGCGATATAATATACCTGTGCTGGAAGATGCAGCAGAGGCGCTGGGTTCTTCTATAAACGGCCGCAGGTGTGGCACATTTGCCGATATTTCTATACTCTCCTTCAACGGCAATAAAATCATCACCACATCGGGTGGTGGAGCACTGGTATCGGCAAGTGATGCGGTCGTGAAGGATGCCCGGTTTCTGGCTACACAGGCCCGCGATGAGGCTCCCCACTACCAGCACTCACGTATTGGATACAACTACCGTATGAGCAACCTGTGTGCCGGCGTAGGCAGGGGACAAATGCACGTACTGGCAGACCGCGTAGCAAAACGCAGAGACATATACGGACAATACCATAAACTGCTATCGGGCAGAAGCGGCATATCGTTTACTGAAGAGCCGGCAGGCTTTTTCAGCAACCGGTGGCTGTCTACCCTACTCATAGACCCTGCCATGGCAGGTGCCTCCAGAGAAGACCTGCGCCTGGCGCTGGAAAAAGAAAACATAGAGTCTCGCCCGCTGTGGAAACCTATGCATCTCCAACCGGTATTTGAAGGCAGCCCCTTTTATGGCAACGGCGTTTCAGAACAGTTGTTTGCAAATGGCTTGTGTCTGCCATCAGGCTCCAATATGACCGACGAAGAACTGAGCCGCGTGCTTGCTGTTATCAATAGTGTACTAAAATGATTCAATAACCCCGGCATATTTATACCACCATCTGAATAAGTAAAAAAGCAGCAATTAATGAGTGTATCTGTAGAAAAGCAGCAAAGGTTTCATTATGTAGATGGGATAAGAGCCATAGCCTCTTTGATGATAGTGCTGCATCATGCCATATCTGCCAATGTAGCCCGGCTGCTGGTTAGTTTTGGTATGCCACAGCTTGCCAATTTTTTCTGGAATCTGACCGGGTCTGGTGTAGATCTGTTTTTTGTAATCAGTGGTCTGGTATTGCTACGCCCCTATATGCGCAAAGAGCGGGAGTTTGTGCCACTTATCTACTTCAAAAAAAGGCTAATCAGGATATACCCGGTATTTGCAGTGGCAGTATTGATGGGTGCTGCCGCTATATGGTTTATCAATACCTACCCTACCTGGTACAATGAAAAAGGTATTCATGTCTACTTCTCACACTACGAAACGCTCAAAGAACTGATGATGTTCAATATGGATGGCGTGTATTATAATATTGCCTGGTGGAGCATTGGTGTGGAAGCTTTGTTCTACATGCTGGTGCCGCTGTTGATATTTATGTTCCCCCATGGCGAAAAACTCACGGACACGCGATGGGTGTTGATCATCATCTGCACACTGGTCTTCGCACTGGCACTACAGTTTGCTTTCGACAGCTATTTCCCAACCATCTATTCCTTCAAAAGAATAGTCTTGAACATAGGCAGATTCATAGATTATCCTATGTGTTTTGTGATGGGGCTGCTGCTTGCCACCAGAGACTACACCCGGAAACATGCCTACGGACTGATAATAGCGGGCATAGCCATATATATGCTGCATTGGATATACCTGCCCAGCATACATTCTGCTTATGGTCTGTTTTACGGAGGTGTGCTTATACTCATATTCCATTCAGGCGCTGTACAGCGGTTTCTTAGCAAGCCACTGTTCCTGTGGATAGGGGAGCGTTCTTATTCGCTGTTTTTGGTACACCTTTCCGTGTTTTACTTTATCAACAATATGGCTGCCCGTGTTACCACTCATCGCGGATTGGAATATGCGCTCATTACACGCGGACTAGGCATACCATTGGCAGTATTTGTAGCCATGCTATTATTTCAGGTGGTCGAAAAGCGTTTTGCACGAGGGCTGGTAACTGACAGAATGTTCTGGCCATGGCAGGTGAGTAAAATGAGGAAAGGGTGAGGTGGTTAAAAGGGTAAAGAGGTAAACAAATAATCAAAGTAGTCCGGCACAATCATGGATTCAGAAAGAGTGCCGGCAATAAAATCTATACTTATGCACAATCAATGGCAGGAAGCTGTAACGGCAGCATTTAACAACAGAGAACTACTGAAAGACAGCAACTATAGCGATACAATACGTGCAGTAATAGAAGAAGTAGACAAAGGCCGGCTGCGTGTGGCCACGCCTACAACCACTGGCTGGGAGGTGCAGGAGTGGGTAAAAAAAGCAATATTGCTCTACTTCGGGATACAGGAAATGAAGACATGGGAGCTGCCACCCTTCGAGTTTTACGATAAGATGGCACTTAAAAAAGACTATGCGTCGCAGGGGGTACGTGCTGTGCCACATGCCGTTGCCCGCTATGGTGCTTTTCTTGGCCGCAATGTAGTACTGATGCCCTCTTATGTAAACATAGGCGCTTATGTAGATGAAGGCACTATGGTAGACACATGGGCCACTGTGGGCTCATGTGCACAGATAGGCAAAGGTGTGCACCTGAGCGGTGGCGTGGGCATAGGTGGTGTGCTGGAGCCGCTACAGGCGTCGCCGGTAATTATAGAAGATGGCTGTTTTATAGGCTCGCGCTGTATAGTGGTAGAAGGCGTAATAGTAGAGCAGGAAGCAGTGCTGGGGGCTAATGTAGTATTAACCCAATCAACAAAAATAATAGACGTAAGTGGCTCTGTGCCTATTGAGTACAAGGGCAGAGTACCTGCACGTAGTGTGGTGATTCCGGGCAGTTATGCCAAGAAGTTTCCGGCTGGTGAGTATCATGTAAACTGTGCGCTGATAATAGGCACCCGCAAACCATCTACCGACCTGAAAACCAGCCTCAATGATGCTTTGAGAGATTTTAATGTTTCTGTATAGTAAAAATCGACTGAATTACCCGCTTATTATCCGGGTAATTCCAGACTGAACGTACTGCCCTTGCCCGGCTCACTGTTTACAATAATGTCACCATTATTTGCTTTGGCAAATTCATAAGACATCAAAAGTCCCAGACCTATTCCTTTTTCTCCAATAGTACCGGCAGATGTGTTGTCGGGCGATGCGGTAAAGAGTTTGCTTATCTGCGTCTTGTTCATCCCAACTCCATTATCTGCCACAGATAATCTTACTTTCCCCTGAAGGGCTTCGGCAGCTACAGTAATCATGCCACCGGGGTTCGTGAATTTGATGGCATTGGAAATTAGATTTCTGATAATAATGTCAACATTACTTTTATCACCGGTGGCAGTTATATCTGCAGATACCTTGTTATGCAGGGTTATCGTTTTCTCATCTATGGTATTTTGCAGCAGGTTTATATTCTGTGTTACCAACTGATTCAGGTTTAGTCGCTCTGTCTTAATGGCTTTTCCGCCCGTGAGATGGTTCATAGACCATTTCAACAGGTTGTCAAGCAGCAGCGTGATAGAGGTAAGCTGTTTGTGCACCTGTGGTTTTAGCTCACTAAATTCTGCGGGGGTGATTATATTCTCATCCAGCAGCTCCATGGTGGTAGTCAGAGAGCCAATGGGGCCCCGTAAGTCGTGAGAAAGAACTGAAAATATCTTATCCTTATAGCTGTTAAGCTCGCTGAGGCTGGTAGCCTGCAGTTGTATCAGATTCTTTGCCACAGTTTCACGCTTCCTGCTCGTGTACATGATTGCAATGATGATCAGCAATAAAGCCAAACCAGACACCAGCCCTATTGAAACAGCGCGTTGCTTGTCTGCCCCACCCTCTGCTATAAGTTTATTTTTCTGCAGAATTTCTATGGCAGTTTGTTTTTTTTGCAAGTCATATTCATACTGCATTTCCTGCACCTTTCTATTTGTTTCGTCATTCAGTATAGTGTCCCTGTAGCTATTGTATTGAATAACGGTAGCATAGGCCCTTTCAAAATCACCCAGACCTGCATAAGCAGCTGCCAGATCTCTCAACGTTTCTGTGATATGGTCTTTCATTTCTGCTTCTCTAAAAATATCTAAGGAAATTTTCAGGTACTCCGCACCGTCTTTGTACTGCTTACGCTTTACGTATATTCTCCCAAGCCCTCTGTTAATCATTCCATCTACCGCAGGCATATTGGGGTACTTATTATTGGCCAGGCATTGCTGGTAGAGTTCAAATGCCTTATCATAATTACCCATAGTGAGTAGCACTTCTGCAAGATTTACATAAATCCGGTTTATCTTGACATATTGTCTTGCAGAATCCACAAGATGTATTGCATATTCAAAAGCTGCCAATGCCTTGAAGGTATCATTAACATTCAGATACACATTACCGGCATTTTCATAGTTCAGCATCAGTACATCTACGCTGGCACCCTCTTGGCGGGCCAGACTTTTATTGATATAATCTAAAGCTATCTTCTTTTTGCCCAAACTGGCATAAACACGACCAATATTTCCATAACAAGTAGCTATTCCCTCCCTGTTATTATCCTTTTCGTTTATCTTCAATGCTTCCAGATAGTACTTTAGCGATTCAGAAAAATTGCCGATACTACTATAACACACGCCTATATTATCGAAGGTTTTTGCAAGCAGGTCGTAATTTTCTGTATATTGATATGCCTGAATTGTTTTGAGATAATAATCGATTGAAATTTCAAATTTCGATTCACCGTAGTATAAGGCACCAAGGTAGTAGTAAACCAAGCCGGCTCCCACACTGTCTTTTGCTTTTTGCAGAATGGCAAGTGCCTGCTGGCCATGCTTTAAACCTTGTTCTACATCGCCGAAAATTACAAATGCCACAATCTTACTGCGCAGACAGTCTGCTTTACCCTTATCGAATTGTAACTTTTCGGCCAAAGCTATACCTCTGTCTGCAATAGAAATGATAGAATCCGGATTAGAATACCTAAAGGCATAAGCCGTGGCGGCATACATGCGCACTTTAGTGGTGTCTTCCAAACTTCGCTCATTCAGTAAACCTAGCAGACTGTCAGCATTCTGTGCATAGAGCCGGGCTGAAAAACTAAGTGAAAAAAGCAACAGTGTATTACATAAAAGCACTCTATACACACGGTGTATGTTCATGGTATTAGATTAAATAAAGAGGAGCGTTAGCGTGAGTTTACGAAGGCAAGTTACAAAAATTACACTTCAATCAAAAGTGTAAATTTTATAACTGGTCGTGGAATATTTCTAGCTCCTATACCTTCAGTAAAGTAATATTCAGGTAAAGCAAACCTCAGATTTCAGATGTAAGTGGTTATCTATTACATTTGCACAAAATTTCATTCATTTATGTCTTTATTGATTGTAGGTACAATGGCGTTTGATGCGCTGGAAACACCCTTCGGGAAAGTAGACCGTATTATTGGCGGCTCTGCAACTTATGCTGCATGGGCAGCATCAAATTTCGCCAAACCAATTCACCAGGTTTCGATAGTAGGTGGCGATTTCCCTAAAGAGGAAATAGAAGCACTCGAAGCACGAGGTGTAGCGTTTGATGGTGTAGAAGTAGTGCCCGACGAGAAGAGCTTCTTCTGGAGTGGCCGTTATCACCTCGACATGAACACCCGCGACACACTGGTGACTGAGCTCAATGTACTCGCACACTTCGAGCCCAAAATACCGGAGAGCTATCAGGGCTGCGAATTTGTAATGCTTGGCAACCTATCGCCGGCCGTGCAGATAAGTGCGCTGCAACAACTGCACAAACGTCCGAAACTGGTAATCATGGACACTATGAACTTCTGGATGGATGTGGCCATGGACGATCTGCGCAAAGCGTTGGGTATGATAGACCTGCTGATGGTGAACGACAGCGAAGCCCGCCAGCTTAGCGGAGAATACTCTCTGGTGAAGGCTGCCCGTAAGATTCAGGAAATGGGACCAAAGTATATCATCATCAAAAAAGGCGAGCATGGCGCATTGCTGTTTTATGATGATAAAATATTTTCTGCACCGGCACTGCCACTGGAAGATGTTTTTGACCCTACAGGTGCAGGCGACACTTTTGCAGGAGGCTTCATTGGTTATCTTACCCGCATCAACGATACTTCTTTCGAAAGTATGAAAGCCGCTATTATTGTTGGTTCGGCAATGGCATCATTCTGCGTAGAACAGTTCGGCCCGTCGAGGCTCAAAGAAGTAACTGCTGATGAGATTACAGCTCGCGTAAATGAGTTTGTAGCACTATCTAATTTTGAGATAAGAGGTTAAAAAAGTCGTTCCGGCAAATAATAACCCGGAGAAAAAGGTGTGGCTCACTTTGTAAGTGTGTCACACCTTTTTAGTTTTTAAGGATTCAGATAAAACTCGCCCAGCAGCACTTTAAAATGATCTGTATACTCATTATCATTTTCCTTTATTGTCAACGTTTCTATTTCGGGTCTCTCCTTTTTGCTGCTTGCCAATATCGCTACTACCCGTTTTACAGGAGCATCCGGCTTATGGTTTATATGCAGACATTTAGATTCGTAGAGTCCACATTTTTCCGCGGGTTCTTTCCACAACAGATATTCGGAATAAGGTAACAATAGAGACAGGTAGCCATCATTTGCAAGATTATCTTTAACCACCTGCAATAACTCCTGCCTGCTCAAAGTCACATCGTGTCTTGCTTTATCCTGCGATTCTTTGCCACTGAGCAAGCTGCCCGTAAAGAACGGAGGATTGCAGATTATCAAATCATACTTTGTAGATGCCTCAAAAGCACGTACATCACGATGCAATAGCTGGATACGCTGATGCCAGGGCGATGCAGCCACATTTCCTACGGCTTGTATAGATGCGTCATTGTCATACTCCACTGCATCTATTTCAATGTGCGCGTTGCGCTGTGCCAGCATGAGTGATAGCAGCCCCGTGCCGGCGCCGATGTCAAGCACCCGCTGCACAAAGGGCATAATGGGAGTCCATGCGCCCTGTATACAGGCATCGGTAGTTACTTTCATAGCACAGCTACCCTGCTCTACCCTGAATTGGCGAAACTGAAACCAGGTATTGCTCATGCCCATGCTGCCCGCGCGCTGGGCGTAGCGGAGAGGTCTGTAAATAGTCCCTGCTGATATTTGTAATATCCTGTAATACCTATCATGGCTGCATTGTCAGTACAATATTCAAACCTGGGAATATATACCTCCCAGCCATTTCTGGCACCTGCCTCTTTTATTGCTGTACGTAATCCACTGTTTGCAGATACACCACCTGCTATTCCCACATGTTTTATGTTCAGGTCGGCGGCAGCACGCTCCAGTTTTGCCATCAGCATTTTTACAATAGTATATTGTACTGATGCGCAAATGTCATTCAGATTATTGCTTACGAAATCGGGGTCAATCTTTTTCTGTGCCTGCAAAAAGTACAATACAGATGTTTTGATACCGCTGAAGCTAAAAGTATAGTCCTTCATTTCTTTTGATGGAAATTTGAACCGCAGTGGGTCGCCCTGAGCGGCATACTTGTCTATTAGTGGTCCGCCAGGATAGGGCAATCCCAGCATCTTAGCTACCTTATCGAAAGCTTCTCCGGCAGCATCATCCATAGTTTCTCCCAGCACCTCCATATCCAGATGGCTGCGGCAAAGAACTATCTGTGTGTGTCCGCCGGATACTGTAAGGCAGAGAAATGGAAATTCAGGTTGCCGCTCTTCTATGAAGTGGGCCAGCACATGAGCCTGCATGTGGTGCACTGCTATAAGCGGCACATCCAATGCCTGCGCAAAAGACTTGGCAAAACAAACACCTACCAGCAAAGAACCTATCAGCCCAGGTGCTTGTGTAAACGCAACTGCCGTAATCTGTTTTTTGTTGATGCCAGCATCCACAAATGCAGCATCTACTACCGCCACTATGTTTTGTATGTGTGCACGCGAAGCCATCTCCGGCACCACACCACCATAGCGCTCATGTACCTTCTGTGTGGCTATATGATTGCTCAGCACACCGCCGTTGTGTATTATTGCCGCACTTGTTTCATCGCAGGACGACTCTATGGCAAGTATAATTGTATCCTTGTTCTGCATATAAAAAGACGTACAAAATTAACTACATCCTGCCAATAAAAGCATAACAGGAAATTGAAGTAAAATTAGACCCGCATCTACTCAACCGCTGTTTGGGTTGTTTGCTTTTTTGAAGGTTCCAGTATTAGCCGCAACGTAGTGTCGTTGGTAAAGTAGCTGATAGCCCAGTTGATAAAAATGAAAAACTTATTACGCACACTCAGTATCAGCATCAAGTGCAGAAACATCCAGGTGAACCATGCCAGTCTGCCCTGAAAGCTCAGAAAAGGCAAGTCTACTACCGCCTTGTGCTTTCCTACGGTAGCCATGCTGCCGGGAGACTTATAGCGAAAAGCTTTTAACGATTCATTGCGCACCAGTCTCTTTATATTAGTCGCAAGGTTCTTCGCCTGATTGATGGCTACGTTGGCTACCTGTGGATGCCCTTGGGGAAATTCGGGAGTTTCCATATAGGCTATATCGCCCAGTGCAAATACATTGGATAAACCATTTACATTGTTGTACTCGTCTACAGCTATTCTGCTTCCCCTTACCACTGCACTGCCCGGTATACCTGCGGGCAAGTTGCCTTTAATTCCAGCAGCCCATATCATGGTACGCGTTTTTATTGTTCGGCCATCTTTGAGTTTCAGTATGTGCCCATCATAATCATCAGCAAACGTATTGACCCACACATGCACACCCATCTCTTCCAGATATTGTCTGGACTTTGTGCGCGATGCCTCACTCATATTCTGCAACGTATTGGGCATACCCTCTACCAGATATATACTCAGCTTAGAGAAGTCCATATCCGGATAGTCCCGTGGCAAAATATTGCTTTTCATTTCAGCCAACGAGCCAGCCAGTTCTACTCCTGTAGGGCCGCCACCTGCTATCACTATGTTCATTATTGCTTCCTGCTCATCAGGCGGTGCACTAAGTGCGTCTTCAAAGTTGAGCAGTATACGATTGCGAAGTGTTATGGCTTCATTGGTAGACTTCATTGGGAATGTAAATTCCTCAATATTCTTATTGCCGAAATAGTTGGTAGTGCAGCCTGTGGCTATTACCAGATAATCGTAAGCGAAATTGCCATCTTCTGTAATTACCTGCCGTACATCAGTATCTACCGTCTGTACTTTTGTAATTCTGATATGTACATTCTTTTGCCGCTGAAATACTTTGCGCAAAGGAAAAGACACAGCACTTGGCTCTAGCCGGGCAGTAGCTACCTGATAAAATAATGGTTGAAACTGATGAAAATTATATTGGTCTATCAGTAGTATATCAAACGCTGTGCCTTTGAGTTGGCGAGCCAACTGCAAGCCTGCAAAACCTGCACCGAGAATCACTATTTTTTTATTCATATCAGTTGTGGTTCCATCAGAAGCACCACATAAAGGTACCACACTTAATACTAGAGAAGCCAAGTAAAAAACTTAAAAAACAAAACCCCCGAATATTAAAATCCGGGGGTTTTTATAATAAGTAATATTAGTTTATTTATTCTGCTCTGCCCCTTGCAGGAGTCACTTTGT
This sequence comes from Taibaiella sp., assembly GCA_021740995.1. GTDB lineage: Bacteria > Bacteroidota > Bacteroidia > Chitinophagales > Chitinophagaceae > Nemorincola. The sequence goes on from JAIOYR010000066.1 coordinate 9,565, forward strand.
TCATATCATCAGTTGGGGCTTTCCATGCCATCTTATTGAAGTAAACACGTACGCCAAGCATAAGTCCGAAATTGTTGCTTTTCACATTCTGTACCTGATTAAGCATAGAGTTATAATTCGCAGCAATATTTTTTCCAGATGCGTCTTCCACTACTTTGTCAGTAAGTTTCAGTGCGTTATTATTTGATGTGTTTGTAAATGACTGAGCTGTATAGTATGCACCAAGACGGAGACAAATGTTTCTAACTACCATATAGTTGATAGCTACCTCGCCTGTATAACCTAACGAACCTGACTTATAATTAACCTTTCCGTCTTTCTTATCTGCACCAAGACCCAGACCTACACTTTTTCCAATACTATCATGAAATGCGAAATATCTTACAACATCTCCCTTCGGAAAGTCTTTCAGGTATTCTGCCTTAGTGATAAGCAGACTAGACTGGTCAGGAACCGGAGCCGCATCATAAACCGGTACAGTACCTTCAAACTTGTAGATACCTTCGTAATCAAAATTAGCATCTGTAGTATAAGTATTCTTTACGTTGATATTGTAAAGCAAACCCGCATCTACAGTAAGTGCCCATTTCTCATTGAAGTCTTTTTTGTATCGAAGCAATATAGGAATATTGATACTTGTAGTGGTGATTGCCTCTCTGATATCTCTGGTAGTAGTAATTGACTGCCTGAAGGTAGGATAAGTCGCATCTGATGATCTGAATTCGATATGAAATGTATCCAGATTCAGGTTACCTTCCTGCTTGTAGTAATTGATACCAAGACCTACACCTAGCGACCTTTTACGATTGAAATAATATCCAAGACGAAAGTCATACCCCATTGATTGCCCCTTAGTAAATTTAATATCTCCCTGATAAGCATTGATAGCCTGAAGATAATTTACTGAAAAAGGTATCGCTTTGATATTTTGAGTAAGTATACCGCTGGTCACCTGCAAATCGGCAGACAAGCTACGAAAATATTCACTCCTGACTTGTGCAAAAGCGCTATGTGTGTTTGCCGCCACTACTATTGCTACCAAACATAAAATTCGCTTACCCATGTACATTATGATTTTGACTTTGATATAAAATTAATTTGACAATTTTTCGTTTAGATATTATCCGTACTAAAACTGTTTTTTCCAAAACTTTCGCATACATCAGTCGTTGTTTTCAACGCCTTTAAAAGCATTTAAACACAGAACTAAACACGCTACAATGCCGCAAATTTAACAAAATAAATTTACTTTCAAACTTACTTTCCAATAAAAATTAAAAAAATAACACGCATTTATCTATGTAAATGTGCCGTAAATGCAGAAATAGTGAGAAATTAAACAAAATATACATTTATATAATTAAAAAAACTGTAGAAATTATAGCAGAATCAGTAAAAAAATGATTCAATTAAAAAAATTACAGCTTTTGCCACGCCTGTACGCCACCAGCTAGATTTACTACATTCGAAAAGCCCAACTGCTCCAGCACTACACAGGCCTGCATGCTGCGTGTACCACCTTTGCAGTGCAAAATAAGCTCTTGATCTTTTAAATCATCGAGTTCCTCCGTCTGCATACTCACTATTTTACCCAGTGGTATGAGCTTACCGCCAATATTGAATTCAGCATACTCTGCAGGCTCACGCACATCTATAATATTTAACGTTTCGCCGTTTTCTACCCTTGTTTTCAGTTCCTGAGCAGTAATCTGTTTCATGCAATTATATTTTCTATATTTTTAGATAATTTGAATAATATACTACAATTTGACGAATTTTCGAATCTGAAAATGTCCTTCACTACTTACCAGCCTTACAAAATACATGCCGGTCACCAATGCCGATATGTCTGCATCCATGCCGCTGTTAATGTTCCCTTCCATTACTTTTCTTCCCTGAATATCGCTGATAGTATATACAGCCCGCCCATCACCTCCATACTCAAACCTGAGCCTGTCTGTTGCCGGGTTAGGGCTTATTTGCCATTTTTCGTTTCTGTCCGCAACATCCAATACACTTGTACCGCTTATCTCTTGTCCCAGCAATGGACGCATCATTATAGCTCCGCTGATAAGAGAAGGCGCCCAACTAGAGACTACATTATAATAAGCATGGTTTGGTCCTATGCGGTTCACATCGAGCCCAAAATAAAGGCTGTCGCTACCACTCTCTGCCGGCTGAAAAGTGCCGGCAAAAAATGTTCCGGCAGGGAGTGGTAAAGGTTTGTCGAATTTGTAAACGAAAAAATGATTGATAGAATCTACATAACCCGGCGAACACAGCTCCTGAGTATACAAAAGATTATCTGCTGCAGCACCATTTACACCGGCAATAGTAGCATAAACATCAATATCGAACATTTTATTAAATGCAAAAGGCACCTGCCTGCCAAAGTATATGGCCATCCCGCGCATAGTATCCGGTTTATTCAGATGGTACTCTATTGCAATTTTTCCGGGCAAAGTAGGATATAGATTCAGGTAATAGCTTTTCTCGGCAGTACCATCATCATAAGCAAGATAGTTATCAAAAACAAAATCTTTCTCTACAGTGTCATTAGCCGGCGGGTCTGATGTAGAAATGGACTGTATATAATATTTATTTCGGAATGTAACCTTTTCGAAATTACCAATTACACTTAAAGGAAGCAGAGATGTATATGCAGGAAAAGACAATGCTTGCGTGGCCGCTGCCGCTACTGTGGCACTACTCCAGCTCAACGGTTTGAGCACTGTGCCTGTATTGAGCCCCTGGGCTTCGTAGCCATGAATTGCCGGTTGCGAAAAGCCATAATTATTACGAAGGCTGCAGGTATACTGTGTAGCCCGCTCGAATGAAGAATATCCGAAAAACTGCCTGTAAGGCATGGAGGTGTAGTCGTTGAGAAAATAAGTAGGCGAAGAAGTAAACCCAATATCATTGACAGTTGTATCATCAATAGTACGCCCGGCACCCAGCCGCACGTAGTCCACATTCCAAATGGCATCTGCCCAATAGAGTGCACCTATATTGATGAACCTAAACTGGAAAAAGCTATCGAAATACAGTGAGTCAGCTATAGGTATCATCACCTGCCTAAAAGGGTGCAAAGACGACCCTTCTATAGACCACACTTTTACAAAACCACCGAATCGGGTTTTAAGAAATAGCATCAGTGAATCCTGAGTAAGCGGAAAGAAGCCATTGCCCTGAGGCTGATAAAAAAAACTAAGATATATACTGTCTGCCGGAGTAACTACATCCAAACTTAAATTTATAGGCTGTGAGGTAAGCGTGTCCGCATATCTGAAATTAGCATTATTGAACGAGTCATAAGGTATTCCGCGCCAGTCGAGCGCATCGAAAGTAGCCACACCACGGCTTATGGGTCTGTTGCCCATGGTATTGTTTACATAAACATGATAATCTGTCCATTTAGTGCTGTCCGGATACAATCCATAACTTGTAAAGTCCTCAAAAAAAGGCAACATAAGCGGATCTGCGGCAGTAGTCTTTTTGGCGGTTTGAAAAGTCTTTTGTTTAATAAAAAAATTTGGGTTGCTATCCAGATGCCCGGCATATTCCTGCCCTATAGCAGAAAGGGATAACTGTAATAGTACTAAAAAAAATAGCCGGGCATATCTTACTGTCCTGTTCACCTGTTATCTGCGCTTTTGTGAGTTATTGTCATTAACGTTGGTGGGAGCATTTGTATTGCCCGATGAGCGTATGTCTTCCGGAATCGGGTTTTGCTTGATGTACAGGTCTATAAAATTGCCCATTTTTATGCGATTGCTTTGCCCTGCATCATTGAAAGGCCTCGGATTCTGATCTACAATCACGGCAGATGGTGTATCGCTTATCTCGCTTAGCTGGTCGGCAGATACCAGTAGCGGCTGCAGGTTGAACTGGTTAAGATATATCATTGCTTCGTCTACAGTCATACCGGTAATGTTGGGCACATCCCATTCTGTATTACCCAGCCCATTACCTATCACCAGGTCTATTTTGCTTCCCTGCGGCACCAGATCGCCCGGGTTTATTGGTTTATTATTAAAACTGGCTTGAAGTATGGCTCCTGTGGCTATATCAGGCTTATAAGTAGTATCGCCCACCAGCAGTTTATTATTTCGGAGTATCATTTCAGCACTCCTGTAAGAAAGGTCTTTCAGATTGGGCATGCGAATACGGGGGGGGGTCAGCATATTTACTGTAAGGAATATCGTCCGGCCTTTTTTCACAAAAGACCCTGTATCTGGCATTTGTTTCAGTACACTAAGTGGTCTGGAGGTGGGATCGTAAGTAGAGTCTATCAACACTTCGAAATTGAGCACTTTGAGTTGTGCTAATGCTGAATCCATACTTTTACCGCGCACATCCGGCATTGCTACCTCCTTGCCGTGGCGTGTTACACAGTGCAGCGATGCAAAAAACAATATGTACAGGAGCAGACATAGTGTAATGACCACTACGAAATTCCACAAAAATGATGTCTTCAGTTTTTCTTTCATACTACCCGCAAAAACACAATTCAAAAATCTCAAAAAACAAATCCCATCCCATTGATTATAGGGACCATTCCTAATCCCTAATTCCTAATACCTGATTCCCGCCCCTGCCATACAGTCTTCCAGCAGCTCGCCATAAAAGTTCTTTAATGAGAGCCCTGCTGCTCTTACCTGTTGTGGTACTATACTGTTTTCGCTCTGGCCGGGCATAGTATTCACTTCCAGAAAAAACAATTTACCACTGCTTTTCTGCAAGATAAAATCCATCCTCACCACTCCTCTGCAGTTGAGATGTCTGTATATGTATGCTGCCTTGTTTTCCAGTTGCTCCTTCAGGCTCTTGTCTATGCGGGCAGGTGTTATCTCATTGGTTACGCCCGGAGTGTACTTGGCTTCGTAATCAAAAAACTCATTCTTACTTTCTATCTCTGTAGCAGGCAAAGTATGAAGGTAACCATTGGTTTTATAAACACCTATCGTGAGCTCTCTGCCTTCTATAAACTCTTCTATAAGCACCTGATTATCTTCTTTGAAAGCCTTTTCTATAGCCGGCAGTAATGTACCTACATCTTTCACCTTACTCACCCCAAGGCTACTACCACTTTCATTTGGCTTTACAAAAACGGGCAGTTTCAGTGTATCTAATATCGCACCTATAGAGAAAGGCTCTCCCTTTATCAGATGTACCGAGTTGGCTATGTTCACTACATTGAATGATTTCACCACCTTGTTGCAGTAGCTCTTGTTGAAGGTCAATGCAGATACTATAGAATTGCAAGTGGTATAGGGCATGTTCAGCATATCCAGATATCCCTGTATACGCCCATCTTCACCCGGGGTTCCATGTATGGCTATAAAGACGCAGTCGAAAACGATTTTTTCACCGTTTACTGTCAAAGAAAAGTCGTTTCTATCTACCTGTACTTTTTGTCCGTTATGCTCATGATACCATTCATCTTTAGTGATGATAATTTTGAAGACATTGTATAAAGTGTCATCAAGATTTTTTTCTATAGTTTCTGCTGTCTTTATAGAAATTACATACTCACCCGAGTATCCTCCGGCAAGCAAAGCTATATTTTTACCCATCGTATATGTGCCTCTGAATTAAGGTAGCCAAAGGTAAGGATTACTTTGATATACTCAGATAGCAGTTTGCACGATAAATAAATGAACATTGGAATATGAAAAAGGGTACAGCTCCGCGCTACCGGCCTGCACTACTTATAAAGTTATTCAAGTCAGTTTTACTGGCATCGAAAGAAAAAATAGCTGCTACTTTGAAATAATTTTGCTGATCTACCGTGTACGGATAAGCAAATTTTGCAAAGTCTAGTTTCGAATCTTCAAAAGAAAACATCCTACATATCTCCATTACCTGATTAGTGCTTACATAATTAGCGCCAATAATTGTTTTGGCTGTTGACAGTTTAGTATCTTCAAATGATGCTCCTGCAATGCTTTTCTTTACATCGTTGAAGGTACGCATATCCATTGCCACAGGCACCGGAGGTGGCGGCGTGTAATTATTGTCATTGTAACGGGTGTTATTGTTATAACGGGTGTTATCGTTATATCGGTTATTGTTGTTATAGTTTTCGGTGGTGGTAGTGGTCGTTTCTGTTATCCACTGGCCGGTTATGGGGTCCATGTAGGTGGTTTCGGTCACCGTATTTAGCTGTTGTGGCTTGCCATAAAACATCACATACTCATCACGTGGTCCATGATAGTTTCTGTCACACTCGGTCATGCGATGAAATCTCAGCCGATACATTCCGCTTCTGCCGCGCGAAATCCGCAAGGTCAGGTTTACAGCCTTACCGTCTATAGGGTCTGCAATGTTTATTGTGCGGCGCAAAGGCTGCAGCCTGTTGTCGGCAAACATTATCTGCACATCATTCTGGTACTTTGGCAGGGCTTCCACCCTTATCTTGGTTTGTGGCGCCATATTCTGTTTCATACCATTGAGTACCAAATAAAAAGGCTCACCGTTTTCAGAGAATATAGACAGTACACTGTTGTCGTACTGCATATTATCATAGCTATAGCGCTGATAGTTGTTGGAGTTTCCCCTTTGAGCCACTGCAAAGGCGGGGAGTAACACTACAATAAGGAAAGATAAATAAATACGTTTCATGAAAAAACTGTTTTGTCTGCAACATTAGTAAAATTTGTTTGAATATTTTGTTAGAATGCGCACCTAAACTGTATTGAACCGAAACAACGATTTTTTTTCATGCGCTTATTTGAAAAATTGTCAGAGTTTCAGAAAAAATGACACGGATGAATGAGATAAACCCCCAAAAAATACGCTGGCACTTTTTTTGCTGAACCATTAATATAAACTGTATCTATAATGGAAAACACATTGTACCAATTACAACCAGACAACCAAAAATTCAGAAACCTGATGATAGCAGTGCTTTTTGTAGTAGCATTGTTTTTTACATTTACTGTCCGGTATGTAAATTGACGGCAAATGTATCGCAGTGCAAAATACCTATAACTAGCGGCGGCATTGTCCGCTTTCATATCTGGCATTTTTACTGACCTGAACACCGTCAACTGCTGTATTTGAAAATCCGGAATTACCACTACAATAATATTTGGTAATTTCGCCACCTCAAAATGCAATTCAACTTACAAGCTACCGACACTGCATCGTCTGCCCGGGCAGGGGTGCTCTCTACCGCACATGGCGATGTTCACACCCCCATATTCATGCCGGTGGGCACTGTGGGCAGCGTAAAGGGTGTAACACAACAGCAACTAAAGCAGGAGGTAAATGCCGAGATTATTCTGGGCAACACCTACCACCTGTATCTGCGCCCCGGCAACAGCATCATAGAGCAGGCAGGCGGGCTACATAAATTCAACGGATGGGACAGACCCATACTTACTGATAGTGGCGGCTATCAGGTGTTTTCGCTGGCTGCCAATAGGAAGATAAAAGAAGAAGGGGTAATATTTCAGTCGCATATAGATGGCTCCCGTCACCTGTTCACACCTGAGAATGTGATAGACACACAGCGCAGTATAGGTGCAGACATTATTATGGCTTTCGATGAGTGCCCACCCTACCCTTCAGACTATGCCTATGCCAAAACATCTATGGAGCTGACCCACCGCTGGCTGGCAAGGTGTGTGCAGCAAATGAGCAGCACTGAACCTAAGTATGGCTACGAGCAGTCCCTGTTTCCTATAGTGCAGGGCAGCACTTACAAAGACCTCAGGCAGGCATCAGCATCGTTTGTAGCAGGTATGGAGTGCGATGGCAATGCAATAGGCGGACTATCGGTAGGAGAGCCTGAGGAAATGATGTATGAAATGTGTGGCTACTGCTGCGAGCTGCTGCCGGCAGACAAGCCCCGCTACCTGATGGGCGTAGGCACGCCGTGGAACATACTGGAGAATATAGCGCTGGGAATAGACATGTTTGACTGTGTGATGCCCACCCGCAATGGCAGAAACGGCATGCTTTTTACCACACAAGGCGTCATCAACATAAAAAACAAAAAATGGGCTACCGACTTCAGCCCACTAGACGAGGGACTGGACTGCCCTACCAGCCAATACTACACCAAAGCATACCTGCGACACTTGTTTGTAGCCTCTGAGTTGCTGGCTCTGACTATAGCCAGTATCCACAATCTGGCATTTTATCTGCATCTGGCGCGTCAGGCGCGGGAGCATATACTGCTCGGAGACTTCAACTCCTGGAAAAACCAAATGATTCCGATACTGAAACAGCGGCTGTAAGCGCAAAAACAAAAAAGGCTGCCGTGTTTACGACAACCTTATTGTGGGGTAATTTCTCACAGGAACATGCACTTGCACACCATTTTTTTACATTAATGAAGCATTTCCATTTTTGTGATGGTAACACTCCAGGTTTTAGGGGCTGCCTAATGTATAAATGATACTTAGTGGTGTTTGGTCAGAGTATTCACTTTCGTATGCGCAAGGTAGCCGAGCAACCGTTCAGAAAACAGAAAAACCGAAGAATGGTAGATTTTAGCTCCCGAACTGCATGATTTGGGGCCTGAACTGCATTTTCGGTGCGCAAAAAAGAGGCTGCCGGATTAAGGGTAGCCTCGGGAGATTCAGGGTAAACAGTAGGGTTTATTGATGGTTTTATCTGTTCAGCGTAAACCGGATCTCCTCATTCGCATTGCTGTTCGTTACCTTAGGCGGCTAAATCAGAACTACATGCTGCTAAACAACTTCAGAAAGTAGTGTTTGATGTTTCTGGAGAGGGGGAATTTCTTTCTTATACTGCATAATAATCAGCCCCGATGTTTCGTGCCGCAAAATGCTGTTTAGGCGGACAATAAACAATCTGTGCACCTAATTCATCATTAATGTGGTAAGCATAAGTATTCTGAAAATACTTTTCAGAAGTGTCTGTGTCAAAAAAGGAGCCCTGAATATAAACGCTATAAATTGAATCATCTTTCGAGTAACATAGCGCATGATTTTTAACCCTGTGCGTATATGTAGAATGAAATACAATACCATCACCCTTCCGTTGAGTATAGGTAGGATACAAGGTGCCGGAAATGTTATTGAGATGTGCTTTATAGTATTTATTATTCCTGATATAACCTATTTCGTCAGAAATAGCACCTAACCAGATCCTTCCTGTTCTTTCTTCCAGCAACTCCCACACATCCTCAGGAGGAAGCCCGTTTGATACAGAAAGCAACTTGTAACTATAAACATTATATCTGGCACCCCACTTATATGTACAAATCCACGAATACTCAAACCGGTCTGTTATCATTCCATAAACATGATTTGATGGCAAACTGTTACCGACATTGAGGTTAAATGAATTAGTCTCCTGTGCAATTACTTGTACCCGGAAAACAAATAAATTACACAGAATAAATAAACGGGGAAGAAGGCACCTCACCCTTGAAAATTACCTAAATCATGCGACAATAGAAAACTGAAAACCTACAAATTTACAATCCTCACATATCTCTCTATACCAACAGATAATAATTACCTTTGCACAGCAAAAAAGCAAATAAATAGACAATATGCATATTTATTACTACTTGCTTTTTGATTAACCATATATACTTTGAAACAAATTATTCAGTCTTTTAAAACCGGCGAAACAATACTGGAAGATGTACCTGCACCAAAGGTAAGACGCGGACATTTGCTGATAAAAACCACCCGCAGCCTGGTGTCGCTGGGCACTGAGCGCATGCTGGTAGAATTTGGCAAGGCGAACATGCTCCAGAAAGCACGCCAACAACCCGACAAGGTAAAACAGGTACTCAGCAAGATAAAAACCGACGGACTGAAACCTACTATGCAGGCCGTGCTCAACAAGCTGGGGCAACCACTCCCACTGGGCTACTGCAATGTAGGTAAGGTGATAAGTGTAGGTGAAGGGGTTACAGGATTTGCAATAGGCGACAGGGTAGCATCAAACGGGCAACATGCCGAATTTGTGTGTATACCCAAGAACCTTGTAGCACATATACCAGACAATGTAAGCGACGATGAAGCCGCATTTACAGTAATAGGCGCTATAGGGCTTCAGGGTATAAGACTATGCAACCCTACGCTGGGCGAGACAATAGTAGTAGTAGGCCTGGGGCTGATAGGACTCATAACCGCCGAACTGCTGATAGCCAACGGATGCCGCGTAATAGGAATAGACCTGGATGCCAACAAGATAAACATAGCAAAGAAAAAAGGAATTATTGCAATAAACCCGGGTGAAGGTACTGATCCCGTAAAGTTTGTAATGGACATTACAAACAATATAGGCACAGATGGTGTAATCATTACGGCATCGGCAAAAACAGATGAAATAATAGAGCAGGCGGCAAAAATGAGCCGCAAAAGAGGGCGAATAATACTGGTAGGTGTTGTGGGGCTGAATATAAGCCGGGCCGACTTTTATGAAAAAGAACTCACTTTTCAGGTATCCTGCTCCTACGGCCCTGGCCGATATGATGACAATTATGAGAAAGCCGGAATAGACTATCCGCTGCCATTTGTACGATGGACAGAGCAGCGCAACTTTGCAGCCATACTGGAAATGATAAGCAAGGGCAAACTGGATGTAGCATCACTCATTACAGAGCGGGTGGGACTGTACGATTATGCCCGGATATATAGTAACATGGGCAACAAAGATGCAATAGCATCACTGCTGGAATACCCTGAAGACAGCAGCCCCGAAGATACCATAAAAATAACAGACGGCACATTTGCTCCGGGAAAAGGTGGCATAGGTATTATAGGCGCAGGCAACTTCACCAGTATGACCATGCTGCCGGCACTTAGCAGCATAAATGCACCCGTGTATAGCATAGCAAGCGCATCGGGGCTCACGGGCACTGCCCTTGCCAGAAAATATAAAATAGGAAAAAGCACTACCGACTATAAAAGCATACTCGCAGACCCAGCCATAGACCTGGTGATGATAACCACACGGCACAATGAGCATGCTGGCATGGTAGTAGAAAGTCTGAAAGCCGGCAAACATGTATTTGTAGAAAAACCGCTGGCTATAGACCGGCAGGGACTGGATGCCATTATAGCTGCCTACGATGGCAGCAAAACACTGACAGTGGGCTTCAACCGCAGGTTTTCGCCACATAGTGTACAGATTAAGAAAGCAATAGGCGATGCCCCGATGAATGTAGTAGCCACCATGAATGCAGGTATGATACCACCCAATGTGTGGGTGCACGACGTGAAAATAGGTGGAGGGCGCATAATAGGAGAGGCCTGCCACTATATGGACCTCATTACCTTCCTTACGGGCAGCCGGATAAAGGCAGTATGTATGAATGCTATGGGCGCAAACCCACAAAACAATACAGATAATGCCAGTATACTGCTACAATACGAAAACGGTAGCACAGGTGTTATCAACTACTTTGCTAATGGCTCAAAAGAATATGCGAAAGAGCGGGTAGAGGTCTATGCTCAAGAGCGGACTATAGTACTGGACAATTTCCAGACGACCACCGGATACGGGACAAAAAACCTCTCGAAGCTAAAAACAAATACTGACAAAGGACATGCCGCACAATTCAGGCTGCTGGCAGAGCGTGTAAAAAATGGAGGAACTGCCCTTATCCCTTTTGACGAACTTGTAAACACAACCCTTGCCAGCCTTGCCGCCATAGAAAGCCTGAAAAAAAGAGAATGGGTAGATGTTACATAATCTGACCTATTCAACAAAATTGAAGTAAGCAAATTAAAATGGTATAAACAGAACGGGGTCTTAAAGTAAAACAAGAAAATGCTAATAGATATAATAGCGGGAGCAAGACCAAATTTCATCAAGATAGCACCTATTATAGAGGCTATAGATTCGCAACGCAATAATGGTATAAATATAACCTACCGGTTGGTGCATACCGGACAGCACTATGACAAAAAAATGAGCCATGATTTTTTTGAGCAGCTAGGTATTCCCGCGCCCCACCATAATCTGGAAGCCGGCTCCGGCACACAGGCTGAGCAAACCGGAAAAATAATGCTTGGCTACGAACAACTGCTGGCACAGCGACCCTGCGACCTATGTATAGTCGTGGGCGATGTAACATCTACAATGGCATGTGCCATTGTAGCCAAGAAAGCCAACAATATAAAAGTGGCACACGTGGAAGGAGGCATAAGAAGCGGCGACATGACTATGCCCGAAGAAATAAACAGGCTGGTTACAGACGCTATCACCGATTATTACTTTACCACGTCCGAAACAGCCAATGAAAATCTGCTCAAATCAGGAATAAGTAAGGAGCGCATATTCTTTGTAGGAAACACTATGATAGATACGCTCTACAAACAAATGCCCCGCCTCAAAGAACCGCCCATTTGGCGCAAAGCCGGATTGGTAGGTAAGGAGTATTATGTACTGACCCTGCACCGCCCCGCAAATGTAGATAACAAGGAAAAGCTGAAAGAATTGATAAATGAACTGATAAAATCTGCTGACGGCAAACCAATTATTTTCCCCGTACACCCACGCACAGCAAAAATGCTGGAGGAGGCTGCCATAGACACCACCAACCTATACCTTTCAGAGCCCATGAGTTATCTGGAATTTAATTACCTGGTAAAAAATGCAAGAGCTGTAATAACAGACTCCGGAGGGATAACAGAAGAAACTACAATAATGGCTGTACCCTGTATGACCCTGAGAG
>JAIOYR010000067.1 GCA_021740995.1 Taibaiella sp.
AGTACTTCACCATCAAAATATAGGCGCGAAAAAACTCGCGCCTCGCCATAGTTTAGCTGACCTGTAGAGGATGAGTATAACTGCCTACCCTCTTCGCCACACACAAACTCCCAACAAATACCTAACTTCAACCAAACACAGGCAATCCGTCCTGAATATTTAACTACACCACATGATCATAAAAGAACTACTAGCACAGTTAGAGACAGCCGCCCATCCGGTGGCAAAAGCACTCCACACCGGAGAACACTTTAAGGTGCTGGTGCTCGCCTTCAAGGCAGGCATGCACCTAAAGGAGCATAAGGCCCACCTGCCTGCTAAGCTTACCGTTTTTTCGGGCACAGTCATTTACAGAGAGGGCACCAAAGAAATAACACTGAACACCTACGATACTACCGACATACCTGTAGATGTGATACACGCTGTAGAGGCCACTGAAGATAGTCTGTGCCTGCTTACTCAGGGATAATTAACTGCACACGCATTTAGCTACCTGGAAAGCACAAAAATCCGCGTCACCACACCAGACTCTTTTTTCAGATTAACGCTGCATGGCCATATTGAAGTAGCCAGTAAAACAGTACCGGAACACGAAAAAACGGGCGTGCCCGCTTCGGCCGTGAGAATGAAATTCGTATCACAATCTTTGAAGCCTTAATGAAAACGTATGTGGCATTAAAGTAGTCTGTTCTGTTAGTTTAATTTGCTACACTAACAAGCCAATTGGCAGAAGTGCCACTTGCTTTTCCCGGATCCAACTATCTCATCTCCCCGCACAACAGCCTGTCATATGACCAACCCTGATAGAAACAGTTTAAAAAAACATCACTTTGCGATACCACATTTGCCAACTTTTCCTGCCGAAAGTGGGTAAACTATACATTACTTTTATAAATTGTGTGAAATGACTATTCCTTACATGAAAATACGAAGCCTGAATCGAAGGATTTTCTACTCAGCAGCATTCATACTGCTGCTGTGTGGCAGCAAACAGTCGGCTGCACAAGAGTTAGACAGCCTGCAAAACGTCCTGATAAAGCATGTTAAGGACGATACCACTAAGGTGAATCTTTATGCAATGGTGGCAAGCGAATACAGGAACACCAGCACAGACTCTATGCTGGCAGTGGCTAAGAGAGGTATTGCACTTGCCAATAAACTGCACTTCAGAAACGGCAGGGCACGCTGTCTGGCATCATTAGGGGTGGCACATATGTTCAGAAACGACTTGTATCTGGCAGATAGCATTTGCAATGTAGGCATAGCCCTCCTCGTGGAAACAAAGGATAGCATCGGCATGAAGCAATTGCTTTACTACATGGGAAATATCCGATACAGGCAAACAAAATACAAGGAGGCTATCGGTTATTTTGAGCAAACGATAAAAATTGCAGAAAAAACCGGTGATGATAAAACGACAGGAAAATGTCTGGATAATATAGGCACCAGCTATATTGTTTTGGGCAAAAACACAGAGGCACTTAAGCACTTCCTGAAATCCCTGACCATATGGGAAAAAACAGGCAATAATGAGGGCAGAGCAAACGCGCTGAGCAATATGGCAAGGGTGTACGTTTCTATTGGCGACAAAGCAAAGGCAATTGAATATATCAAACAAAGTATTGCATTGTTAAAGGGGCACAGCGATGTGCAGACTATAATACACTGCTATGCCAATGCAGTGAGTATCTACACTGCAATGAAGAACTACAATGAGGCAATAGCCCTGTGTACCGAGGGTATCCGCATTGCAGATTCTACCGGACAATGGTCAGAATTATCTGTGCTGCTCATAGACCGGGGTATGTCCTACTACGATGCCGGTATGTATGACAAGGCATTTGACGACTACATGAAATGCCTGGCACCACCTACAGAGCGAACTGCGCCGGCAACCATTGCACAAGCACATATCGGATTGGGGGAGGTATGGTTGGCAAGGGGTGATGCGAAAAAAAGCATACCGCATTTGGAAATAGCCTATGCACTTTTCAGGGAGAATGAAATGAATGACCAAACAGGGCCTGCTGCAGATGCACTGGGGGCAGCATACGAAAAGGTAGGCGATCATGCACGGGCACTGAAATACATAAGAATAGGCCATGCCATTAAAGACAGCTTGTTCAACGAGCAAAACTCTAAAGTGCAGCAGCAGTTGCAGTTCGACTATGAACTGGAAAAAAAACAGAACCAGATAAGGCTGCTTGAAAAAGACAAACTGATAGTACAGGCGAGAAACGAAATGCAACGGGCCACATTGTGGGGGCTCATAGCCGGGCTGGCACTTGTAGTGGTTACAGCTATACAGCTATACCGGGGTAGAATAAAAGAGAAACGGAGCAAGGAAACTATATTGTGGCAAGCCAAAAACCTTCAGGAACTGAATACTTTCAAAGACAAGATATTCTCCGTATTGTCCCATGACCTGCGAAGCCCGATCAATTCGATCGCCACATCTGTAGACCTGCTGGATGAAAACCTTTTATCGCCGCAGGAGTTTAGTGAGCTGAAACCCGAAATAAGAAAGCAATTAGGGTCTATTACTTTCCTGCTCGACAACCTGCTTAAATGGTCGAAGAATTACATACTGGGGACTACAACAGCCAGACCCGAAAGCATAGACCTGCATAAAATAGTCAGGCAAAACATAACGTTACTGGAAACACAGGCCCGGGAAAAAAACATTACTGTGCTGAACAACATCCCTGAACCATTTACCGCACTGGGCGACACCGGACATATCGACATCATAATAAGGAACATCCTATCAAATGCACTGAAATTTACCGGAACCAACGGCACTATAACGCTGACCGCCAGCGTGGATGGGAACACTGCGAAAATAAACGTATCTGACAATGGCATAGGAATGACAGCAGAACAAATCGGGCAACTGTTTCAGCCTGCCACGCACACCAGCACCTACGGCACCATGGGCGAAGCCGGTACCGGTCTCGGACTGTTGCTGTGTTATGAATTTGCCAAAGCAAATAAGGGAGAAATAACTGTGGAAAGCCAGGTGAACAAGGGAAGCACATTTACCATAACATTGCCCCGGAGCTAATCATGTATTAAACCAAATAAAAGGCTTTAAAAGTACCTCGACCAATTTTACTTTTCTGCACGTACCGATTACTGGTTTTATCAGGTTGAGTAAACAACCTGCCGCCCGTAGGCTAGTTTGCAGCGCACAAGAATTTTTGAAATGACATGGGCAAAAGTCATGAGCAGAAAATAACGGAACTCCCCTCCTTTTTTAGGAGGGGATGCCATAAAAAAGCGAAGGCTTCTTTATGGCCGGGGTGGTAAACCTACGGGTATGTAATAATACTTGTAGATGGCAGCAAACAACCTGCCGCCCTTAGTAGGTTTGCTGCGCACAGGAATTTTTTGAAATCTCCGTCCCCGGCGGGTCTTCCCGCTTTTCCTACGGGCGACCCACCGCCATCAAGGCTCTGAAGCTGAAGAATACCCACTTCCAGCTGCCAGTTCATCACCACCCAAAATGGGGATATCTTCATCTGCCACCTCCTCATTTTCACCCATTTTGGCACGACATTTGCGGTCTATATCATTCGGGTAGTTTGTCTTGTTGTCTTGAAAATCATAAAATCTTAAAAATCTGACTTGCCTGCCGACAAATAGGGTTCCGACAAAAAAACGGGAGCTTACCGGAACAAACACCCCATAACCCTTTCCTGTAGCACTTTCCACCATTTCCGGTCTGCAATAAAGTCGGAAAATGTCGGAACCTAAGCCAGAAAAGTCAGAATTTCAGAACTCCTTACCTGTAGAGCAGCATTCAATAAAAGTTCGCAGTTTGAAATCAAGGTAAATGCACTCGAGCTACGTAACATCTCCCTTCAGTCCCGATGACTATCGGGAGGGGTTTCTCGTGCAGGAATTCAAAATCGGACCACTCATAAAATTGCACACATGCGCAATTTTTGCGCAAGAATTCAGACTCAAGTAATTGATTATCAATAAAAAAACCGAAAAATAAAAAGCCATGGCAATTTGCGCAAAAACCATTCCCCCACCCACACCATTGTTGGTAGTCTGCCCTGGCTGCCCTTACTTTGCCTTTAGAATCAGACACAGACCATGAAAAATAAAAATATACTATTATTCACAGCCGCCATACTCTCATTATTCATTAGTGGGTGCAACAATGCCAGTGAGCCACCCCCTACCACCGACAGCACCGCACCGACATCACCTAAACCTGTTGCCACCCCCGATTTCCCTGCCGATTCCGCCTACCGTTACATAGAGCAGCAACTATCCTATGGCCCCAGGGTACCCGGCAGCAAAGCCCAGCGGCAATGCGCCGACTGGATGGAGACACAACTCAAACTATCCTGCGATACCGCATACCGCCAGCAGACCACTGTAAAGGCAGGCAATGGTCAGTCCCTGCCCTGTATCAACCTCATAGGCGTTATCAACCCCGCAGCTACCAAAAGAATATTACTGCTCACACACTGGGACAGCCGCCCCTGGGCCGATCACGACACCAAAGACACCGATAAGCCCATCCTTGCTGCCGACGATGGCGGCAGTGGCACCGGAGTGCTGTTGGCATTGGCTCAGCAAATAAAAAGCTACGGCCTCCCCCAATCGATAGGTATAGATATATTGCTTACAGATGTCGAAGACTATGGCAAGACCGAGTGGGGCGACGACTCCTACTGTCTGGGCACCCAATACTGGGCCCACAACCCACACGTGGCAGGCTACAAAGCATCATTTGGTATCCTGCTCGATATGGTAGGGGCTAAAGGAGCTCAATTCCCAATGGAGGGCGGCTCTATGCGCATGGCGGGCGATGTACAGCAGAAAGTATGGAAAGCAGCAGGCACCGCCGGCTACTCATCCTGGTTTCCATATGCACCGGGCTCAGAAATCACCGACGACCATGTGCCGGTAAACGTTATCACAGGCATCAAAACCATTGATATCATTCACCTCACCCCAGACCCCCAAAACCCCTTCCCGGCTCACTGGCACACCCATGCCGACAATATGTCGGTGATAGACAAAGGCACGCTAAAGGCTGTAGGTCAAACACTACTTCAGGTAATATACGAGGAGGCAACCACCGAAGTGAATTAGCTTTTTTAAATTGCTTACACTCGCCTTTTTCACTTAACACCTTTTTCACTTTTCACTTATTACTTTTAGCTTTCCAATACTATAGTATATTTGCCACAACACTTTAAACACAAATCCCGAATTTGAAATACCGCAATGCCTTACTGATAATACTGCTGGTCATCGTTGCAGACCAGGCACTGAAAATCTATATCAAAACCCACTTTGCCAATGGCGATGACGTACGGGTAATGGGTAACTGGTTCAGGCTGCACTTTATAGAGAACGAAGGCATGGCTTATGGTATGAAACTGAGCGAGTCTCCCATCGGCAAGATTGTGTTATCTTCTTTCAGGCTGGTAGCTGTTATCTTCGGGTTTTATCTCCTCAAGAAGCTAATTAATAAAGGGTATGGCAAGGGCATACTCATATGCGGCTCACTCATTCTGGCAGGTGCGCTTGGCAATCTTATAGACAGCATGTTTTATGGCCTCATTTTCAGTGATAGTCCTTACTCCTGCTTCTCCGGCAACTACGACAGCCTGAGCAATCTGCTGCAAAATCACAATAAGGAAGCAGTGGCACATCTCACCAGTTTCGGTCAGGGTTATGGCAAGTTTCTTCAGGGCAAGGTTGTAGATATGCTCTACTTCCCCATGCTGGAGACTACGCTGCCCAATTGGGTTCCATTTTGGGGTGGCGACCATTTTACCTTTTTCGAGCCGGTATTCAATATCGCCGATGCCGCAATATCAATAGGAATTATTACCTTACTACTCTTTCAGAAACAACTGGTTCATACTCCACCTGCAGCAGCGCAAGCTGATGGGCAGCTCGTAGCAGACCACGAATCTCCGGAAGATGCACAATTGAAGTAACGGACGGTATCGCACTAACCTTTGTATTATGCAACCACAGCAGGAACACTCAGAAAAAGAAACACTTACCATTACTGTTTGGATATCGGGTCGCAGTTACCGCATCCGCATAAAGCCTGAGGAAGAATCAGCCGTGCGCAACGCCGTAAAACTTGCCGACCAGAAGGTCGCTGAAATGCGCACTCATTATGCAGGTAAAGATGATCAGGACTTCATGGCTATGACACTGCTATCTTATGCCGCCGACACTGCCATAGAGTCCTTCAACAATCCTCTGATGCAGGAAGAGCTCTCCAAATTATCAAAGAGAATAGACAAAGCTATAAATACAACGGACTAATCAGCAAGTACTATTCATTGCTCAGAGCGTCTACCATTACTTCCATCTTGCTACCTCTGGAGCCTTTCACCAATATGCTGCTGTTTTTGGGCGGGTTTGCTTTTACATAGGTAGCTGCTGCCGCGCTGTTATCGAACCAGATATAGTTGCCCTGCACCCCACGAAATTCTGCACCCACCAGTACCACATTGTCCCATGTACACTGCCCTATCAACGATACCAGATCTTTGTGCTCTTGTAGTTCAGCATCCCCCATTTCCTTCATGCCACCTATCCACAGCACCTTGCCGGGCAGGCCGGACGAAGCAAAGTTGAGTATAGCTGCGCTCATACTGGTGGGGTTGGCATTATAGGCATCCAGTATTATTTTGTTGCTCCCTTTTTGCATCCATTGAGAGCGGCTGTTATCCGGTGCGTATGCCTCTATTGCTCTCTTTATTTCCTGCAAGGGAATACCGAAATGAAGCCCCACAGCTATAGCGGTCATCACATTTGGAAAGTTGTACTCCCCTACAAGGTTTGTATCAATAGCTATAGCTGCACCTTCAGGTTGCATTATTACACTCAGGAATACGCCGTTCATCTTTGGCTGTCCTGTATACATTGCATTCGCAGTGCCATACGTAATTCGGTTACTGATACCATTTGCCATTTGCAACAGATAGTCAAGGTCAGTATTTATGAAAGCTACCCCTCCGTTTGCCCTCAGATAATCGTATAGTTCACCCTTTCCTTTACGCACTCCTTCCACACCCCCAAAGCCTTCTATATGCGCTTTGCCGCAGTTGGTGATGATACCATGTGTGGGTGCAGCTACGCGGCAATAGCCCTCAATTTCTTTTTGATGATTGGCACCCATTTCCACCACTGCCATCTGCACATCCTGCCCTATTTTCAGCAGGGTCAGCGGCACACCTATATGATTATTGAGATTGCCTGTAGTAGCATAGGTGATGTATCTGCTGCCAAGCACTGCTGCCACCAGCTCCTTGGTAGTTGTCTTTCCATTAGAGCCCGTAATGGCAATAACGGGTACATTCAGCTGCTGCCGGTGGTAGTTAGCCAGTTGCTGCAGGGTTACCAGCACATTGTCCACTACTATACACCGTTCGTTTGTCGCAAATGTTTCATTGTCTATTACTGCATACGCAGCACCTGCTGCCAAAGCCTGTGCAGCAAACCGATTGCCGTCAAAGTTATCCCCCTTTAGCGCAAAGAAAATACCTCCTGCTACTATCTTCCTTGTATCTGTAAGGATCGTAGGGTGTTGCAGATATAATTTATACAAAAGCTCTAATTGCACGTACTTAATATTTTATGTAAAAATAAAAAACCCCTTCCGTAAAGAAAGGGGTTTTGAATATTATTAGCGTAAGAATTATCTCTTGTGATAGCGCTGGGCACCGAAGTTGTTACCACCTGGCTGCACATCACCTGTTGGGCTGCCAAGGCGATCCATCACACAACGGAAACCAATTGTAGATGATGACAAGTTACCCTGAATGTAACGGCGTGTGCCTGGCGACAACCAGTATGCACGGTCGGCCCATGAGCCACCTTTGTACACTTTGGTAGAGTCGTTGATCAATGAAGCAGAACCGTAGGCGTAAGTAGCCTGAGAAAGACTATCACCATCTCTGTAGCTACCTAACTGTGCCGTTCTTGTTTCGTAACGATTATTACTGCGAACTTCCTCGTCTGTGAGAATTGCCATCGGCAGTTTACCAATACTATCCTTCTCTTCAATAGTATAATCTTCCTGGTACAACTGCTTCTTATAGATGTTACCACGGAACGGACGATAATCATCAACATCTTCGTGCGACATAGGACGATAAGTATCCATTACCCACTCGTTTACGTTGCCGGCCATGTTGTACAATCCGAAAGCGTTGCGGAGGAATGTGTTAACAGCGGTAGGTCCGTCAGCATTATCATTGAGACCACCAGCGACACCCATATAGTCACCTTTGCCACGCATGAAGTTACCTTCAAATTCGCCTTGATACTGATTGTGTAATCCGTAGCGGGTAGTGTTTTTTGGTCCCCATGGCAGTGTGTTGCGATCTGTAATAACTTCCTCACCACGACGACGTTTGTTTTCAGGGCTTGGGTTATTACCTATCAGACCCAGTGCAGCATATTCCCACTCAGCCTCTGTAGGCAGGCGGAAGTCTGGCTGGAAAAGACCATCCGCATAATTAATTGGACGCTCTCCAGAGCCATTGGGCTCCAAATCTTTTTTGCGGAGTCTTTTTGTTCCTTCGTATTGACCTGCCATGTAAGACTTGGTAGAGAATACGTCTTCACCTGACTGGTTTACGTTAGGTTTGAAATATCCTGCTTTAATAAGCAGACCCTCATTAAAGCGGTCGGTGCGCCACTCACAAAAATCCATTGCCTGATACCAACTTACACCCACTACAGGATAATGGTTGTATGCATTAGCTTTGAAGTAGTTTTTCACATAAGGCTCGTTGTAAGCCAATGCAGAGCGCCATACAGCTTCATCGGGATACGCTGCCACTACCATTTGCGGATAATCCGTAAAATAGGTGCGATTTAGCCAGTATGTATATTCACGATAGCTTACGTTTTCCAATTCTGTCTCGTCCATATAAAAAGATGATACAGAAACGGTACGACGCGTGCTATTGTTCTCTAAAGTGGGCATTTCATCGTCTACAGCTCCCATCGTGAAACGACCGCCCTGTACAAATGTCATACCTATCGGGGTTGGTTGCCCCTGAAAATCTGTTGCTTCAAAGCCACCCCAGTCTCTATTATTCAGCTCCCAACCGGTAACACGGGATTCATTTGCACCCTTTCCCTTTTTTTGAGATCTGGGTGAACATGCGGAAAATAATGTTGCCGCTCCAATGCAAAGCAAGCCGACGCCTATGAGTTTTCTTTTCATAATTTTCGCTAAAAAATTTACGCTTTATTGCAAGTATACTGTTAAAAGCAGTTACAATGATACCTCATTCTTTTTAAATTTTCAAGTTTTCACCCTTTTTACAAAAAAAAAAGTCTGATTTTTTTATTTTCCCGTATATAATATTTGAAAAACAATTACGTTTATGATTTAACAGAGTAATATAGACCGAAAAAATCTTTAAAAGGCATTATTGCGTAATTTTGGTTGATTCATTGCTTGTTTATTGTAAAATTATAGGTAAAAACACATTGAAAGAATGAAAAGAATAATTTCAGTCCTTATCCTGCTTCTCAGTATTGTTTCGTGTCAAATTGCCCTGGCACAACCCGAATCTATCTCCGTTACTAATAGTGATATTTATGGTGGCTATTTCATCAGGAAAATATGGCTGGAAAACTATGCTGTACCGAAAGTTTCGGTATCAGACATAAGCTACATAGCATCAGTAGTTCCTGCGGGTGCGGCATTATCTACGCCCGATAAGACAGAGGTATTGATAGGTATGGAGCGTAAACACCCTTTCGCAGTGATACGTATACCCGCCTATTCGCAGGATGCGGCCGGAAAGCCGCAACAGATAAGTGCTTTCAACCTTACGGTTACAGAGGAGGCAAGTACTGGCAAAAATCTGTATGCAGCAAAAACCACTGCCGATGTGACCACTTCTGCTCTGGCAGAGGGGACATGGTACAAAATTGGCATCACCCGTACAGGATTCCATAAAATAGATGCTGCTTTTATCACATCAATGGGTCTTGACCCTGGTACCATAAACCCAGCACACATCCGTGTTTTCGGGAATGGCGGCAGAATGTTACCTGAAGCGAACAGTAAGCCAAGGGCTACTGACCTGCGTGAAAATGCAATAATGGTGTATGATGGCGGAGACAATAAGTTTAACACTGGCGATTATGCCATTTTTTATGGCATGGGGCCTACCGGATGGGATGCAGATACTGCCAATAAACGTTTTACCCACCAGAAAAATATATACTCAGATACTGCCTACTATTTTATCACTTTCAATAAAGGTGCCGGCCTTAGGATATCGGAGCGCAGTGCGGCTCCCGGCGGCAATGTGACTGTTGCTGATTTCAACTATTATGACGCCCATGATATAGACCTGGTAAGCCCTGCAGGAATCGGCAAAAACTGGTATGGAGAAGATTTCAATCCGCTTGCCAGCAACCTCTCACAATCATTTAATTTTGATATTGGTGCTGCTGTATCCAACGTTCATTGCAAAACTTCAGTAGCAGTTTCCGGCGACATGGGCAACACATTCAATGTATCACTCAATGGCGCATTGCTGGGTACAATTGGATTCCCGGGAGCCACCAACGAAAACACACCTATGCTAATCAGCAGCAGCGAGTGGACGACTGCCACCAATAGTGCATCTGTATCTGTAAATCTCAACTTTTTGCCATCTACACAATCAAGTCTGGGATATCTCAACTATATAGAACTGAATGCACGTCGACCGCTGGTTATCTCCGGCGACCAGCTGAGTTTTCGCGACCTGCAAAGTATAGGTGCAGGCAATGTGGCCAACTATCAGGTGCAGGGTGCTAACAGCAGCACCATAATATGGGACGTAACAGACCCTCAGGTGCCTGTGCTGCTCAATGGCGCACTTGGCGGCAGTACCTATTCTTTTTCTTGCGAGGCTCAGACACTGCATGAATTTGCAGCTATGAACAGTTTAAATCTTTACCAGCCCATTTTCAAAGGCAATGTACTCAATCAAAATCTTCACGGATTGGCGCAGGTAGACAATATCATCATCTCCAATAGCCGCTTCCTGACACAAGCCAATGAACTCGCAGACTACCATCGTGCACATGACAATATGCGTGTAGTAGTAGCCACGCCGGAGCAGGTTTACAATGAGTTCTCCTCAGGCGCTCAGGACATTAGTGCTATACGGGATTTTGCCCGTATGTTCTACAAAAGAGCAGGAACCGATAGTACACAAATGCCCCACTATCTGACCTTTCTGGGCGGGGCGTCATATGACTACAAAGACCGCCTGCCCAACAACTCAAACTTCGTACCTGTTTTTGAATCTGCCGAATCTTCGTACAACCTTGCCAGTTTTTCTACTGACGATTTTTATGGTTTTCTGGATGATAATGAAGACATAGAAAACAATAGCATGCTGAATGCACTTGATTTGGGTGTAGGCAGGATACCAGCACGAACAATAGAAGATGCAGTAGCAAGTGTGAATAAAATAAAAGCTTACAAAAGCCCTGCTACATTGGGCCCATGGCGGCTCGCATCAACTATAGTTGCAGACAATAATGACGGAGCAGGTAATCACATGCAGGATGGAGAGGACATGGCTACACATATAACTGCCACTACCCACAACCTGTATAACCACAGCAAAATATACCTGGACGCAATACCATCTATATCCACACCTGCCGGGCACCGAAGCCCTAATGCAAATGCATCTATCAGTGACAGGATTTTTAAAGGCACCATGTTCATTAATTATAGCGGGCATGGCAATACACAGGTATGGACAGACGAGCGCATACTCACACAGGACGACTTCAACAAATGGAAGAATATAAATATGCTGCCATTTATGGTCACGGCAACCTGCGATTATGGTCAGTTCGACCATCCACAGTATGTATCAGCCGCTGAAAAACTGGTATTGAATAATGGTGGAGGAGTAATATCTATACTTACTACTACAGCGCCGGTATATGCGAGCTATAATAACCCGCTTAATGCACTATTTCTTAAGACACAATTCACTCAAAAAGCAGATGGTAAATGGCATAGTTTCGGAGATGCATCCCGCATAGGCAAGAACGCTACTTACCTTACATCCATAAACCCCAGTGAGCTGGCAAACTATCGGAAATTCGCATTACTGGGCGACCCTGCACTGACACCCAACTTTCCGGAACATTTTGTGCATGTAGACAGCGTTATTGATGTAGCGACATCAACGTCTGCTGATACAATAAAAGCACTCGGCGCTTACCGCATCAGTGGTGCAGTGCGCGACAATTCAGGAAACACCCTTACCGGATTCAATGGTATATTGTCTGTTTCTTTTTATGACAAACCACGTACTGTAGCCACTATTACACAGGTTAATAAAACCTTCCTACTTCAAGACAATCTGGTATACAAAGGAAAAGTAAGTGTAACTAACGGCAGATACTCTTATACCTTCATTGCACCTAAAGATATCAACTACTTTTATGGAGTAAGTAAAATAAGTAACTATGCACATAATGGCATAACCGATGCGGCCGGTGTGGATACTAACCTGAAAGTAGGCGGATATTCAGACAATCCTGTAACGAGCGATGTGCCACCAATAGTAAAGCCTTATATCAATGACAGCTTATTCTACAACGGCGGTATCACAGGCAGCAACACATCGCTTTTTGTGTCATTATTCTCAGAAACAGGTATTAACGTATCGGGCAATAAACTGGGGCACGACCTTACTGCAGTATTGGATGACAACATAGAACAGCCCTATATACTCAATGACTACTACGAAACGGCCCCGAACACCTACCAACGCGGTTTTGTGACTTTCCCAATTAACGGTCTGGCTAATGGAAAACATACTATAAAAATAAAAGCATGGGATGTAAACAATAATTCGGGCGAAGGAAGCGTTGACTTTGTGGTGCTGGATGGAAAAGTGATGGGAATAGAAAACCTGATGAATTATCCTAATCCGTTTAGTGGCGAAACTCATTTTGTATTTGAGCACAACCATCCGGAGGAAGAACTTGATGTGCAAATATATATATATACTTCTACCGGGGCTCTTGCAAAAAATATTGACCGGAAATTTACACCTACAGGTAGCCGCAGCCACGATATAACATGGGATGGCACTGATAATCATGGTGTTAGGTTACCATCAGGTATGTACGTATACCGTATGATGATAACTACTGATAAAGGTTATAAGTCGACTGCATACCAAAAACTGGTTATTGTACGTTAATGATAAATAATAGAAATGTTCACAAAAATTGTTGACTATATGGGCAAAAAGAAATATTTTTGCTGCACCTTAAATAATTATAATAATAACACAATGGCAAAACGCTTTGCTTTAATAGGCTTAACATTACTTGCGGCTGCTACATCCTCACAGGTGAAAGCACAGGGTACGAACATAAACGGAACAAGTAATTCATTTGTAACTACTGCGGTACCCTTCCTGCGAGTATCTCCGGATGCGCGTGCCGGTGCAATGGGTGATGCAGGTATTGCTGTATCTCCGGATGCCAACGCTCAATACTGGAACGTAGCTAAAATCCCATTTACGGATAAACCATACGGAGTGTCTGCTACATACACACCATGGCTTAAAGACCTTGTTCCGGATATATTTTTAGCCTATCTTTCGGGTTATGCCAAATTCGGCAAGGAGCAGGAACAGGCGTTCAGTGCGTCTATGCGTTATTTTTCATTAGGCAACATACAATGGACTAATGATATAGGTAACTCGCTGGGCACCGGTATGCCAAGAGAATATTCTTTTGACCTCGGCTACTCACGAAAGCTTTCCGAGTATTTGTCTACAGGTCTTAGCATGCGCTATATTCATTCTTCATTAGCATCGGGAGTAAGTATGTCATCTACCGGCAGCGATATAAAGCCTGGCAATGCATTTGCCGCTGATCTGGGTGTATTCTATTCAAAGTCTTTTGAGAAAGATGAAGACCATGTAAATACTTTCAACTTTGGTGCTGTAATCAGCAATCTTGGTTCTAAAATATCTTACAACCTGAACCGCAGAGATTTCTTACCACAAAACCTGGGTATAGGTGTAGCATATACTTCACAGTTCGATGCACACAACAAAATTACTTTTGCCCTTGACCTCAACAAGCTTCTGGTACCTGCTCTGCAGTATACTGCACAAGACACCCAGATATCTCTTATCAATGGTATCTTCAAGTCCTTCCAGACAGGTGATCAGCTGAAGCAAATAAATGCATCTCTTGGAGCTGAATACTGGTATCAGAATACTATTGCATTCCGTGCAGGTTACTTCTACGAAGACAAAGATAACGGCGACCGTCAGTACATAACTTGTGGTCTGGGTGTTCGTTATAATGTATTCCAATTGCATGCTTCTTATCTCGTACCACAGGGTTCCGGTATTACCCGTAATCCATTATCAAACACACTTCGTTTTACGCTGATGTTTGAGTTTGATAAAATGCAGGATAAAGTAGCTACAACCGACGATAGTGAAAAATAAAAAATAATCATACTTTATTACATACAAAAACCCCGGACATCCGGGGTTTTTGTATGTAATAAGACGAAAGGAGTCTTAACGGATTGAATTTGTATGTAAACTGTACAGACCTGCGTTTCGGATGTAGTATTTCCGGTAGTAACTTACCTTTGCGGAACTATGTAATCACCTTTCTTTATTTTTCGATACCAGACATTTTAACCCCCGTATATTATGAACCAGAAATGGGATGAACGATACAAGAGCAATGAATTTGTCTATGGCAAATTGCCTAACTTGTTTTTTAAAGAGTGGTTGCAGAAATTAGCATCTGGCACAATACTGATGCCAGCCGATGGAGAAGGCCGTAACGGAGTATTTGCTGCCACGAAAGGATGGAAAGTTACATCCTTTGACCTGAGTATTGAGGGAAGAGGGAAGGCAATGAAACTGGCTGAAGAATGTGGAGTGCAACTGGACTATATTGTAGGTGATTTTGACTTGCTTCAGTTTGACAACGAATCTTTTGATGCCATAGGGCTTATATACGCTCATTTTCCGGGAGATAAGAAGCAGGCCTTTCACCTGAAACTGGATGGGTACCTGAAGCCAGGAGGTATTATTATTTTTGAAGCGTTTAGCAAGAATCACATACCATATAAGCAACAGAACCCAAAAGTAGGAGGTCCTGACGACCTGAAAATGCTGTACTCGAAAGAAGAGATACTGGCAGACTTTGGCAACTACGAAATACTGATACTTACAGAAAATGAAGTTTTACTGGAAGAAGGAGCACTGCATAATGGCAAGGGTGCAGTAATAAGGTTTGTAGGGGTAAAAAAACCGTGATACCGAACAATTCCTTAAACAACGAGCACCTCACATCTTAAGGAATAAGCTTAGTTTGTGTAGACTGAACCACCTTTATATCAGACCCATTTACATTGCTTACAAATGCCACTACACGACACTTTGCCGGTACTATGGCAGGAGATTTGGTTTTGAGCTTGTAAGTGTAAACCCTCTGTGATACCCTGCCTGCTTCTTTGGTTGTCATGTTCTGCAATATCGGGTCACCCCAGGGAGAGGCAGTAACGACCCCCCTGAGCACGTTTGTGAACTTATAAGCATCATTTACACCAGAGGGGAAATTAGGATCTCCTCCGGGATATTCCTGCTTATCTACCATACCATCTTCTACAATTGCAATAGACAGATTTTGAAGTGTAGAAACAGCCTTGGTGTAAGTGACCAGTGCAATAATAGTAGCCTGCTGAGAAGAGGAATCCCAGCTACTCGTTACCTTGAGGTTAACCCCATAATCGGCTGCCAAAGCAGACGAAAAAACACCCGCCCATAAAGATGATGTTAAGAGTATGCTTCCACCAGATGGTATCCTGTCGACACCGGCGGATGGCATAAACCCAACAGAAGAATATACTTTATCTGCAACGTTGGTGGCCGCTGAATCTCTCAAATCATACTTGTAACCATGGGGAGGAATTGTTTGCGGAAAACTGTATTTATACATGGCTATAACATTCACTCTGCCGGGGTTGGCTGCCTCGAATCCTTTTATGGTCTCGTGAGCTGCGGGGCAATTGGGACAGCTTTGTCCGGTAAACTCTTCAATAAGCACGCTATGCGGGTCGGCAGCAGGTATTGGAGTAATAATGTACGAAGTATCTGTAGAAAGAGGAGCTCCAAAATTAATTAAAGGGGCTTTCTCCTTACAACCCAGAAGCGTAATCAGTCCCAGAGCAATAGCGGCTAATGATTTTGTCATTATGAAAATATATTACTGTCAATTTTATAAAAGAAAAAGAAGTTTATTAAAAATAAATTTTCAATAAACTTCTAAAATATCAAAGAGTAAAAGTGCAATAAAACCAAAAAAGAAGGTGTATGCTACGACAACGTAGTGTTATACATTCTATCTAATATTTAATGCACCTTGAAAATATAGATTATTGTTTTACAAACTTCTTAATAGTAATAACCTCTGAATCAGCATTGAGCATGTGTAAGAAATACAAACCTGCAGGCAGCATTTCTACATTGATACCTGTATGTGTGTCTGTAGCATTTACCGCATAGTTATTTATCACTTTACCAGTAATATCACGCATTGAAATTGATTTCACGTTGTCTGATTTTTTGTAATCTACATTAAGTTCATTTGTGACCGGATTTGGATAGATAGCAACGCTGTTTGGTGCTTTTACAACACTTACAGATGTAGTGCCTTTGGTGACAATAAATGTTTCTATAACCGGCGTTTCGAGTGTGGTACTAATCTGAACATTTACATAAAAAGTACCTGCCGAAGTGGTCAAAGGCATATCGATGAGCAGATAAAATGTGCTCTGCCCTGGAGGATAAGAAGAAGAATATGAAGATCCGGAAAAAATAGATGTTCCGGTATAACACAAACTAATATCACAAATACCAGTATTGGTCTGCCAATCGAGAGGGAAATTATGAGAAGTCACCTTCCAGCTGATAGGAATACTGCCAGCTGTAGTGTTGGTGATCTTGTTATACAACTTCTCGTTTCCGGTTATTGTTCCGGAAACAGTATCAAATTCGGTGGTAAATGACTGCGCCGAAACACTAGCAGCAGCCATAACAAGTATCGAAGACAGAAAGAGTACAATTTTTTTCATGATTATTTTTATTTTCTTGCAATTTAAACGATAATTAGATTATGACCAAATTAAGTATTATTCTCTAAATGACACACAATGTAATTTAACTATTACCATTGACTTAAAAAAAGGTTAACTACCGCAAATACTTTCTGCATGTGCAGCTAAACTTATGAACACGAAATGGCACAATACGGATGCAACGATAGTCCAACAATCCTTATCTTTGAGGAATGGCAACTGTAATACTAAATAAAGAAAATGGCGTAGGTTATATAACACTGAACAGACCTGATAAATATAACAGCTTTAACCGGGAGATGTCGGTAGAATTGCAGGACTGCCTGGACGAATGTGCCGATGATGATACGGTAAGGTGTATCTATATCACCGGTGCCGGTAAAGGCTTTTGCTCTGGCCAGGACCTGTCGGAAGCTATGGCACCTAGTCCGGAAGAATTTGAACGGATGGTAAGAGAGCACTATAATGCCACCATAAGGCGGATACGTAATATAGAAAAACCGGTAATAGCTGCTGTGAATGGTGTAGCTGCGGGCGCCGGCGCCAACATTGCACTGGCATGCGATATAGTAGTAGCTGCGGAAAGTGCCTCCTTTATACAGGCATTCAGCAAAATAGGATTGATACCTGACAGTGGCGGTACATACTTTTTGCCCAGGCTGATAGGCATGCAGCGCGCAGCAG
This sequence comes from Taibaiella sp., assembly GCA_021740995.1. Taxonomy (GTDB): domain Bacteria; phylum Bacteroidota; class Bacteroidia; order Chitinophagales; family Chitinophagaceae; genus Nemorincola. Next base: position 17,849 of record JAIOYR010000067.1, read on the forward strand.
CACTTATGATGACCGGCGACAAAGTAATGGCTGCAGAAGCCGTAAGCATGAATATGATATACAAGTGTTTCGCAGATGAGGTATTTGAAGCTGAGAGCAAAAAAATGGCGGTTTCGCTGGCTCAGATGCCCACAAAAGGAATAGGCCTGACAAAGCGGCTACTCAATCACTCCTTCAACAACACTATGGAGGGACAACTGGAGCTGGAAAAACAAACTCAGGTAATAGCAGGAAGCACCTACGATTTCAAGGAAGGTGTACAGGCATTCATTGAAAAGAGAAAAGCGATATTTAAAGGAAAGTAATTTCCGGGCTTTTTAAGTGTGCCAGCTACTTTCATTTAGATATTAACAAGCATGGTGGATAAATATATGACACTTAACGCCTGCGTTTATGCATAGCGTGGGGTATATCTGCTAATTTCGCAGCAGGTGATGCGCTATTTCTTTATTTTGATTATTGGTGTGCTTACTACCTTCACTTCAACAGCGCAGGTAGTAAGTGCGGAAGAATATGGCATTGACTCTCTGGCGGATAGTAGTGTAGCGGCGGCAAGTGCTATATGGGCAGCAGACAGTATGCTGGCAGCCCATCCCATGATAGCAACGGAATATGTGATCAGCGATATACAATCGCCACATGTGATGGTGCCGCAAACCGCAGACTTCTACCTATTGTTGTCTCTATGTTTTATACTGGGTTTGATACGGTTTATGGATACCCGCTATTTTATCAACCTTTGGCGGGCATTCTGGAATCCCACATTGAGCAATCGTCAGCTCAAAGACCAACTGCAAGGTGCAGGACTACCTAATTTATTGATGAATTTGTTTTTTGCTTTTGCTGTGGGGGCCTATATATACTATGTGGTGAAGTTTTTCACCCCCAGCAACTCGGGTGTAATTCCTCCTTCGTTACTTATCATTATGCTTATTGCCGGAACAGGCATCATATATATAGCAAAGTATGCATCAGTAAGATTTAGCGGATGGGCATTCCGGCTGGAGAGCATTACGGAGCACTATTTATTTAATGTATTTTTGATAAATAAAGTATTGGCAGTAACATTACTCCCTTTCATCATAGTACTGGCGTTTGCAGACAGGGAATGGGCGCAGCAGGTGGTGATTATATCGTTTATCACATCCGGAATTTTGCTACTCAACAGGTATATAAGATCGTGGCAGGTTTTCGGCTCATTTTTCCAGTACAGTAAATTTCATTTTTTTATGTACCTTTGCGCCTCGGAATTATTGCCATTGGCAGTATTAATGAAGTTATTAGTTAAAGGATTGATGTTTTACTAGATATCAAAACCGCTTTGATACTGCATATTTCCGGTGCTAACCCCGATAATCCTTGTATATGGCCAAAGCTGTTCGTTCGCAAAAGAAGGGTGCTGAAAAAAAGGAACTGAAAGTCAACCGTATATTGATAACTCAGCCCCGCCCCGAGACAGAAAAGTCTCCGTACTTCGACCTTGCAAAAAAATATGATTTACAACTCGACTTCCATGCCTTCATCAGAGTAGAAGGAGTGAGCGGTAAAGAGTTCAGGAAACAACGTGTGGATATTGCAGAGCATACTGCAATTATTTTTGCCAGCCGATATGCGGTAGATCATTTTTTCAGGATATGTGAGGAGCTGAAGGTGAAAGTGTCTCAGGATATGAAATATTTCTGTATCACAGAAGCGGTAGCACTGTATTTGCAGAAATTTATTCTCTATCGTAAGCGTAAAGTGTTCTTTTCTGCCGATGGAAGTATGGGAGGCCTGCAGGATGTAATCAGCAAACACAAAAACGAAAAATATATACTTCCGGTATCAGACAATGGCAAGAATGATATAGCCATGCACTTGATAAAGCATAACATAAAATATGCAGATGTGACGCTATATCGCATGGTGTCTAACGATATCGGAGAAGTAATGAAAGACGGGTATGATTTGATTGTTTTCTTCAGCCCTTTCAGTGTTCAGTCCTTGTTTGACCACAATCCGGACTTCAAACAGAACGGCACAATGATTGGTGCTTTTGGTCCTACCACATCTAAGGCGGTAGAAGACAATGGTATGCGGCTGGACATAAAAGCACCTGCACCGAATGCGCCATCCATGGTGTCGGCACTTGAGTTGTTTTTATCTGCACCCAAAAAGAAATAGAAAAGTATATACTGCTACAACAGCAAATTTCAAAACCATTTATTTATAAAGGTATCAGCCCCGGAACAAAGCCCCGGGCCTGATACTGTTTTAAGGCATTTAACCTATTAACCGCTAAGGCTCATATACCAGCCTTACTATTGCCGATGTACCATCTGCACCAATGAAACGGCACATATAGATGCCGGATGCAAGGTCAGAAGGTAATGATACCATAATCGCTGATGCTATGACTGTATACTGTGCTGCCTCCTTCCCTTCAATGGTATACACTATAAATGTACCTGCTACCGGTGCATCTATCGTTACCGAACCTGATGTGGGGTTAGGATACACCTTCACTACACCGTGCGTTACATTATCCGCTCCTGCAGTGCCACTCATTCCCGGCCGCGATGCGGTCACAGCAATATCACGAACAGTAGCACAACCTGAAGGCATCGTATAGCCTATATTGGCTACTCCCAGACTAACTCCGGTTACCACACCTGTGCCTGCCACTACCGATGCTACTCCGGGATTGGCACTACTCCACGTACCACCTGCCGGACTGCCAATAAGTGTAGTTACGCTACCATTTACGACAGTAGCAGATCCCAAAATATTCGGAACTACATTTACAGTTACTGTTACTGCCCGGTAACAACCTACACTGATTGTGTAAGACACAGTGGTAGTGCCGGCAGTTACTGCAGTTACTACCCCGGTTCCTGCATTTACAGTAGCTATCGCTGTATTAGTGCTTCCCCATACACCCGATGATGTGGTACATGACAATGCCATTGTTGCTCCGGGACATATACCTACATTGCCCGTAATTGACGCAACCGCTGGTGCTACTGTAACAACAGTAGTGGTATAAAAACCGGGAGATGTGGTATAGGTGATGTTTGCTGTACCGGCTCCTGTTCCCGTAAAAATACCCGATGTTGCATGCACAGTAGCTACTCCTGTATTGCTACTGCTCCAGGTACCACCTGATACAGAATGATCAAGCGTCGCATTAGTCTGCCCTACACACACTTCACCTGTCCCTGTGATTGCAGCCGGATCAACTCCTACTGTTACTATCGCGGTACGTGCACAACCACTGGTTGCTGTATAGCTAATGGTTGCTGTACCTACACTAACTCCTGACACTACGCCTGTCGTGCTATTTACCGTCGCAACAGCAAGGTTATCGCTTGTCCAGGTACCTGAAGTAGTACTGGAACTCAAATTTGTTGTACAACTGCTGCACAGTGAACGTGTACCGGTAATAGGTGCCGGCAATGTTACTACTGTTAGGGTTCTGGCGCGGCTGCACCCGGTAGACACTGTATAATAGATTACAGAAGTTCCGGCAGACAAACCCGTTACTACGCCCGTTGCTGCTACTACTGTTGCCTTGGATGGTGCACTGCTCGTCCATGTGCCACCGGCAGGAGATGAACTTAATGTTGTAGTAACACCGATACATACACTGGCAGAACCGGTGATTGCCGATGGCGATGCCAGTACTGTTACAGTACGGGTGGAGGCACAACCAGTACTAAGCGTATAACTAATAACACTGGTACCTGCCGATACGCTTGATACTATTCCCGTACTTCCTACAGTTGCTACTCCTGTATTACTGCTGCTCCAGATGCCGCCGCCGGGGGTGCAGCTAAAGTATCTGACACCGCCTAGGCACATTGCAGATCCGGTTCCGCCTATTGTATTGGGCAATCCGTATACCATTATATTCACCGTTCTTACACATCCTGCACTCAAAGCATAACTTATGGTTGCGGATCCGCCCGATACGCCGGTCAGTACGCCGGTTCCGGCATCTATTGTTGCTCTCGTTACATTGCTGCTGCTCCATACACCGCCTGCATCCGCATGACTTAGTGTGGTGGTGCTGCCAACACATACACTTGTTGACCCTGATATGCTGCCTAAAGCTGCATTTACTGTCACCT